>WFXD01000095.1 GCA_015490795.1 Gammaproteobacteria bacterium
CAAGGAGTTGCAACGCAGGCATGCGCCTCCGCAAACGTGCAATCCGCCCCGTAGCGAAGTTCACCTACTGGGTGAACAGGCTGAAAGCACAAAATATCAAGCTCATCAATATGTTGGTATACCCTCAAAGCGGTCAACTGCGGATTCTAGGTTAAACCGAACGCAATCCAAACGAGCGGAATAGTCAGGTAACCCGGCCCAGCATCCGCTGGTTTCCAGTGAGTCGCGCCCAGTTTTTTCCAACCACAAACCAGTGGATATAGGCTGCCTCTATCAGCAACTTCCACAATATTGCGGCATTGATGGTCAACACAGGCTCAGCTGCACAGAGGACATGCTCTATGTTAAGGCTATTGGCAATCAACCGGCAGCGCGCCAAATGGTAACGGCTGGAGATCAGGATCACCTGATCAATCTGCTCTCTTTGCAACATCTGCCTCGCATTCTGCAAATTATCGAGCGTATTTTGTGACTGCTCTTCAAGGCGGATATTGTACTGTTCAGGCAGACCATGCTGTTGAAGATAGAGAAGACCAGACTCCGCTTCGCTTGGAGCACCTGCCGATGTAGCGCCGCCCAGCAGCAGCACCAGGCATTCAGGCTGCTCATGAATAAGTTGCATGGCCCTCTTCAGGCGCAATCGATATTCATCATCGATTGATCCATTCACCAATCTTTTACCAAAAACAAAGCAGCCGCTACAGGAGTCAGCATCTCCCGGAGTATTGCGTGCAATTCGCAGGACATGGAGACAGGTAAGAAGGAGAGGGATCGCAGCGGTTAATACGATAACCAAAAGGGAGAGCAGAAGTGTCCAGAGGCTATCCCAATCAACGGCACCCAGCCCAGGATCAAAGCGCATTGGCTTTGTGAATATGGGGCAGGAGGTCTCCCCTGCCCCAGACATTACACCCTGTTATAACATCGCCAGATTGGACTGGATGGCGCGATCCAGATTTTGAATCCAGCCGTTGTAATTCTTGTGGATCTCCCCCTTCTCCGGGTTGTAATTCAGTTCATTGCTGGTGCTGTAAAGCAGGCTGTAGCCCTCTTTTGAATAAGGGATAGTGATCTTTGCCATATGCTTGCGCAGGTGCAGTGTACCCACCAGCTTGCCCGGCTCCGACTCCTTGATCTGCCAACCCAAAGCGGCACCTGCTCTGATAATCGCCTTCTTCACATCTGCGGCCGAATAAGCCTTGATATCTACATTCACCGGCGCATCCGTGACGTTATAGATTGGTGCAGTCCTGCAACCAGCAAAGAGCAGTGTAACCATGAGCATTAAGACAATAGCAAGTTGTTTTAAATATCGTTTTTTCATCATGTTTCTCCTTTCGTTATCGGATTCAATCTAAAAAGCAGAAGTGCTCTCTACAAATTTCCTCGTGGATCAGCCAGGATGCCCAATGCTCTTAGCAAGCCCGGCAGATAGCCTCCCCGCTTAAACAGCTGCCAGGCAATCATCAAAACAATGCGCGATGTATCGCCAAAGGGTCGGTAGTGGCTCTCTCTTCGATCCGGCAGATAGATAGACTCAACTGGAACCACGACACTATAGAAGCCCCGCCTGGCAGCTTCAATAAAAATCTTGCTTTCAAAGACAAACCCTTCAGCACTACAGTTGGCCAGCGCAACGCTCTCCAGCAAGGCTGCCGGGTAGAGGCGGAAACCAGACTGCGAATCAACAACGGGATAACCCGAAGCCCAGGAGACCCAGAAATCAGCAAACTTATTGGCAAACAAGCGTAGCGGGGGGGCCGCCTCACGGTTGATCAGACGTGCTGCAACAATGATGGTATCAGGGTTATCTGTAGCCGCAGCCAAAAGCCGGGGGATCTCCTCCGGCGCATGTTGCCCATCACCATCCAGCGTAATAACCGCTCTGCACCCTTGTTGCAGGGCATGTTGAAAGCCGTGCTGTAGCGAGGCGGCCTTGCCCCTGTTTTGACTGCTTTTCAATACCGTGACATCAAGTCCAGACAGCTCATCACAGGTTGCATCAGTCGAGCCATCATCCACAACAATCACCTGCTCTACCTGTGGCAGAACACGTTTAACCAGTGCGCGAATAGTGGCCTCTTCATTAAAGGCCGGAATAACAACAGCACATTCAGATGGACTCATTCAGCACATTGCTCCATTAATCGAAATCACCTGGGCCGATATATAGCCTGACTCATCCGAGGCAAGAAAACTGACCAGTGAGGCCACCTCGTCAGGTTGCCCGGCTCGTTTCATTGGCACCATCTGCTTGATCATTGCGCTATCAAAACTCGCCTCTGACATACTGCCATGAACAATACCAGGAGCAACCACATTGACCGTAACGCCTCTGGAAGCCAGCTCTATCGCCAACGAACGCGAGGCACCATGCAGACCGGATTTAGCCGCCGCATAGTTGGCCTGCCCCCGATTACCCATCACCCCGGCAACCGATGAAAGGCTAATGATACGCCCCCAGCGGGTGCGCATCATCGGCAGCAGCAGTGGCTGAGTCACATTGAAAAAACCGTTCAGCGATACATCGATCACCCGCCGCCACTGCTCCCGGCTCATGCCAGCCAGCGGTGCATCATCATGGATACCTGCATTATTGACCAGGACCTGGATCGGCCCTCTCTCCAGCAACCCCTGTAGTGCCTGCTCTGCCGCCGCCCCATCCACCACATCAAACTGCACGCTTTGTGCAGACCCGCCTGAAGCATTGATCTCAGCTGCAACCTCCTCAGCACGAGCCAGATTGCTGTTGGCATGCACAATAACGTGCTGGCCATCGGCCGCCAGGCGGCGGCAGATGGCTGAACCAATATCACCGCTTCCACCTGTTACCAGTGCTCTTTTCAAATGAGATCCTCCGGTTGAACCAAGTTGACAACCCATTGATGCCCCGGTAAAGTCCACCAGCTCATCGGGTTGCTGTGCTTCTGTTGCGGCATCACTTTCCTCTGCCGAGGTGGTGAAATTGGTAGACACGCTAGCTTCAGGTGCTAGTGAGCTTTGGCTCGTGGAGGTTCAAGTCCTCTCCTCGGCACCATTTTGAAAGACCATCACAGACCACCAGAAGCCACGAAAGGCACTGTTTTTACAGTGCTTTTTATGCCCGCAATTCTATTCCATTGTCTCTCGTTGTCCACGATAGTCCCAAAAATGGAGTACGTATGGAGCGCAGATTGGTGTTTTTACTTGTAAAAGCGCACATAATGTTCACAATTCATGATCCTCTAGGGGTCTGTCGGACTTAAGTGGATTGTAGTGAGGGAGTGGCAAATATTCCCGGTTTTGAGGCGCATAGTGGGCCTACGCAACGAAAAACCGGGGATATCTGAGCCGCTCTCCCGCTTCCGCAGCCAGTTCATCCTAAGCCCGACAGGCTCCTGGGATCAAGAGAGTCATTATGCAGGGCACCCGCATTGACCGCTTTTACATAGCCCACTCGCAGGGGCTTTCATATATCGACTTCAGGCAAATTACGGCACAGAGCAATCTGAGATCCTGCCTGCTGCACTGCCACACCGATGAGACCTTTATTCGCAAGCGGCTGAGAATTTTGCAGCAGCAAGATTACAGGCATTAGAGAGTATTGGATGCTTGGATGAATCACTGTTTTTTGGTGCGCCTGTCTGTGGCAGGCAGGCTGACCCTGAATTGAGTGCAGGTTTTGTCAGAAGTGGCCACAATCTTTCCGCCGTGGCTCTTGACGATTGATTTGACAATGGCCAGCCCCAGCCCTGCCCCTTCACCACTCTGCTGCCGTGATGGATCGGTGCGGTAGAAGCGGTCAAAAATCCTGGCGATCTGTTCGGCCGGGAGAGGTGCGCCGGGATTCTGCACGGCAATATGTACACGGCTTCCGGCACTGCCGAGTTGCACATTCACCGTGCTGCCTGCCGGGGTATGGCGGATGGCGTTGGAGAGCAGGTTGCCGAGGGCGCGGCGTAACATAAGGCGGTCGCCCTGAATATGGGCAGCACCCTTCAGTGCCAGTGATACACGGCGCTCTTCCGCCCAGGCCTCGTAATAATCGAACAGGCTGCGTACCTCGTTTTCCAGATCAACATCCTCTGCGTTGGGCGGATGCAGGCCGTTGTCGGCCTTGGCCAGAAAGAGCATGTCATCAATCATCTGCGCCATGCGTTCGTACTCTTCCATGTTGGAGTAGAGAATTTCCCGGTACTCCTCCATGCTGCGCACCTGGGAGAGAGTGACCTGGCTCTGGGTCATCAGGTTGGTAACCGGGGTGCGCAGCTCATGGGCAATATCGGCAGAGAAGTTGGAGATCCGGTTGAACGCCTCTTCCATACGCTGCAGGAGTTCATTGAACGACAGCGCCAGTTCGGTAAGTTCAGCCGGAACGGCTCCGGGATCGAGGCGGGTGTTCAGCTCGTTGGCGCTGATCCTGCTGATCTGGTCAACGATGTGGTGCAGTGGGCGATGGCCATGCCGCACCGCTATCCACCCCATCAACCCCATGACCACAATGCCACCGATGACCATAATCCAGAGTGTACGGCGAAACTCATGGAGAAAGTGCAGGTAGTGGTCGGTGATGACGGCGATGATGACGGTATAATCCGCACCGCTTTTCCCTGCAACCTGTTGAACGAGGGCGCTGTAGTTGTGCCTGCTGTCGCTCCACTGCTGTATGCCGTCTGGCGCAAGTTGATCGGGGGAGAGTGCCGGCATCAGGGAGAGATCCGGCCCGGGGCTGCTATATATCAGTCTCCCTGCGGCATCACTGATATGCAGCAGGGCACCATGATGACCCACCAGGATGTCATCGAGACGCTGCTTGATCTGCGCCAGATCAGAGTCAGCCTGTAGCTGGGAGAGGGACTCCTCCACCGCTTGGGTGACAACCTTGATCTCATGGAGGTCTTCCGAGCTGAAGTGGTTTTTGAGGGCCTGCTCAACAATCCAGCCGAAGGCCAGCAACCCGACCATGGCTGCAATGGTAAACAGCAGGGTCAGTCGCAGGGTCAGTGATGGGGGGCGTTTCATCTATGGCAGATCAATCATGTAGCCCATGCCACGCACCGTCTGGATCAGCTTGAGATCAAAACCATTATCAATCTTCATGCGCAGGCGGCGTATCGCAACATCAATGACATTGGTGTCGCTGTCAAAATTCATATCCCAGACCTGCGAGGCAATCAGGGAGCGTGGCAGCACCTCACCTTGACGGCGTACCAGCAGCTCCAGCAGGGTAAACTCCTTGGCCGTAAGGCGGATGCACCGGCCACCCCGGCTGGCGCGATGGCGGGCCAGATCCAGCTCCAGGTCGCCGATACCCAGCTTCAGCTCGGCAGCGGGGCTTGCGCCACGCCGCAGCAGGGTGCGGACACGCGCCAGCAATTCAGCGAAGGCGAAGGGTTTGACAAGATAATCATCCGCTCCCAACTCCAGCCCCTTAACCCGGTCATCGACACTGTCACGGGCGGTGAGGAACAGCACGGGCAGCTCTCTGCCGGCCTCGCGCAGCGATTTCAGGATCTGCCAGCCGTCCAGATCCGGCAGCATCACATCAAGGATGAGCAGATCATAGCGCTCGGTCATGGCCAGATGGTGGCCATCCAGCCCGTTATGGGCCAGATCGACGATAAACCCGGCCTCACTCAGCCCCCGCCGGAGATATTCACCTGTCTTGACCTCATCTTCAGCAATCAAAAGTTTCACTGCATGCCCATAGTCTGCCCGCATGGTGAAGAAGTTAACCCACGCTACCTGCCATAAAGATGACAGCAGGGTTACAAAATTGTAATGCATCCGTCACCCTGGTGACAGCTTCCCTCCATTACATTGCCTAAATCGTAGATTCAGTAGGGTTATTAATGATTTTACGGTAATACACCGCAGCGATAAGACGGTCCTTGCATGACACGACTGGAGGAAAGATAGATGAAACATCCTGGTAGATTAACCCGGCACGCACTGGCTGTCGCCATGGCGCTGGCCTTGCCCATGACCGCTTCGGCAGATGTGGGCTACAACGAACTTAAAAAAACAGTGCAACAGTTGCAAAAGCAGCTGCAGCAGGTGCAACAGATTCTAAAACAACAAGAGGCCAAGGTTAAAGAGTTCGAAGAGAACACCGTTACCCGAGCCGAGGCAAAGGCGCTGGAGGGCGAGATAAATGCGGCCTCTGAATGGAAAGACCCCAATCTCATATTTCACATAGCAGGTTATGCGGATGTTGGCTATGTTGATGGAGGTAACGGTGGAAATAACAAGGATGGCAGCTTCAGGGTGGGAGGATTTGCCCCCATCATTCATGCCCAGTACAAAGATCTGATACTGTTGCAGACTGAACTGGAGTTTCAGCTCAACGATGATGGATCAACCAAGGTTGGCCTGGGATACATGAACATCAACTGGTTCGCAAACGATTATGTAGCGCTTGGAGCAGGCAAGTTCCTGAGCCCAATCGGTCAGTTCAGACAAAATCTGCACCCCTCCTGGATCAACAAGCTGCCCTCTGCACCCCCCGGTTTTGGACATGATGGTGCTGCACCTATATATGAAGTCGGCCTGCAGGCGCGGGGTGGATTCCCGATAGGGAGCCTGCGCAGCAATTATGCTGTTTATGTGGGCAATGGCCCTACATTGAAGATGGAGCTGGAAGATGGCGCATTTGGACTCGATGGCATTGATGCCGAGGGTATAGGTGCGGATGCAGATGGTGAGAAGGTCTGGGGCGGGCGCTTTGGGATACTGCCCGTGGCCGGGCTGGAGATCGGCATATCTGCGGCTACCGGCAAGGCCACCGCAACCCTGAATGAAACCACAGGCAGCACACTGAGCAACCAGCAGGCGCGTGACTATGATGTACTCGGGTTTGATGGTGTATGGAAATACAGATCACTAATGCTGCGCGGTGAATATATAGAGAGCGAGGTTGGCAGAGCCACAACCGGGAGCACCGCTTCAGCAGGTGCCAAATGGGAAACATGGTACACCCAGGCATCCTACCTGGTTCCAAGCACTAAATTTGAGGGGGTGCTCCGTTATACCGACTATGACTCACCGCATAAAAGCAAGGATCAGCAACAGTGGACACTGGGTCTGAACTATCTGTTTGCCAGTAATGTTATCGGCAAGCTCGCCTATGAGTCGAATGATGGGATGAATGGCAAGCCCAGCGATGATGATCGCTGGTTGTTCCAAATGGCCTACGGCTTCTAGAGGAGGAGAATTCCAATGAATCTATCTTTGTGTTCAAAAGCAGGCTTAGCGGCCACAATTCTGACACTTTCCAGCCTGCTGCTGCCGCTATCCGGCACTGCAGCTGAAGGTGATTTCAGTGCAGGAGCCATGGTCTGGTCTGAAAACTGTGGTCGTTGCCATAACATACGTGACCCACTGGATCTGCGCGATGACGACTGGAAAACAGCGATATTCCACATGCGTCTGCGTGCGGGTCTGACCGGGCAGGAGGCGCGCGATGTGCTGGCCTTCCTAGTGGCATCCAACAAGCCGGCTCGCAAAAGTATTATTGCTGCAAAGGCTTCGACCTCATCAGGCAGCGGCAAGCTGGATGGCCAGGCGATATATAACAAAACCTGCATCGCCTGCCACGGTGGCAATGGCAAAGGCCTGCTGCCTGGCGTACCGGACTTCACCGATCCCAAGGGGCGTCTCTCTCAAAATGATGAGGTACTGATCAAGCACATTACAGAAGGTTTCCAGACCCCCGGATCACCTATGGCCATGCCGGCCAAAGGGGGTAATGCGGATCTGATGGCCGGAGATGTCAGAGCAGTACTGGCTTATATACGTAAACAGTTTGGTAACTGATCCCCTGCTGTTTAAGGAGAAAACGGCGCAAGGACGCGCACCCTTCAGCTAATAGCGCAACAAAAAATTGAAAATTGACCTGGAACTAGCGGCAGATTACGGCAGCGCGGGATGCTGTGGTTGTAAGCGATTGTTTATATGCCGCTACATAATCCATGACACTGCCGGCGGTTACCTTAAGTGTGGGTGAACTATCCATTCCTGCACTTTGCAGCCCCTTGGCCGTCCAGTTGTTACAGGTGTTCATTAAGCTGAAAAGGCCCACGGCCGAATAAAACTGACTGTTACCATAGATCCCGCGCTGAAGCGGTAATATTTCACCTTTTCTGTTTTTGAGAAAACTGTTTGAGATATAGCGGATCAGTGAGGAGAGGTCAGCCGCGCTGAGGCACAATGCTATAACCTCACTGTTCGGGAAATATTCATGCACCTTTTCAGGCACGGCAACCGCATGAATGACCGACTCTGTTGGCCATAGGATGGCTTTTAGAGCCAGCCCTGTCGAGGGCTCTTCTGCCTGGTAGAACGCCCTGTCGCCCCAGCCAAACTCAATATAAGGGGTGTCACCAAACCGTGCTCTTAACGGATGAAGCTGATCCTGGATCTGCCGGGATGGCACAACAAGCCCGGTATGCCAGCCATGGCTTACCACATAGATCTCTTCCCCCCTCTCTACCGCTATCTCTTCAACAGGTTTAACGGCATGCGATTTTGATGCGCAGGCAGGCAGCAAAAAAGGGATAAGGATTAAAGCTATTTTATTGTATGCCCGGCGTTTAAGGTTAAACATTTTACTTATCGGTTTGCTGTCTGCCTGATAAAACCGGCGATTGCTGACCAGTATGCCTGTCCGTAATCTGCTTGCAGGTTATTATGCCCCGCTCCCTCTATTGTTATAAACTGCTTTTTAGTCTGAGCACTGTCAAATAGCTGTCTGCCCATTGAAAAGGGGATGACACGATCATCTGTTCCATGAATAACGAGCAGTGGAACCTTTACCTCTTTTATCCTGGTTACATTATCAAAAGCATCGCCAGCCAGTGGAGAGAGAAACCCCAGCCCCACGGCCTTTGCATGCGCCTTGGCACTGGTCAGTGGCGTTACAAGGATCAGCCCCCCTATCGCTCTGTTTTTAGCACTGTTGATTGCTACAGTAGTCCCTATTGAGCGCCCAAAAATAATGATCTCGCTTTGAGGGAATCCCAGCACTTCCGTGGCATAGTCAAAAACGGCCTCACCATCCTGGTATATCCCCTCCTCACTGGGTGCGCCTCCACTCTTTCCATAACCACGGTAGCTCACTCCCATGACGTTTATTCCAAACCGTTGGAGTTGAAGCAGATCAGGGATTCTATGGTAGATATTGCCCGCATTACCGTGAAAATAGATCAGCACCCTGCCGGAGCCGGTTGAGGGGAGATAAAGCAGTTGAATCCTTACCCGGTCCTCCGTGTCGATAAACCGCTCTTCAACACCAGGAGGCAGGCTGTTTTTTGATAACAGATCCACACGATCTGGATAAAATGCCAGTTGGTTAATGATGAACTTGCATCCGTACATTGTCGTTCCAAGCAGGGCTATCAATATGATGGGCAGGAGTTTTCTCATATCCATCCTCATGGCGAGAGATGAGGCATGCGTGATGTTATGCAGACGGAATCAGCCGCCGTACCTTGAATCTGCGCCCTTTGATTTTGCCCTCAGAGAGCTGCTTCAGCGCCTTTTTGCGAATGGTGCGATCAATGGCAACATAGGCGATGCGATCAAAGATATCAATCTTGCCCACCTTGTTGCCTGGTATGCCACCCTCGCCCGTGAGTGCGCCGAGGATATCGCCGGGGCGGACTTTATCCTTGCGACCACCGTCGATGCAGAAGGTGACCATCGGTGAGCGCAGTTTAAAACCCGCCTCAATCTCAGGGGTTTTCAGGGTCTCTACCGCTATTGAGCAGGCGAGATACTCCTCCAGCGCATTGACCCGGCAGGCTTCGGAGGCAATGAAAAGGCTCAGTGCAACCCCCTTTTTACCGGCACGGCCGGTGCGGCCAATGCGGTGGATATGCACCTCCGGATCACGTGAGAGTTCAAAGTTGATCACCGCCTGCAGATCTTTGATATCCAACCCACGGGCGGCAACATCGGTGGCAACCAGTATGGGGCAGCTTTTGTTGGCGAACATCACCAGCACCTGATTCCGCTCTCTCTGATCCAGATCGCCATGCAGGGAGAGCGCCTCGAAGCCTCGCTGTTGCAGCTTATCTGCAACCTCCTGGCACTGCTGACGGGTGTTGCAGAAAACCACGGTCGATTCCGGTCTGTGTTGCGCCAGCAGGGCGGCCACTGTGTTGACCCGCTGCCCCTTCTGCACCTCGTAGAAGTGCTGTTTGATATGGCGGTCACTGTGGGTGGCATCAACCGTTACCACCACCGGATCACGCTGAAACCGGCCGCTCATCCCCTCGATGGCATCGGGGTAGGTGGCGGAGAAGAGCAGGGTCTGCCGACCGATCGGCGTATGGTCGATAATGGTTGCGATCTCGTCGCAGAAGCCCATGTCGAGCATCCGGTCTGCCTCATCCAGCACCAGGGTTTCGATGTGGCGCAGATCAAGGGTCCCTTTTTGCAGGTGCTTCAGTATCCGCCCTGGTGTGCCCACCGCAATGTGTGCACTGTGTTCCAGTGACCCGACCTGTGGCCCAAAGGGCTGGCCACCGCAGAGGCTGACCAGTTTGATATTGGGCATGCAGCGCGCCAGCCGTCGAATCTCCTTGCCTACCTGGTCGGCCAGCTCACGGGTGGGGCAGAGCACCAGCGCCTGGATTCTGTATTGGGCCACATTCAGTCTGTCGAGCAGCCCGATGCCAAAGGCGGCTGTTTTGCCACTGCCGGTCTTTGCCTGGGCGATCAGATCCCTGCCCTGTAGCAGTGAGGGCAGAGCGGCTGCCTGGATCGGGGTCATCTTCCGGTAATCCAGCGATTCGAGATTGGCCAGCATCTCGGGCGTTAGTGGCAGGGTTGAAAAATCTGTGGTCACAGAGAGGCCTTTTTATCCTGGAAAACCGGGCAGACAGTGTTGCATGTTGCTGTTCATAATCCCAGAAAAACCGTTGATTGCCGACAATATGTTGCCTGCCATGTTTCAAGATCGGCAATTTATTGCCGCCCAGACAAAATCCGGCATCCAGCAGCTCTCCACTAATCCATTGTTTTGAACATACTTATATATTCCAGCCAGGCCGCCATGCCCTTCAGGCTTTGCTGGCATGTTAAATGCAGTGTGTTTTGGCGATGACCATTTACAGTCAAAATAAACCGGCGTCAGGAGAGGACAGTTCCATGATCAGATTAGGTATATGTGCATTAAGCATATTTTTATTGACGGCCTGTTTTGAGCAGCGATTAGCCGTCAAGCTGAAACAGGGTGAGCCTGTATCCAAGGTTACCGTGGTGCGCACCTATCAGCCGGCACAGCAACATAAGGCAGCCAAAGAGAAGGCGCCGCCCAAAGCAGCGCTGAAAACCCTCAAGGCTGTCGGCTACGGTGTGGAATCTGATTACATGAATTATCCCCCTCCAAGAAAGCGCCTGCTGGCCATTAGAGCCGCAAAGGTTGATGCCTATCGCAACCTGGCAGAGATGCTCTATGGCACACGCATCACCGGCATGACCACGGTAAGGGATGCGGCAATAGAGAGCGACCGTTTTCGCGCCTATATTGATGCCGTGGTGCGCGGTGCTCAACTGCTGGCCTTAACGCCAAAAGGTGATGGCATCTATGAAGCCGAGCTGGAGTTGAAGATCAATGAAAACCTGTACCACTGCTTTGCAAGCCTTACCCCGGACTGCATTGGACAGCTCAACGCCGAGCAAGAGCGTGAGCACCAGGCCGATGCTGAAGAGCCGCCGCGTGAAAATATCGAAATAACCATTGAGAGTGGCACAGGCAGTAACTGCAACAGCTGCACCACCATAGCCCCGGCCCGTGGCTGCGCGAATGGTTGCAGTAGCGGCACCGCACCGGAAGTGGTCTACCATAAAAACTAACGTGCTGAACAGCGTGCCGTCATGCGTCATTTTATCCTGCTAACCGCCAGCCTTCTCTGCCTCTGTAGTACACCTGTTTTTGCAGCGACGATCGAGGCAAGAGGCAGTGCGGTCATCCGCAACGGTGATATCGGATCAGCACGTCTGACGGCCTATCAAAATGCCCTGCGTCAGGCATCAATGATGCAGAATGCGAAGGTCAACTCCACCTATGCCACAGGGTTGGGAAGCAATATTATTGACAGCATCCAGGTGCGCTCATCCAGCCATCTCTCCAGAGCAGATATTATTGATGAACATATCGCCAATGGCATCATAACGCTGCTTATCAGTGTAGCTATCGAAGAGCGTTCCAGCAGCTGTGGGGGGTTCGATAACAACAGCTTTAGAAGAAAGGTTGCCGCTGTCTACTTTCCACTGCTGGATGCAACCCAGGTTGGGACGAATGACTATCATGGCTTTCAACGCGGCATCCCCACCGAGCTGCTGCAAAGGCTGAGCGCCAGTGGTGACTTTCTGGTTCGTGATGCCAGCAATCAATCACTGCATCATGATCCGCTGAATGCCACATCAATTGCCAGCAACGGCAACAAGATTCGCCCCCTCGTTAATACGCTACAGGATGATCTGGGCATCCAGTATGTCATCTCTGGCGTGATACGCGACCTGGGTCATGAGCTTCCACCCAGCTTTAGAGTGACGCGCAACTTTGAGCTGTTTGATACTGAATGGAACCCGCTCGGGGTCAGCTTTAAACCCAGCTGGCGGGGCATTGAAAACGAGCTTGGACTCAAGTGGCAGCCCAACGAACGTAACATTGAGGTTGAGTTTTTTATCCATGATGCCTACACCGGCGAGCTGCTGGCCCGCCATCGGCATGCAAAGGTGGTAAAGGGCTATATCAAGCCGGATCAGCCGGTGCGTTTTGGCACCTATGCCTTTTACAATGACCCCTATGGAGAGGCCTTTGGTGAGATGCTGGACAGGGAGGTGATGGCCATCCGGCAGCTGCTCTCCTGCCGGGAGTTTAGCGTAAAGGTATTGGGGGAAGATGAAAATTATCTATACATTGATATGGGAAGGGACACGCGCATAAAAAAGGGCGACACCATCACGCTGTACAAGAGTGCGCGGCAGGGGCCGGTATTTGGTGTTGATGGCGGAAGCTACCAGTTTTCTGAACCCAGCGTTACCGCCAATGTTATTCGTGTCTATGCGGGCTATTCAGCCGTTCAACTAAAAGAGAAGCAGAGCCAGGTGATGTTTCAGCCGGGTGAATATATCAGTGTAAATTAAATTGCAGGTGCATACTTGGCGTTATATAAAATTCAAGAGATTGTGACTATGAAAAAACTGACCCCCCTCTTTTCTATCTGTCTGCTATCGACATTGATCATCCCTGTTGAATCTGCAAGCGCGGATATCTACAAGGATATTGCGGCGCTTAAAAAGCAGACAAAAAAACAGCGGGGTGATATTAAACTGCTCAAGCTGCGCCTTGATAAACTGGAGCAGCTTGTAAGTAATAATGCGGCAGCTTTAAAACGCAGTGCAGACAAACCTGCACCGGCAGTGAAAAGCGGCATAATCACCTACCCTTGAGCTGGCATTAATCACAGCATCAGTGGTGAATGCGGTCATCTTCTATCACAGCGCGGCGGCTGCGATAGTGGAAGCGCCGGGTTGTCTCATCCAACACCCATGCCGACTCCAGCAGCTGATTCAGTAGCCGCGTACGGTCTGACAGGCATCGGCTCGCCTGCACAATCCCGATTGCACTTGCGCCTAAAAAGTGTAACGACTGCTGAAGCGTGGCTCCGCTGTCGGTTTCAATTCTGCTGCTCTCAAATGTCATCCAGGGGGGCATGGTCAGCTGCACGCCATCCAGATCCCTGTTTACAGTAAATGAATTTGCACTCAGCAGTTTCGATGTGGAGTAGAGCGGCAGGTCGCCCGCATACCAAAATGCAAGCTGTGGCTTTAGCATGCGGCCAAGTCGCTGATCAACCAGCATGACAATAAACTCGATATCCTGCCGTCGCCGGGGGCTGAACCTTACCGGGTGGCCAAGCAGGGACTCCATCTCTTTGTGCCGATGCGTTGATTCAGAGAGCTGCAACGCCTCTTTCAACAGATCAGAAAAATCGGTCTGTGTTGCATTGATGACATACGCATCCAGATGACCACCATGCGCTTCCCAGCGATCCAGCAGTGCAGCGGCCATCCGTTCGCTCCAGGGATGCGCCTCGGTATAGAGCAGCATCCCCTGCCTGTGGCCCTCTTCAGCCGCCAGGTCGGCAATGGCATAGGCCTCATCTTCCGGGCGTAGCGCCATTTGAAACAGCAGCGGCGTCGTGGGCGTATCCATTGGCAGATAGTTCAGTGCCAATACCGGCAGCGCCGGCCGGCTCAAAGCAAACTGCTCGACCCGCGCTCGCTCCAGTGGCCCGATAATACAATCGAAACCACCGGGTATGCGGCTCTCTTTTTTCAAGCTGCCACTCTGCATCAGCCCGATGCTGTCGATAACCGTGATGTTGACTCCATCGCTCTCTGCAACCGAGCTCATGCCCTCCAGTATTATGTGAGAGAGCGCCGCTGTTTCACCTTGCAACGGCAGCAGTATTCCCACATTCAATCCCTGCCGCCCAGGGGGGGCAAACAGTTCAGGAAATAATATAACGGCAGGGTGCTCCCTGTGGCCTGTATGCCACGCCCTGATCGCTGCCGCCGCAGCTGGCTCGGTACAGTTTTCCTGGTCAATAGCCTGGATAAGCTCCAGCCAGCCGCCAAAAAGAGCCAGCCGCTCCGGGTTGTCAATATCGACGCCGGCAACAGTGGCCAGCGAGATAAGCCGGCTGCGAAAATCAGGGTGACAATAACCCTTTTGCTCTACGGTTGGGTTTGCTGAATAGCTGCTGTTGGATTGCCATATCAGCGACTGGGGTGGCCCTTGCTCCGCAAAGGCCGGCTGTATCGAAAGCCATAGCATCAGGCTGCCGAACAGCAGCGGGTATCTGTCGCCATAATGTATGCACGCTGCCATCTGAAATATGGAAATGCCAGATAAAGGGGTTATTTTACTGATTTGGCTGCTGTTTTTTCACAGGTTAGCAAGAGCTCGTTGAACTCGTCGGCGGGCAGTGGGCGGCTAAAGTAGTAACCCTGGTAGGTTGCACACCCCTTGTTGGACAGGTACCCCAATTCTGCCGCTGTCTCCACCCCCTCAGCAACAACCTCAAGGCAGAGGTTGCCTGCCATGACGATAATGGTGTCCACGATAGTGGCTTTACTGAGGTCGCCGGTAATATCACGCACAAAGGAGCGGTCAATTTTGAGCTTGTTCAAAGGGAGCTTTTTGAGGTAGATGAGCGAGGAGTAGCCGGTGCCAAAATCATCTATGGAAAAATGAACCCCAAGATCACGCAGCGTCTGCATCTTTACGATGGTCTCATCTACATTGCTGATCAACATGCTTTCGGTCAGCTCCAGCTCCAGGCTGCTTGGATCGGCGCCTGTCTCCTCCAGAATGCCTTTGACCTGATCGACAAAGCCACTCTGATGAAACTCTTTGGGGCTGACGTTGACCGCCAGCCGCCTCAGTGGCATCTCGTTCTCTGCATCCTGCCACGCTTTTAATTGTGTACAGGCACGGTATAAAACCCATCGGCCTATCTCCAGGATGAGGTCGGTCTCTTCAGCTATCGGGATAAATTTGTCCGGCGGGATGATCCCATCTTCCGGATGGATCCAGCGTACCAGACACTCGGCCCCTATAATGCTGCCATCCGCCTCCACCTGGGGTTGGTAATATAGCGTCAGCTGCTCCTGCTGGATGGCGGTACGCAGGTTGTTCTCTACGGTGAGCCGTTCGGTGGCGGCCACCTGCATGCCGGGCATGTAGAATTGAAAGGTGTTGCGCCCACGATCCTTGGCGCGGTACATGGCCAGATCCGCCTGCTGCATGATCTCGTCTGCATCCTCCTTCCCCAGCGGGAAGATGGTGACACCCATGCTGGCGGTAGTAATCAGTGCATGGCCGCAGGTATGGCATGGCGTCTTTAACACCCTCTGCACCTTTTTTATGATGGCCTGTGTCTCATTCAGCGCAGCATCAGGATCATCGCCCATTTCGGAGAGGAGAATGACAAATTCATCTCCCCCGATACGGGCCACGGTATCCCCTTCCCGGAGGTTTGATGTCAAGCAGCGCGCCACATGTCGCAATATATCTTCACCGGCGCTGTGCCCCAGGGAGTCATTGATGACCTTGAAGTTATCCAGATCCAGAAACAGCAGTGCCCCCAGGTGCCCCCGCCGTTTGGAGCGGGCAATCTCCATCTCCAGCTGGCTATGCAGCAGCCTGCGGTTGGGCAGGTCGGTGAGCGCATCGTAATAGGCTTGATAGGCGATCTTTTTCTCGGCCTGTTTGCGCTCGGTTATATTGCGGGCCAGTGAGATGATGAGCCAGCTTCCATCCCGCTGCTGAAGGGCGCTCAGCCTTACCTCAACAGGGAATTGGGTGCCATCCTTGCACTCGTGTACGGTTGCCGCCTCCCCTTTTTTATCCTCAGTGTTGATGATTTCATAAAAGTGGGATTGCAGCTTGGCACGAGAAAACTCGGGTTCAATATCCTGCGGCCCCATGCCCAGCAGCTCATCCCGCTCATACCCCATGCAGGCCAAAACAGTCTGGTTGAAATCAACAAAACGCATGCTCTCTGGATTGATAAGAAAGATACAGTCACTGGAGGTATCCAGCGCCATGCGAAAGCGCAGGCGCTCCTCCTCTGCTATCTTGCGCTCGGTAATATCCTCGCTGACCGAAACAAAATGGGTAATGGTTCCATCCGCTGCTTTAATGGCAGATATGGAGATAAATTCCCAGTAGAGGTCGCCGTTTTTCTTCCGGTTAAGCAGCGTACCCTGCCATTTATTACCGGCGGTGATGGTCTGCCACAGGTCCTGGTAGAGATCTTTTGGCATCTGGCCAGAGTTTAGAATGCGCGGATTCTGGCCAATGACCTGATCGCTCTGATAGCCGCTGTCTTCACAAAACCTGGGGTTCACATACTCAATCGTGCCTTGCGGGTCGGTGATTATTACAGCAGCCGGGCTTTGCTCTACGGCGCAGGAGAGCTTTTGAAGTTCACTCTCGCGCAGCTGTATGGTCTGCGCCATGGTGTCGAATGAGAGCGCCAGAAACCCCAGCTCATCCTTGCGGGTGATAGCGGGTGACGGGTTGTAGTCACCACTCCTCAGCGCCTCAATCTGGCTGACCAGATTGGAGATGGGCTTGGAGACCGTATGGCGCAGAAAAAAGAGCCCGAAGGGAAGAAAGCCGATGCCCGCCAGTATCAGCACCCAGAGGGCAGCCTGGCGGAAGGCCGCCAACTCGGATGCCAGCTTTGTCTTCTCCACGCCAAAGGTGAATGCAGCCTGCTCGCCATCTTCCAGCGGGTAGCGCAGGGTGCCTAGAAAATAGTCGCTGTGCGGGATGGAGCGCCACTGGGCATTATTTTGGCTGATCGCGCTTGCAGCAGGTGCGCTCCAGAGGCTATTCAGGGTGTCACCGGCATACGCTGTGCCGAGCTGAATGCCATCCTTCAGCGAGAGCGTGAAGGCCAGGTGGGTCTGCTGGGCGATGCTTTTGACAAAGCTGTGGTCCAGGGCATTGGCCATTCTCAGTATGCCGATAAACTGGCGGGAGCCGTCGGGGTAAAGGCGCATTATGGGTGTATGTACCTCAAGGGTGATCCCGTGGTCAGCCCGGTGTATATGGGCGTAGGTATGTGACTCCGTCTCTGCCTGGCGGGACTCTGCGAGAGAGGCCGGTATGGCATCAAGCTGCTTGTAGCCGCCCTTGTGCTCCCGGGTGATCAATGCGACGGGTTTGCCGTTGCGGTAGGAGATGTAGCCTGTCCCGGATTGAGCCTGTTTATCGGAGAGATAGAAGCTGATCGGCCTTAGCTCTGCGTCATAGATGGCAATCAGATCCAGCCCGTTTCGCTGGGCCTGCCTGGCCAGCTCCTCCCCCAGCGTCTGCTTTTCCGGGTCAAAGACAAGCGGCTGGTAGTTTTGGATATCCTGATAGTTGTGGATCATGCTGGTGGAGGCCACGATATCCGGGCGCTCCACCAGAAATCTGCTGCTCTCCAGCAGGTAGTCTCTGCGGCTCTCCAGCCACTCGGAGAGGGTGTTGAAGCCGCGCTGAATACGCTGCTGGGCACGATCCTTATGCAGGTTGGTGACCAGCTGGTCAAATATACCACCTACCAGGAGAAGAGAGAGCAGAACGGAACCAAACCAGAACAGCAGTAGTTTATGGTTGAGCTTCAGTGAAAATTTCATATTCTAAAACAGGGGTTCCAGCTGCTCCACGTTGTCAGGCGTCACCATGATAGAGTCGAGGACGATATCTTTCGGTATCGGCTCCCCCCGCAGAATCTTGATGATATTCTCGGCCCCCTCGCGGCCGCCGGTGGGGTAGGTGAAGCTGATCTCCTGCTCTCCGGCACGAATGGCTCTGCGCGCCTCGGAGATATAGTCGATCCCTATAACCGGGATGCTGCGCGGGTCAATCCCGGCCCGTTTCAACGCCATACGGGCGCCATGGGCCATGCTGTCACTCTGGGCATAGATGGCGTCAAACGGAATGCCCGCCTCCAGCACCTCCTCCATGGCGCGGATCGCATCGTTGCGTAGATAGTTGGCGGTTTTTTCGGCGACGATCTCCAGGCCGCCCTGCCGGGAGATCTCCTCCCGGAAGCCCCGTGTCCGGTTGATTGTGGTTGAGGCGGTGGGAATCCCTTTCAGCATCAGGACCCTCCCCCGGTTGGCCAGCCGCTGCCGGAGATAACGGGCGGCCTGCCGGCCAATGGCCAGATCATCTGCCCCGATAAAGAGTGTGTAATCCTGGCTCTCGATGCGCCGGGTCAGCAGTATAACCGGAAGGCCCTGGCGATAGGCCTGAGCGATAACGGGTGTCAGCGCCTTGCTGTCACGCGGGCTGGTGACCAGCAGGTCGATGCCCTGCATGACCAGGTTCTCAATATCCAGAATCTGCTGGGCGGTCTGCCCCTGGGCATCGGTGTAGATGAAGTGGATAGATGGATGCTGGCTCAGCGCCTGTTGAAGTTCTCGAACCTGAGCGGTGCGCCAGTCGTTGCTCAGGGTATCCTGAGCAAATCCCACCACATAGGTGTGCTGGTCAGCAGCAAAAGCCGCCCCCTGAGTCAGCCAGGCAATCATGATTGCCAGTATGATGCTTGGTCGATCTCCGGGCCTGGGGCTGCTCTCTGTGCTCATGCCTTTGTTGCAGGGTTGTTGTGCATTAGCAGATATTCTAGTTTAATCCGGTCGCAACTGTTCGGCTCACCCCTGAAATCTGCCATTTATGTCCGCACGCCGGGTATTTTTACAATAAAAAAAATGATTATTTGCCTTTGTAAGCACATACTTTTCGCCTTGCCTAAAGCGCCTGCTGCCGGTGAACCACTGGATTTCAGGGACGATCTGAACCGTTACAGCCTCCTAGGGTTACAAATCCGGGCAAAGGCGTGAAAACGGCACCGCCCCCAATCTGATAACAAACCTGGACAGACAATGCAGCAGCCTGAAAAAGTGACCGAGAGAACATCGACCAACTTCAATCGCCTGAAAAAACGTCTGGAACGGCAGGTCGGCAAGGCCATTGGTGATTTCAATATGATCGAAGAGGGCGACACCGTACTGGCCTGCCTCAGTGGCGGCAAAGACTCCTACACCATGCTGGATATTCTGCTCAACCTGCAAAAGCGGGCGCCAATTGATTTCCGCATCATCGCCATGAACCTGGATCAGAAGCAGCCGCTCTTTCCCGGGCATGTATTGCCGGGTTATCTCAGCAGACTGGGCATTGAGTACCACATCATCGAAGAGGATACCTACTCGATTGTCAAAGAGAAGGTGCCAGAGGGGAAGACCACCTGCTCCATGTGCTCCCGGCTGCGCCGGGGGGTGATCTACCGGGTGGCCAAAGAGCTGGGGGCCAACAAGGTGGCGCTGGGGCACCATCGGGATGACATGGTGCAGACGCTGTTTCTGAACATGTTCTTTGGCGGCAAGCTGAAGGGGATGCCCCCCAAGCTGCGCACCGATGATGGTGAGCTGGTGGTGATCCGCCCGCTGGCCTACTGCCACGAAAACGAGATCATCCGCTATGCCAACCGGCGGGAGTTTCCGCTTATCCCCTGCAACCTCTGCGGCACACAGGAGAACCTGCAACGCCAGAATATCAAACAGATGCTGCTGGAGTGGGAGAAGGAGTACCCCGGCCGCACCGAGACCATCTTCCGCGCCATGCAGCATGTTGTCCCGTCACACCTGGCAGACAGCGAGCTGTTTGATTTTTCTGGGCTCAGAGCGCTGTAGATGATCCTCTACCTCCACGGGCTTAACAGTGCAGGCACCGCCGGCAAGGCGCTCACCCTGCGTGAGGCGCTGGCCCCGGTTCCGGTTATCAGCCCCACCTATCCGGCGCATCGACCCCGGCAGGCGGTGGCGCAGCTGAGCCAGCTGATCCGAAAGCAGATCAACCAGACAACAAAACTAATGATCATCGGCAGCTCGATGGGCGGGTTTTATGGCCAGTATCTGGCGCGCCAGTTTCCGGTTTATCACTTGATGATGATCAACCCGGCGCTCAAACCCTGGGAGTTTTTGCAGCAACGCGAAGGGGAGCACCAGAACTTCGTCACCGGCGAGCGCTACTGGCTAACGGCAGAGGATATTCAGCAGAGCCGCGATTATGAGATCAAAAAGGTAAACGACGGTCTGCCGACCACGCTATTTCTGGACAGGGGCGACGAGACGATTGACTATCGGGTGGCGGCGGATCTCTATCGTGACGCCGGGGAGCTGCTGATCTTTGAAGGGGGCGACCACCGTTTTCAACACATGAAAGAGGCGATTGCACATATCCAGGGCGCTATCCTGCCAGCCGTCCAAAGATGCGAAACCCCGCCACATAGGTGCCGACAGCCGAGCCAAGCGTACTGAGGATAAAGACCAGCAGCACGCGCGAGACCCGGTTGCTCCACCACCCTTTGATATGCGCGGTATCCTTGCGCAGCCGGGTAAAATCGCCAACCTCGGGTTTGCGCAGATAGATCTCGGCCGCTGCCGTCACCATGCCGGCGCCAATGGTGGGGTTGAGCGAGGTGAGTGGTGCCGCCAGGAAGGCGGTCGCCACCGTCAGCGGATGGGCCGCAGCAATTATGGCGCCCAGGGCCGAGAGGCCACCGTTGATCAGCACCCAGTCGGAGACAAGCTGCCAGCCCAGCTCCGGGCTGCGCGAGAAGCCGATGCCGAAGCCGACCAGGATCAGCGCCACGATAAGCCAGGGGATCAGCTTGGGCCAGCGGCTTGGTTCAGGCATCTGCTCCAGCCTTTCGATCTCTTCAGCGGGGTGGACGATCCCGGCCTCCAGATAGCCCTGGATTCCCTTGAGATGCCCCGCACCGACAACCGCCAGCACATTCTCATGCCCGTTGCGCAGCACCTCTTCCAGCAGGCGAGCGGCCATGTATTGATCCCGCTCGTCGATCAGCGGCAGGTAGAGCGCCTCCTGCTCATCGGCAAACTGGGCAAAGGTGGTCTCCAGGATATCCCCCTGTTTGAGGCGCTCGATCTCCTCCTCAGAGACCTTTTCGTGGGAGATGACGCTGGCAATCAGCCCGCTGAAGAGTGCAAACCGCTGCCACCAGGGGACATTGTGAGAGACCCGTTTGAGGGTGACGCCGATCTCCCGGTCGATCAGCAGTATCGGGCGGTGGCTATCCTGTGCCGCCTTGATCGCCGCGCGCTGCTCGGCCCCCGGCTCAATACCAAGCTGCTCGGCCATGCGCTGCTGAAAGGCGCCCAGCGCCAGACTGGCAATCACCATCAGCACCTTCTTCTCGCGCATGACCCGGAACAGATCCATGCGGGCGAGTGAGTCGGGATCAATCAGCGAGTTAAAGCGGCTGGGGCACAGCTCGACCGCCACAGCATCATACTCATCCGTAGCCAGCAGCTCCCTGACCTTCTCTGCGCTGGCGCGTGAAACATGGGCGGTACCCAACAGGGTGATGCGGCTGTTTCCTATCTGGATATCGACTACGGGTTCCTGGTCATCACTCATGGTTCTGGCGCGGCTTTTTGAATTTGGGTTTGATAAAAAGGGACATGATAGCAGGATGCAGGGTGCTTCTGTGATCTAATAGGCGATTGCAGGGTGAAACCCCCGCTCTGCTTGACGCCGCCCCGGATGGGTGCCATAACATGCGCCATACTCCTTCTCTTAACCGGGAAATACCAATGTCAAGCTCTTTTGTCCGTCATCTCACCCTGCTTTTGGTGGCCATGTTGCTTGCGGGCTGCCAGACCATTGAGTCCAAAAACCGGCAGGCATCACTCGAAAAGGTGCTGCATGCGTATGAAACCGCTATACGCTGGAGCTATATCCGCCATGCCTACAACCTGATGCGCCCTGAGCGGGTCAAGGAGATTGGAATCCCCCAGGGGCTGGAGAATATCAAGGTGACCCGCTACGAGGTTCTGGCGCCAGCGGTCAGCAATCCAAAGAGCAATACCGCAACGCAGGTGGCGCTTATCAACTATGTCGAGAAGGACCGGCAGCAGGAGAAGAGCCTTACAGACCACCAGCTGTGGGAGTATGACAGCCAGGCAAAGCGCTGGTATCTGATCAGCGATATTCCGGCTTTTGTGGTTCGGCCCAGGATGCGGGCCATGCCACCGAGCCAATAGGTCAGCACGGATGCGCCATCCGCAAAAATTCCCCTCGTCGGCCACCTTTATGGTCACTGCCGCTGCCTTTGTGATCCTGGTGGCGGGCCTGCGCGAGGCGCAATCCCTGCTGGTGCCTTTTCTGCTCTCCGCCTTTATCGCCATCATTGCCATGCCGCCGCTGGTCTTCCTGCAACACCGGCACATCCCGAAAGGGGTGGCGCTTACGCTGGTCGTTGGCAGCGTGGTGGGCGTCGGCATGCTGATGGGGGCACTGGTGGGCAGTGCGGTGGATGACTTCTCTGCACAGCTGCCCACCTATCAGGTCAAACTCGATGTGCAGACGGCAAACCTCCTGAGCTGGCTGGCCGGGATGGGCATCGAGGTCTCCCGCGAGGTGGTCAACAGCCTGCTCGATCCGGCCAAGGCGATGAAGATGGCGGCGCAAGGGCTGAATACCCTTGGCGGGCTGCTCACCAATGCCTTTCTGATCCTGCTTACCGTCATCTTTATTCTGCTTGAGGCCTCCAGTTTTCCAACCAAGCTGCACCTGATCTTCGATAACCCGGAGCGCTCCTTCGGCCAGCTTGAGCGGTTTATCGACAATATCAAACGCTACATGGCGATCAAGACCGGCACCAGCCTGCTGACGGGCATGGTGGTTGCCGCCTGGCTCTGGGCGGTCGGCGTCGACTACCCCGTACTCTGGGGCACGCTGGCCTTTCTGCTCAACTATGTGCCCAATATCGGCTCCATTATCGCCGCCATCCCGGCGCTGCTGCTGGCACTGGTTCAGCTTGGCCCCGGTGCGGCGCTCTGGTCTGGCCTTGGCTATCTGGTGGTGAACAGCCTGGTGGGCAATGTCATCGAACCCCGCTTCATGGGGCGTGGCCTGGGGCTGTCAACCCTGGTGGTCTTCCTCTCACTGGTATTTTGGGGCTGGGTGCTTGGCCCGGTAGGGATGTTCCTCTCCGTGCCACTGACCATGACCCTCAAGATAGCACTGGACAGCAGCGAAGAGACCCGCTGGATAGCTATCCTGCTAGGCCCTGAGGTGAATGAAACCAAGGCCGGCAACCAGCATTAGGCCTTATCTCCCCATACCGTTATTGGTGTAAAATCCAACCCGCTCTGGCTGGAGAGCAGTCAACACTCTCTTCCTACTTGAAAGGTAATGACATGAATATGGCCGATAATGGCTTGCAGAACGACCTCTACAGAGAGGCTGCCCCGAAAAAGAGAAAAGCGAGCCCTCTTCCCAAGATTATCGTAATGCTGACGCTGGCTGGGGTCGTTGGCTTCTACCTCTTTTCCGACAACGAGTCTGCCAGGATCATCAACATGCCGGAAGGGGCCGCCCCGGCATCCAGCGTTATCCAGCCCACCCCTGCATCGGAATCAGCGCCGCAGGCCAAAGCCCCGGTTGCCACTCCGTCAGAGGCCCGGTCGGCCATACAGCCCAGAGAGAAGCCCGGCGATTTGGCCAGGGCGCTGATTGCCGGAGTCAGGGCGAAAAAAGGGCCGGCCGACCTGAAACGGATTATGGAGTCAGCCGATGGGTTCAGAGCAAAGGGGATGCAGGCAGATGCCTACCTGCTCTACTTCTTTGCCGCCAGGCGGGGAGAGAGCCGTGCGGCACAGGTGTTGGCAAAGATGCATGACCCGGCCTATCACTCAGCGCAGGAGAGCATACTGGATCAGCCCGACCTGGTGCAGGCCTATAAGTGGTACCGGCAGGCGGCCAGAGGTGGCCAGCCCTCTGCCCAGAGAGCGCTGAACAGCTTCCGCGCCCAGGTGGAGCAGCTGGCAGCGGCTGGTGACAGAGAGGCAAAACAGCTGTATCTACAGTGGCAATAGGGGGGAGCGGATCATGACCGATAGACGAACAGCGCTCACTGCGGCATTGACCCTGATGATACTCTTCGGCGGAACCCTGCCCGCCTGGGCCGAGCGGCAGAAGCCGCTATTGATGCCGGGCAAGAGCACGCTCTACCAGCGCGTTCTGGCAAGGCCGGGGGCCATGCTGCACATCTCGGCAGGCTCCGCCCATGCGCTGCGCGAGATCAAACCCTTCAGCGTCTTCTATCTCTACGGTGAGCGCCAGATTGGCACCGAGAAGTGGATCAAGGTCGGCACCGACAGCCACGGCAACACCCAGGGGTGGGTGAAGAAAAAGCAGCTGATCCCCTGGAATCAGGTGCTTACCGTGGCCTTCCGCAACCCGGCCACGCAGAACCGGGTGCTGCTGTTCAAGGATCGGGAGGGGCTGAAAAAGCTGATTCAATCCAATGACCAGGCGGCCTACCAGCAGCTCTACCAACGGGCAGTAGCCGGGACACTGGACAAGGATTCACCCGTCATCGCCATCCAGCCCGAACGCCATGTCGATATTCAGGAGGATTTCTATCTGGTGCCTATCCAGCAGCATGAGGATATCTACCTGGGCAGCGAACAGGCAATGATGCTACAGGTCACCACTGTGCCACTGAAGGAGGCGCCACCCCCTGCGGCGCAAAAGCCGGTGGAGCAGAGCGCCGCCACCCCCGAAAAGAGGCCGCCACAAAGAGCCAGGCGCTTTCGCTCCGGCCTGGTCTTTGTCACCGACGCCACCAACTCGATGGGGCCCTATATCGACCGCACCCGCGAGGCGGTGCGCAAGGTCTACCGCGCCATCGACCAGGCCGGGCTAAAGGATGAGGTCAGCTTCGGCCTGGTCGCCTATCGGGACAACCTCGGCGCCTCGCCCGACCTGGAGTATCTTGCACGCACCTTCGTCCCGCTCAAAGAGGGGACAGACGCCAGCGCCTTCTTTCAGGGTGCCGCAGCCCTCACCCCGGCAAAGGTCTCAAGCCAGGACTTTATCGAGGATGCCTACGCCGGCATCAAGCGCGCCATCAATGAGCTGGAGAGCGGCGATTATGCCGCGCGCTACGTGGTGCTGATCACCGATGCGGGGGCGCGCTCTGCTGATGACCCGCTCAGCAGCACCGGGCTGAGTGAGGATGAGCTGAGGGCGCTGGCGCTGGAGAAGGGGGTCTCCATCTGGGTGCTGCACCTGCGAACCCCCATAGGCCGCCCCAACCATGCCGCTGCTGCCCGGCAGTACCGGGCCATCTCCCAATATCCCGGCATTGGCGACTTCTACTACGGCGTCAAGATGGGCCGGGTGCAGGAGTTTGGCCGGGTGCTGGATGCGCTGGCCTCGCAGATCACCAGGCAGGTGCGCTCCGTGGTCGAGATGGAGCGGGCCAGGGCGCCCAGACCCGAGCCGGAGCTTGCCCCGGAGCCACTGCTGAATGAAGCGCCGGCAGCAGTGGACAACCAGCTGGCCGAGTTCCAGCAGAAGGTGGCAAAGCTGGGCTACGCCCTGCGCATGCGCTACCTGCAAGGCAGCCAGGGCGGGGCCGTGCCAGAGGTCTTCGACGCCTGGCTGGTGGATCGTGATTTTCAAAACCCAGCGCGCTCAACGCTGGATGTGCGCGTGCTGCTGACACGCAACCAGCTGAGCGATCTGCAATATGTGCTGAAGCAGGTGTTGATTGCCGCCGAGGACGGGCTGCTCTCACCGCGCAACTTTCTCAATGACCTGAAGAGCCTCTCTGCCACGCTGAGCCGCGACCCCGGCGAGATGCAGGGCAGCACCAGCGCCACCAGCGCGGCTGGCAGCAATCTGGCCGACCTGGGCTACATGCGTGAATACATTGAAGATCTGCCCTACACCGGCGAGGTGATGAACCTCTCACTGGAGAACTGGGCAGACTGGCCCGCCAGGCGCCAGCTAAAATTCACCCACCGGCTGGAGCGCAAGATCAGCTACTATCAGGCGCTGCACGACCACACCGACCTCTGGATCTCACTGGATGGCGGCCCGATAACCGGCGACTCCGTCTTCCCCGTCGCCCTGGAGATGCTGCCCTGAAGTATGCGGCCACCCAGATACCGAGTGGAAGCCTGACCGGAGACGAACAGGTGCTCATCTATCACCTGCGCGATCTGGTGATGACCCGCATGGCAGAAGGGGTCGAGTTTCGCCTCACCGTTCCCAGCCTGCAGATCTCCCTGGGCGAAAAGATCGCGCTGATCGGCCACAGCGGCTGCGGCAAAAGCACCCTGCTGGATATTCTGGCAATGATCCTGCGCCCCACCGGGGTCGGCGCATTCCGCTTCCGCCCGGAAAAGGAGGCGCCGCCTCTCGATGTGGCAAAGGCCTGGTCGCAGCGGGATCTCAACTTTATGGGTGATTTGCGCAAGCACCGCATCGGCTACGTCATGCAGACCGGCGGGCTGCTCCCCTATCTGACCGTGCGCGACAACATCAACCTCTCGCGCCAGCTGCTGGGGATGCCGGACGATGGCTCGGTCGAGGAGCTGGCAAAAAACCTGGGGATCGAGCGCCATCTCGGCAAACGCCCCGAGCTGCTGTCGACCGGAGAGCGGCAGCGAGTCGCCATCGGCCGGGCGCTGGCGCACCACCCCTCCATTGTCATTGCAGATGAACCCACCGCCTCGCTCGACCCCATCGCCGCCCGCAGGATCATGGCGCTGTTTGTCGAGCTGGTGGAGGAGATGCGCATCACCGTCATTATCGCCAGCCACGACTGGGGTCACATCAAACAGCTGGGGCTGCGCCGGCTGGCGCACCGCACCAGCCAGAACAGCGCCGGCACCGTGACCGAAACCAGGGTTACAGGATGAGCAGCCCCATCCGAAAGATGCGCAACATCTTCAGACTGGCGCTGACCGACTATTTTTACGAGTGGCAGATCTCCAGCTGCTTCATCCTGGCGCTGGCCGCCGTGCTGGCGCCCATGATGATCCTCTTCGCCCTCAAGTTCGGCATCATCGGCAGCATGATGGAGCAGCTGATCGAAGACCCGCGCAACCGGGAGATCCGCCCGGTGGGGAGCGGCCACTATGACCCGGCATGGTTTCGCACCGTGCGGGCCAAACCCGAGGTGGCCTTCGTCATCCCGCGCACCCGAAGCCTGGCCGCCACCATGCAGCTCAAAAGCAGCAGCGCCCCGCGCATCATCCCCACGGAGCTGATTCCAACCGCAGCCGGCGAGCCGCTGTTTCACAACAACATCACTGTACCCACCGGGCTACGGCAGATTGTGCTCTCTGAACCTGCTGCCAGAAAACTCAAGGTTGGCGTGGGTGACCGGGTCGATGGCAGCCTGAACCGCCGCCACAACGGCCAGAGCGAGCGGGTGCATGTTGAGCTGACCGTGGTCGGCATCACGCCCCTTGCCGCATTTGCACGCGATGGTGCCTTTGTGCCGCTGGATCTTGTTGTCGCCACAGAGGATTTTCTCGATGGCCGTGCTGTCCCGCCGCTGGGCTGGCAGGGTGATCCGCCGCTTGCGGACGAGCGCAGCTTCCCCGGCTTCCGGCTCTATGCCAGCACCATCGACCACGTTGCCGCACTGCGCGATGGTCTGGCCGCCAGTGGCATCGAGGTGCGAACCCGCGCTGCCGACATCGACATTGTGCAGACCATGGAGCAGCGATTGAGCGCCGTCTTCTGGTTTGTTGCCATTATTGGCCTGACCGGCTTCTCCCTCTCGCTGGGAGCCAATCTGTGGGCCAATGTGGATCGAAAAAAGAGGGAGCTGAGCGTGTTGCGGCTGGTGGGGTTCCGCACATCGGATATTGTCTGGTTCCCGGTGCTGCAAGCGCTGCTGACCGGGGTGCTGGGCTGGCTGTTGGCCAGCCTGATCTACCTGGGCGTGGAGGCCAGCATCAACCGCATGCTGATCACCCAGGCAGAGGATGACAGCCCCATCTGCCGGCTGCTGCCGATACATTTTGAGATCGCCCTGGCATTTACCGTTGGCGCAGCTGTTCTGGCCGCAGCGCTTGGTGGTTTCCGGGCCGCACGCATCCAGCCCTCGGATGGCCTGAGAGAGATCTGATGGGCACCTGGACCGGAAAGGGCATAGCGGCAGGCGTGCTCGGGATCGCTGTTTTCTCTATGGTTGGCGCGCTGCTGCTGATGGATGCGCCACAAAAACCCCCACTCAAACAGACCGCTGAGGTTAAGCGCTCATCCTACCGGTCAAAGATTGTGCCGGTTGAAGAGGCCAGACCCATCACAACAAAGGCGGCTGCTGTAACTACGGGGGTAAAAGCCCCGGCTCAGCTGTCCGGGGCCGATCCGGCAGTCAATGAGATGGCCAGAAAAAAAACCCCCGCACTGTTAAAACTGGAGGAGCGCACATCAATAGGCACGGTAAAAAACGGCAGCTCCAGAGTCAAAGCGGTGGTGCCACAGATAACCACGCTGAAGTTAAAAAAGGCGACCACGTTTACATCGACAGGCGCTCTGCATAGCGCCTGGGCCATTCAATTGGAAGATTTTAGTGACAGTGAAAAGGCCACCCGTTTGAGAGACCGGCTGCAAAGTGCGGGCTTTGCCTCTTTCATTGAGACAGAGGAGGTTGATGGCCATGCCATGAGCCGCGTCTATGTTGGCCCGGAAAAAACCCGGCATGCGGCAAAAGAGGTTTTGGCGCAGCTGCAAAAAAGGCAGGGCATTAAAGGAACCGTAGTGGCGTATTAGGGGTTCTCGCTACGGCGCAACTGCCTTTTCCAGGATGACTGTAATGTATTGAGATACGATACCATTATCAATTGATGAAATGGGCAATAAATAGTGGGTAAGCTGCTAAAAATCAAAGGATTTATCCCCTTTATCCTGATTATCTTCCTGAATGCCTTTGTTGATCTGGGGCATAAGGTTTTGATCCAGAACACCATCTTCAAGATCTACGATGGCCAGTTCCAGATCATACTGACAGCCGTTGTAAACGGATTGATCCTGCTCCCGTTTGTGCTGCTCTTTAGTCCGGCCGGGTTTTTTTCTGACCGTTACCGCAAGCCGCTGATTATGAAGATCTCCGCGGCATGTGCGGTGGCGCTGACACTACTGATCACACTCTCTTACTATAATGGCTGGTTCCAGTTTGCCTTTGCCATGACCTTTCTGCTGGCGGTGCAGAGCGCCTTTTACTCCCCGGCAAAATATGGCTATATCAAAGAGCTGGCAGGCAAGGGGCAGTTGACCGCCGCCAATGCCTTGGTGCAGGCACTGACGATCACCGCCATCCTTTCGGGCATATTTCTCTTCTCCATATTGTTTGAGCACCATCTGGCCGGCGTTCCCTACAGCAATGAGGCCGAGCTGATTCAGGCCTTTGCCCCCATTGGCTGGCTGCTGGTGGGTTGCGCCCTGTTGGAGTTTGGGGCGACCCTGCTGCTGCCATCCGGCGGGCTGGAACAGCCAGGGCTTCGCTTCGATTTTAAGCAGTATACAACCGGCCACTATCTTCGAGATAACTTTGGCCGCCTCATGGCAAACCGGGTGATCTGGCTCTCAATCATCGGGCTCTCACTCTTCTGGGGCATCGCCCAGGTGGTGCTGGCCGCCTTCCCGGCCTTTGCCAAAGAGACATTGGGTGAGACCAACACGGTTGTCATCCAGGGGCTTCTGGCCTGTAATGGCCTGGGCATTATTCTGGGTTCCGTGCTGGCAGGCAGCGCATCACGCGGGCATATCGAAACCGGCCTGATTCCGCTTGGTGCGCTGGGTATTGTTACAGCACTGTTATTGATCCCGCATGCCACATCGGCCATCCTGCTGGGGCTGCTTTTTATCGGGCTGGGCACGGCGGGCGGCATCTTCATTGTGCCACTCAATGCCCTGATCCAGTTTCATGCCAGGGATGAGCAGCTGGGGGTGATACTGGCAGGCAACAACTGGGTGCAGAATGTTGTCATGCTTGGCTTTTTAAGCCTGACAGTGCTCTTTGCCATCTACGGTCTCAGCAGTGTGGGGCTCTTCTACCTGCTGGCTGTTGTTGGTGTGATCGGTGCCTGCTATACGGTCTGTCAGCTGCCGCAATCGCTGGTGCGATTCCTCATCCGCAGCATCATCAGCAGCCGCTACAATATCCAGGTTTTGGGGTTTAACAATCTGCCCGGTCAGGGCGCTGTGCTGATGCTGGGAAACCACATCAGCTGGCTCGACTGGGCCATTATCCAGATTGCCTGCCCACGCCCGGTACGCTTTGTGATGCACCGTGGAATCTACCAGCGCTGGTATCTAAAATGGTTTTTGGATGCCTTCGGGGTGGTGCCCATTGCCGCCGGACACAGCAAGGCCGCACTCAAACAGATCAATGAGCTGCTGAAAAAAGGCGAGGCCGTCTGTCTCTTCCCCGAAGGATCCATCAGCCGCAACGGCCAGCTCGGCACCCTTAAGCCCGGTTATGAGCGTACAGTGGAGGGGGTCGACGGGGTTATTCTGCCCTTCTATCTGCGAGGGCTTTGGGGCAGCCGCTTCTCACGCTCCAGTGAAAAACTGCAAGAGAACCGCAGCAGCCGCAGGCGGCGGGATGTCATCGTGGCCTTTGGCAGGCCACTGGCTATGCATACAGCTGCGCATGAGCTGAAGCAGCATCTGTTTGATCTCTCCATCGACGCCTGGGATGAGTACACCAAAACCCTCGACCCCATCCCGCTGGCCTGGATACGCACCGCCAGACAGGTGGGGCGCAATAGCGCTATCGCAGAGACAGGCTCCGCTGCTGTGCTCTCTGGTTATGGCGTGCTGACCGCTGTCCTCGCCTTTTCACGCCTGATCCAGGGGCGCAGCCCAGAGCAGAATATCGGCCTGCTGTTGCCCACCAGCATGGCAGGCCTGATCATCAACATGGCCACCCTGCTGCTGGGAAAAACCGGGGTCAATCTGAACTACACGGCCAACCCGCAGGCACTGCTTGCCGCAATCGATGCCGCAGAGATCAAGAGCATCTACAGCTCCAGGCGCTTGCTTAAAAAGCTACAGCAGCGCGGCATGGAGCTGGATGAGCTGCTCAGCGGGGTAGCGGTGCACTATCTGGAGGATATGAAGGATGAGATCAGCACCACCCGCAAAATCTCATACATGACCCTGTCGGCCATCCTGCCCGCCGGGCTGCTCTATCGGCTGTTTGGAGTGCGGTGCGATATTGAACAGCCTGCCGCCATCCTCTTCTCGAGTGGCAGCGAAGGCAGCCCCAAAGGCATCATGCTGAGTCACCGCAACATCATGGCCAATATCAAACAGGTATCGGATGTGCTGGACAGACGGGATGACGATGTGGTCATGGCCACGCTGCCCCTGTTCCATGCCTTTGGCCTTACGGTGACCGGGCTGATGCCGCTGGTTGAGGGGATACCGGCCATTCTGCACCCCGACCCAACCGATGCGCTGGCGATATCAAAGGCCGTGGCTAAAAACAGTGCGACGATATTTTGTGGAACCTCTACCTTTTTGCGGCTGTTTAACCGCAACAGCCACATCCATCCATTGATGCTGGACTCCCTGCGGCTGGTCATCGCCGGTGCAGAGCGACTCAACCCCGAGGTGCGGGATGGCTTCAAATTAAAGTTCAACAAAGAGATCTACGAAGGCTATGGCGCAACGGAAACCACCCCGGTTGCCAGCGTCAACGTACCTGACCGGATCGCCCCGGATGACTGGTCGATACAGCTTGGCAACAAGCCGGGAACCGTTGGCATGCCACTGCCCGGTGGCAGCTTTCGCATCGTTGACCCGCTGACACTGGAAACCTGTCCAGTTGGTGAAGATGGACTCATTCTGTTTGGTGGCACCCAGATCATGCTGGGCTACCTCAATGATCCAGAGAGAACCAGAGAGGCTGTTATTGAGCTGGATGGCAGGCGCTGGTACAAAACGGGCGATAAAGGGCATCTGGACAGGGATGGCTTTTTGGTAATCGTGGATCGCTACTCCCGCTTTGCAAAGATAGGCGGAGAGATGGTCAGCCTCGGAGCCGTTGAGACCGCCATCAGCAAACAGCTGCCGGAAGGGGTGGAGATACTGGCAACCCAAATTCCCGACGGAACGCGAGGTGAAAAGATTGTACTGCTGGTGGCAGGTGAGGTGGCGAGCGATGAGATCAAGGCGCTGATTGAGCAATCGGAACTCAGCCCGCTCATGCGCCCTGCAATGCTGCTGAAAGTAGATGAGATTCCCAAACTCGGCAGCGGGAAAAGTGACTTTGGCCGGGCCAGGCAGATTGCACAGGAGGCCCGGTAATGCGCACTGTGGATATCCACAGTCACCTTCTGAACCCGGATGTCAGATTCGATCGCCTGTATGACAAAATCACCATCCGTTTTTTTGCCAAAAAACTGGGGGTTGATCCGGCGCAATTGCAGCGTGACCCTTATGGCACCTTTGTCACATCCATGGCAAAAAATATCGCCCAGTCTGAATATCTGGAGAGGGCCTGCATCTTTGGCGTGGACAGCCGCCTGGACAGAGCGGGCAGAGAGATTGACAGAGACAGCACCATCTGCGCAATGACCCGCAGTGTGGTTGAGGTTGCAGCCCGCTACCCGAATCTGTTCATCCCCTTTATGTCGATCAATCCGCGGCGGCGCAATGCGCTGGATCTTATTGATGAATATGTTGGGCAAGGCTGCCGGGGGGCAAAATTTCTACAGAACTACTGGCGGGTTGATCTCAATGACCGATGCTTTGTTCCCTATTATGAAAAACTGAAATCACACGACCTGCCACTGATCATACATATAGGTAGCGAATACAGTATTGATTCTGATGTGCGCTATGAGAGAGCCGATATGCTCAGGCTGCCGCTGGAGACGGGGCTGACCGTGATTGCCGCACACATGGGGCTGGGGCGCATCAGTCACAAGCTGCGTTTTTGGCGAAACCTGAGCAGAAACCCCAAAACCTTTGATGAGGACTATTTCACCCTGCTGGGCATGCTGCAAAGTTACGCCAATCTGTATGCCGACATCTCTGCCATACTTGTACCGCTCCGGGCCAGGGCGCTTCGGCATCTGTCACAACAGCAGGAGATTCACCACAAACTGCTGTTTGGCACGGACTATCCTGTTCCTTTTACCATTCGCTTTAATACCCACGACCTCTCATCAGCAGAGAGCCGTCGTATCGATGCCATCAGCAACCCTTTTGATCGCTATGCCCAAACGATACTGGCCTACTTTCCAGAGGAGAACCCGCTCTATACCAACTACAAAAAAATCCTGTCGGGTTAAAGCATCAATTGCGTATCAGCTCCCAGCGCTCTTCTATAGCCAGGTAGCCATTGATGTATCTGCTGAGCCTGTAAGTCAGGTTTGATTGACCATACGTTACGCTGTGTATTATCTCGGTAAGGGGCCGATACTTCTCGTTTGTCTTTGAGCGGAACTTCTCTATTACCTCAAAGCCATCGGGTATGATGGATGCCGACTGCTCCGCCAGATTGCTGAAGAGCACCAGGTTATCAGTAAACCTCATATTATCTTCCTTGATATATTTTTCTGTGGTGATCTGTAGTGCGCCAGATGCGTCGATAGCCATGTTTGCAGTGAGGCTGAGCGTTCTGTTTTCAACCACGGGATTGTCATCCGGCCCTATGCATTGAAACAGTGTGCCTTTGCCTCTCCAGTGGCCGACCATTTTTTTTGCTATCGCGATGATGGCCTTTCTCTCTTTGGGCGTTAGCGGCACAACATCCAGATCATAATATTGATCACCCTGCGAGATAAGGTTGGGTGAGCGCTCATAGCAGGAGGCTGCAATGCTGATATTACTGATCAGCAGCGCGCTCAACAGCATGGCGATTCCAGTGTGATTGCTGCGTATCATACCCAGGCTCCCCGATTTTGATGCTATGGTAACAGCCAAGTATAGCTGTTCAGGGTCGATCTGGCGGCCGCTTTTCACCGTTCTGCCGGCTCTCCTGCAGATTGATCAGCAGTGCCTCCATTCTCTCCAGCCGCTGCTCCATCTGCTCTGTATGCTCTCGAATCCAGTGCACCTCTCCCGCCTCGCCTTCACCGCTCTCACGGTCGAACTGCTCATGCTCGCGCTGCAATACCTCAAGCACGATACCAATCATCATATTCAGAAAAACGAAGGCGACGATAAATATAAAGGTCAGATAGAAGATCCAGCTAAAGGGGTAGACCTCCATCGTCTCATACATCACATCGGTCCAATCCTCGAAGGTCGCCACCCGGAACAGTGTCAGCATGGAGATGGTGATGTTGCCCCACAGCTCGGTATTGATATTGCCGAAGAAGATGCTGCCCATCGCGGCATAGATGTAAAAGAAGATAAACATCAGCAGCGAGACATAACCCATGCGGGGGATGGCCTTGACAAAGGCGTTCAGCAGCACCCGCAGCTCAGGGATGATAGAGACCAGACGCAGCACGCGAAAGATGCGCAGCAGCCGCCCCAGCAGCGCCATCTCGGACTCATCCACCGGGATCAGGCTGGCGGTGACGATGATGAAGTCAAAGATATTCCACCCTTTGCTGAAGAATTTTTTGAAGCTGTGGTCGGCAATCATGCGGATGATGATTTCAGCCAGAAAGATGAGGGTGATGCCGGTATCCAGAACCCTGAAGATAAAGGCAATCTGGGGGTTGATGGCATAGGTTTTGGCGCCAATCACCAGGGCAGATATGACAATGATGGCGATAACAAAGGTCTCAAAGGTTTTGTTCTCGCGGATGGCGATAAAGCGTTGTTGTAGTGCGGCGGTATTGATCATGGGAGAAGATAGAGTATGGTGATAGATTGAACCTGGAAAAATCAGTTGAGCCTGCTTTAAACGTCTAATGCACTCAATCTACAGGATTTTTCCAGGTTGAAGGGTCAGGCCATCTTGCGCAGTTCGTACTCCAGGATGCCCTCTGCACCCAGCGCCTTGAGCTGAGGGATCAGGCTGCGTGTAATGCCGCTGTCAACCACGGTCTCGATCGCCAGCCACTGCTGATCGTACAGATGGCTGACGGTCGGTGCATGCAGGCTGGGCAGGATGGCGACGATCTCCTCCAGCCTCTCCTGCGGTGCATTCAGCTTCAGCGCCACCTTGCGCCGCGCCATCAGCGCCGATTGCAGCATCAGCGCAATCTGTTCGATCTTCGCCTTTTTTGCCGGGTCGGCCAGCGCCGCCTGGTTGGTGATAAGGCGTGTCTCGGTGTGCAGCAGGTCGCAGACAATGCGCAGCCCGTGCGCCTTGATGGTGCTGCCGGTCTCGGTGATCTCGACCACCGCATCGACCAGCCCCTCAACCACCTTGGCCTCGGTCGCACCCCAGGAGAACTCCACCTCGGCATCGATGCCGCGCTCGGCCAGATAGCGCCTGGTAAAGCCCACCAGCTCGGTGGAGATCTTCTTGCCTTGCAGATCCTCAACCGACTGGATCGGGGAGTCCTGCGGCACCACCAGCACCCAGCGGCAGGGCTGATCCGAGCTTTTGGAGTAGACCAGCTCGCTGATCTCGACCACATCGGCCTCGGTCTCCAGTATCCAGTCGTGGCCGGTCAGCCCCAGATCGAGGGTGCCGTTGGCGACATAGGGGGCCATCTCCTGAGAGCGCACCAGGGCACAGCTGATCTCGGGGTCGTTGATGCTGGGAAAGTAGTTGCGCGAGCGCAGCTGTATCTCCCACCCGGCCTGTGCAAAAAGTGAGAGGGTGGCCTTTTCCAGGCTCCCTTTGGGAATGCCTAATTTGAGTTGTGACATGGTTGAACCTGTGTTGGTGATCAGAGCCTGAGCCCGCCAAGGCGCTTGCGCAGGCGATAGTTTCGAAAGACGATACCGCTGATAAAGCCGAGCAGGAGCAGCAGCCCCGCTGCGGGCAGCAGCCAGAGTGGCAGTGCCGACAGGCGCTGCTTGTCGGCCAGTCTGGACTCAGCCTCATACAGCGACTGGGTCAGCCGGTTGACCTGCTGCTCTGCCTCGGCCAGCCTTTTCTCTGTTGCGGTTCGGTCCGGGGATGTTTTGTTGCGCTGCTCCAGCGCGGCCTCTGCCTGTTGCAGCTTGTGGCGCAGCTCGCCCGCTGTGGCCTGTAGCTCCAGCAGCATCACCTGGGCGGGCCTCTCTTCAGAGATGAAGCGGCTCTCGACCCACCCCTCGCTACGGTTGGGCAGGCGTATCCGGGTGAAGTTTCCCGCTGTTTTCAGCAGCTCCACCGGCGTACCACTCGGCAGAACCTGGAGGGGGTTGGCGCTGGCCTGCGGCTTTTCATACACCCCGGCCAGCAGCTTGTCCGTGATATAGGCGGCTGAAAGCGGTGATGAGAGTAGCAGCAGCAACAGCCCCGCAATAAGGTGAGATTTTTGTAACATCAGGATTATCCGGTGATACCACAGTGGCGCAGCAGCGCATCCACCCTGGGCGGCCTGCCCCGAAAAGCGATGAACAGATCGGCTGCATCCTGTGCGCCGCCCTTTTCCAGGATATTGCGCAGAAAGGACTCTCCGCTGGCGGCATCAAAGATACCATTCTCTTCAAACAGGGAGAAGGCGTCAGCAGAGAGCACCTCAGCCCACTTGTAGCTGTAGTAGCCTGCGCCATACCCCCCGGCGAAGATGTGCGAAAAGCCGTGGGCAAACCGGTTGAAGGCGGGTGGTTTGATCACCGCAACCTGCTCCCGGACCTGTTCCAGAATCTCATAGATGCGCCCACCCTTTTCCGGGGCATACTCCAGGTGGATGCGGAAGTCGAACAGGCTGAACTCCAGCTGGCGCACCATCTGCATGGCAGACTGGAAGTTCCTGGCGCTGTACATCTTCTGATAGAGCGCATCAGGCAGCGGCTCACCGCTCTCGACATGGCCGGAGATCAGGTTCAGCGCCTCCCGCTCCCAGCACCAGTTCTCCAGAAACTGGCTGGGCAGCTCCACGGCATCCCAGGCGACACCGTTGATGCCGGAGACAGCGCGATAGTCGACGCGGGTCAGCAGGTGGTGCAGGCCGTGGCCAAATTCGTGGAACAGGGTCTCTACCTCGCTGTGGGTGAAGAGTGCCGGCTGGTCACCCACCGGCGGTGAGAAGTTGCAGGTGAGGTAGGCGACCGGGTTCTGCTGCCTGTTGGGGGTGACCATGCGCCCCACATAGTCATCCATCCAGGCGCCACCGCGCTTGTTGCGACGGGCGTAGAGGTCAAGATAGAACTGGCCGCGCAGCTCCCCATCCCGATCCCTGATCTCAAAAAAGCGCACATCGGGGTGCCAGCAGTCGACCCCCTTCACCTCGTGGATCTGGATGCCAAAGAGCCGCTTTACCACAGCAAACAGGCCGGGGATGACGCGGCTTTCGGGGAAGTAGGGTTTCAACTCCTCCTGGGTGAAGGCATAGCGCTGCTGGCGCAGCTTTTCGGAGTAGTAGCCGATGTCCCAGGCCTCCAGCTGCTCCACGGCGTGAGCCTCTTTGGCGAAGCTGCGCAGCTCATCCAGCTCCTGCTCTGCCTGGGCGTGGGAGCGTTGTGCCAGATCCGTGAGAAAGCCGATCACCTCATCGGTGGAGCGGGCCATTTTGGTGGCCAGTGAGCGCTCGGCATAGTTATCGAAGCCGAGCAGGTTGGCCAGTTCGTGACGCAGTGCCAGCAGCTCTTCCATAATCTTGCTGTTGTCCCACCGGCCTGCATCCGGCCCCTGGTCGGAGGCGCGGGTGGCATAGGCCTGGTAGAGCTCATGGCGCAGCTCGCGGTCGTCGGCGTAGTTCATGACCGGCATGTAGGAGGGGAGGTCCAGGGTCAGCATCCACCCCTCTTCTCCCCGCTGTTGCGCGATCTGTCTGGCCAGGCCGAGGGCGGAGTCAGGCAGCCCGCTGAGCGCTCTCTCATCGGTAATCAGCTTGCTCCAGGCGTTGCTGGCATCCAGCAGATTGTCGCTGAACTGGCTGGTGAGCTGGGAGATGCGCTGACTGACCGCTTTATAACGCGCCTTCTGCCCGGGCGGCAGGTCGACGCCGGAGAGGTGAAAATCACGCAGTGCATGCTCCAGCACCTTCTGCTGGGCAGCGTCGAGATCGGCGCTCTGTGCAGCCACGGCCTGGTAGGCGGCAAACAGCGCCTCGTTCTGCCCCATCTCAGTGGCATATTCACTCAGCTTCGGCAGGCAGGCGTTGTAGGCTTCACGCAGCTCATCGCTGTTGATCACCGCGTTTAGATGGCTCACCGGCGACCAGGCGCGCCCCAGTTTGTCATCCTCCAGATCCAGCGGCTCGACCAGACTCTGCCAGGTGGGCGGCTGCTTGCTCTCCAGCACGGATTGAACCAGTGCACGCCCCTCTGCCAGCAGTTGATCAATGGCAGGTTCGACATGTTCCGGCTTGATTCTGGAGAAGGGCGGCAGGCCAGAGAGATTTAGCAGTGGATTGTCCATAGGGCAGATCAGTCAGCTGAAAAGGCGAATAGTATCATCATGCCGGGCGGGGTTCAGTGTGAAATATGCCCAAGCCTGTTGGCGCTGATCTCTCCAACATCCTTGTTGATCACTGACAGCCTTGCAAGCACCTCAGCCGACCTGGCAAAAACTGCATCAACATGATTTGGCATCTTTACCCTGAGGGTGCAGGTTTTTCACTCCAGTTTGACATCGTTAATGCAAATCATTATCATTCGCATTGCATCGCAGTCAGCCATCCATGCCTCCCGGTAAAGGTAGCCAGCCAGCAGCATTTTTTGGTTTGGGCACTTTTGCCGTGGAGGTTTTTTTATGGCTGAAAAAGTTTTACTGGCGATGCGAACGTCCCTTTTTAATATGTTGGAATGTAGGAGAAGAATCTAATGCAAAAATCCAAGAAACCGGCCCTTGCCGCCCTCACCGCCGGCCTGATATTGCTCTCGGTAGCGGGGGCTGCAACCGCTGTGGAATATCCCATCGGTGTACCTGAACAGCGCTACGGAATGGAGATCGCAGCAGTCTACTTGCAGCCGATACGTATGGAGCCTGAGGGCATGATGCGGTCGGCCGAAGAGTCAGATGTGCATATCGAGGCCGATATTCGCGCCCTGGATATCAACCCTAATGGTTTTGAGGAAGGTGCGTGGGTTCCCTATTTGCACGTCAAATATGAGGTGACAAAAAAGGACTCCGGCGAGACCATCAGCGGCGATTTTATGCCCATGGTGGCCAATGACGGCCCCCACTACGGTGACAACATCAAACTCATGGGGCCAGGCAAATACCATGTCAGGTACACGATCTACCCACCCAGCGCCAAGGAGAACCCAACCGGCCACAAATTTGGTCGCCACACCGACCGCCTGACCGGCGTACGGCCATGGTTCAAAACCTTCTCTGTGGAGTATGAATTCATATATGCCGGTATCGGTAAGCGAGGGGGGTACTGAGTATGGGCCTGTTTGAACGAAGGGGGGCTGGAGCCTTTCTTCTGGCTGCTCTGGCGCTGGGGATGGTGGCTCCTGCCGTCCTGGCGGAGGAGACCCTGAATGCCAAAATCCTGCACCGGCTGGAAGCCATGGAGAGGCGTATCGCAAGGCTTGAGGCTGAGAAGGCGGCGTTGCAACGCTCTCTGGAAGCGCCTCACATTAGCGCTGAGGAGCCTCAGGTCGCTGCACGGCTCAAGGCGGTGGAGTCGCAGGTCAATAGCTATCGCCAGGCGGCCAGAACCGTGGATTCGCTGGAGGGCATCCGTGCCGAAGCGGGGTTTACCATGATGGCACAAGCGCGTACCGACACGGACAACACGGTCAATAGTGATGCTGAACTCAACTATCGCGCCGATGCCACGGTCAGCCTGCCGGCGGGCAGCCTGGGCAGTGCCGAAGGCTTCCTGTTTGCCCACTTCCGCATGGGTCAGGGTCTGGGCCTGGAGAATCCTGGCTGGGCCTTCTCCTCGCTCAACTCGACCAGTTTCCAGCGCCCTGGCTCTGAGACCTCAGACAGCACCGTGCTGCTGGCCGAGGCCTGGTATCAGCTTGACATACCTCTGCCGCTGGGCGGCAACCCGGACCGGTCGCGCCGGCACATCGAGTTCAATGTGGGCAAGATAGATCCCTTTGTCTTCTTCGACCAGAATGCCATTGCCGACGATGAGACCCGTGGCTTCGTAAACCAGTCCTTTGTGAATAATCCGTTACTGGATGTGGGTGGTGATGTGGGCGTGGATGAGTTCGGCTACTCGCCGGGGCTGCGATTCGCCTACATCGACGATTTTTACAGGCCGGTTAGTTACGGTGTCTCGCTCGGTGTGTTTGGTACGGGTCAGGGCGCAAGCTTTACGGACTCCTTTGACTCACCATTCATAATCGCCCAGGCCGAGACAGGGCAGCGGTTCTTTGGCGGGCTGGCCGGCAACTACCGCCTGTATGGCTGGCGTAATGGTCGCGGGCAGGATTTTGATGGCACAACGGGTGTCCACAGTGGTGTGGGGCTCAGTCTCGACCAGCAGGTTGATGACTACACGACACTGTTCATGCGCTATGGAGCCCAGATAGAGGGCAACGTGACCTTCGACCAGGCACTGACCCTCGGAGCCGAGTTTGGCGGCAGCTATTGGGGAAGAGGCGCCGACGCTTTGGGCATTGCGCTCGGCTGGCTGAACACTTCAGATGAGTTTCAGCGTGAATCACGCACCGTCGATGCCGATGCCGATGGAGTCCCCGACTACGGCTATCGTGCCAGTGGCAATGAGCTGGTGGCAGAGATCTACTACCGCTATCGGCTGAACAACCAGTTCGAGTTGTCACCCAACCTTCAACATATACGCAATCCAGGCGGCAATCGTTCAGCCTCTGGTGTAACCGCTTTTGGTCTGCGGACACAGTGGAATTTTTAGTGCCTGGATAGTAGGAGTAAAAGATGAATGAACTGGCAACAAAGAGTGGATATGCACCGGGAACAGGTCCATGGCTGGCAGCACTGGGAGACTGGATGCAGCGCCAGCGGCGCACCATTCAGACCACCCAGTGGATTGTCGTAGGGCTTTTTCTGGTACTGCTCATCTGGCCGGCGTTCCTGCCTTTGCCGCAGGAGTATGTCCATTTCTATGAGAACCTGATCCTGCTGGCCCAATTTATTTTCTGGGGAATCTGGTGGCCATTTGTGATGCTGAGCATGATGCTGATGGGGCGTGTCTGGTGCGGCGTGTTCTGTCCGGAAGGTGCATTGTCGGAGTGGGCAAGCCGCCATGGCCGGGGGGGTGCCATACCGGCATGGATGCAGTGGGAGGGGTGGCCTTTTGCTGCCTTTGTGCTGATAACACTCTATGGCCAGTTGATCAGTGTCTATGAATACCCCAAGGCAGCGCTTCTGGTACTGGGTGGTTCTACGGTTGTGGCCATGCTGGTCGGCTTTTTCTATGGTAAAGGCAAGCGGGTCTGGTGTCGGCATCTATGCCCTGCCAATGGCGTATTTGCGCTGCTGTCACGCCTTGCCCCGGTTCATTTTCAGGTAGACAGGGAGAGGTGGGAGCAGGCTCCGCCCCGCACCCCGGCGGTTGACTGCGCGCCGCTGGTCAATATCCGCACCATGACCGGCAGCAGCGCCTGTCATATGTGCGGCCGTTGCAGCGGGCACCGCGATGCCGTAACCCTGACCGCCCGCTCTCCAAACCGGGAGATCCTCTCACTGCAGGAGGCGGATCTCTCGCGGTGGGAGGTGCGGCTGCTGATATTTGGCATGCTGGGGCTTGCTACTGGCGCCTTCCAATGGTCGGCTTCACCCTGGTTCGTTACCCTCAAGCAGGGGCTGGCTGAATGGCTGATCGAGCTTGATATCTTCTGGCCGCTGCAATCCAATGCACCCTGGTGGGTGCTGACGCACTATCCTGAAACCAATGACCTCTTCAGCTGGCTGGATGGCGCCGCCATCCTGCTCTATATCGGCATCACCACCCTGCTGATCGGCGGGACTATCCTGCTGGCCCTGCGGCTGGCAGGCTGGGTGCTCGGGCAGCGGGAGATGCCGTGGCGACTTGCCTATGGTCTGACACCGCTGGCCGGAATCAGCGTATTCCTGGGGCTTTCCGCGCTGACAGTGGGCATGCTCAAGGCAGAGCGGCTTGAGCTTGGATGGGTGGGAGATCTGCGTATCGCCCTGCTGATTGTGGCGGTACTCTGGAGTGGACAGCTCATCTGGCGCATACTGGCGGCTCTTGAAGGGGTCTCCGCCTGGCGGCAATGGGTTGCCTGGTTTGTCACCATGGCAGGCACAGCTGTCGTTGTGCTCTCCTGGACGCAGATGTTCTTCATGTGGTGAGGTCCGGGTTTTTGTGGTATCTGCAATAATATGCAGCCTGGGCTTGGCCTTGCCGCTCTCTTGCATCCGCTGCTGGCCGGCTCAAAAAAGGTTGAAAATTACCGGAATGCAGTTTTGCTGTGTTTCAATCTCTGGGAGAAGAAGTGAATAATATCCGAACATTTGAAGGCATGACCCCCGTTGTTGCAGAGGATGCCTGGGTGGATGAGGCCGCCGTGGTGATTGGTGATGTACAGATTGGCAGAGGCTCTTCCATCTGGCCCGGCGTGGTGATACGTGGTGATATTCATCGCATCCGCATCGGTGAGCGCACCAGCATCCAGGATGGCTCAGTGGTGCATGTCACCCATGCCAGCCAGTTCGTGCCGGATGGATACTCGACCACAGTGGGCAGTGATATCACGGTAGGACACAATGTCACCCTGCACGGCTGTGAGATCAGGGACAGATGCCTGATCGGCATGGGTTCCATCGTGCTGGATGGCGCTGTTGTGGAGTCAGAAGTTATTGTTGGGGCAGGCAGCCTGGTGCCGGGCGGCAAGGTGCTGGAGGGCGGCTATCTGTACCTTGGCTCGCCGGTCAAACAGATCCGCAAGCTGACTGGGAAGGAGATAGCCTTTTTTGAGTACTCTGCCCAGCGCTACCAGGAGCTGGGGCAGCGGTATCTTAAACCTAGAAAAATCAGTTGAGCCTAAGAAGAGCAGTGGATTTTAACCGCCCTTCTTAGGGTTGCGGCGGCTCCCTCTGCCAATGCGCTACAAAAGCACCTTTTCAATCCCCCCTCTACGGGCTTTGTCGATAAATACCTTTTGCCACTCTTCCCCCAGGTAGGCCCTGGCCAGCTCTACCACCAGAAAGCCGGCCTCCATCCCGGTTTCGTCGGCATAGCGGGAGAGTCCTTGCTGGCAGGCGGGGCAGGAGGTGAGCAGTTTCATCGTGCCGCCGCCCAGCTGTTCCATCCCCTTTTTCAGCTCTTCTGATTTACGAAAACGTATCTGGCGGGAGATGTCCGGGCGGGTGGTGCCAAGGGTGCCGGCCTCGCCGCAGCAGCGGTCGCTCAACACCACTTCAGCGCCCATCAGGCGGCTGGCCACCTCCAGTGGATCTTTGTGTTTCATCGGGCTGTGGCAGGGGTCGTGGAAGAGGAAGCGCTGGCCGCTGTCCTCACCCAGGGTGACCCCTTTTTCGAGCAGGTATTCGTGGATATCCATGAGCCGGCAGCCGGGGAAGATCTTCTCAAACTCATAGGTCAGCAGCTGATCCATGCAGGTGCCGCAGGAGAGCACCACGGTTTTGATGTCCATGTAGTTGAGGGTGTTGGCGATGCGGTGGAAGAGCACCCGGTTTTCGGTGGAGATGCGGTGCCCCACGCCGTGCTGTCCGACCGAGATCTGTGGATAGCCGCAGCAGAGGTAGCCGGGAGGCAGCACGGTCTCGGCACCGATCTCGTAGAGCATCGCCAGTGTGGCCATGGAGATGTCACTGAAGAGGCGCTCGGAGCCACAGC
>WFXD01000096.1 GCA_015490795.1 Gammaproteobacteria bacterium
AGGCTTGCAAAACCGGGGCCAAATAGGGAAGATTCGGCTGGCGCCAAAAGTAATGTCGTTACATTTCTTGCAAAAAGCGGTTACGAAGTAGACTATGAGGAACCTATAGATGGGTCAGCGAACAGAGATACCCAACCGAGAGCCTGTTCAAAAGATTTTGAAGAAGATGGTTCAGCGCTCACCGGAATTGCAATGCCTGCATCGCTTGCATTGTGTGCTGCTGGTTGGGGAGGGTTTTAGTTGCCGGGAGGTTGCCTCCTGGTTCAATGACTGCCCGCGCACATTGGAGCGATGGGTGTACCGCTTTAAACAGTTTGGCTTTGAAGGGCTGGCGGGCGAACAGCGGACAGGCCGACCCGCTAAACTCAACCTCGGCCAGTTAGAGGCATTGCAAAAGGATCTCGACAGGGAACCGAATGAGTTTGGCTTCGATCAACCCCGCTGGAGTGGAAAACTACTGGCTGCCCACATTCAAAACAGGTTTGGCAAGACCTTGAGTGTGCGCCACTGCCAGCGACTGCTGCAGGGATTCAAACAGGCCAACAGTCAGGCTGTGGTTTGAACCTGGAAAAAGCAGTTGGCACCTCTCAAAAAGTCTGATTTTAAAAGTATACTATCACGCATGCTTTTGTCGCTTGCCATGTTGATAAAGCTGGCTTTTTGAGCACCTTGAAATGGATGTGTAAAATTTTTTGACAAATCGCACTGATTCATGGCTTTTTCATCTCTGTAACAGGTTTGCGCCTTCCGTCAAGCACGTATCCCTATGTTTTTCATGGAAATTAAATATTCTTAAATCAATAAATTGCCTCAATAGACCACACAAACAGCAGTGTAAAAAAAACTGACAGCAGGCAGGGTCTCACTGCATATCTGTGTATTTATTCAGGCCGCTCTCTGGCCGATATTTTTCTGCCTGCCAACCAAACCAGCAGCATCACCGGCAGACCGATCAAGGCCGTCATTATAAAAAAATTGCTGTAGCCTATCGTATCCACAATAGAGCCTGAATAGCCGCCCAACAGTTTTGGCAGAAGCGTCATCAGTGAACTGAAGAGGGCATACTGAAAGGCAGTAAATGAGATGTTGGTAAGGCTGGACAGATAGGCAATAAAGGCTGCACTGGCCAGGCCAGCACTTAAATTATCAGCAGCAATAACCAGAACCAGTAGCGATGTCTCAGGCCCGGATTGTGCCAGTAGCAAAAACAGCAGGTTGGTGGCCGCAGATAGAAAGGCACCCAGCAAAAGTATACGCATCACCCCGTAACGCAGTGACAGGCCGCCGCCTAAAAAGGCGCCGGCAATGGTCATGATCAGGCCAAAGGTCTTGGTTATATCGGCGATTTGGTGTTTGGTAAACCCCATATCCTGGTAGAAGACGTTTGAGATGGCACCCAGCACGATATCAGATATGCGGTATAACCCAATCAGCACCAATAGTAGCAGTGCGGTCTTGCCGTAACGCTGAAAAAAGTCTGCCAGCGGTTCGATATAGGTCTCCTGAAATACGGCTCTGCGTGCCACTCCGGCGTAGATTGCCAATCGGGCCGCCAGCCAGGCGCTGCCCAAGGCCACCAGCAATCTCACCGCCTCGATGAAAAACCCGCCCACGCCGCCCATATTTTGCTTAAGTGATTGCGCCAGCTCTCCACATCCCGCAAATACCAGCACAAATGCGCAGACGGTCACGCCAAACAGTGACAGGAATCGGAGATAGTCACCCAGGGTATTGAGATAGCGACTGGTTCGGTTTTCAGCCACCGGCTCTGCAATCAGCAGTGTGGTCAAGATGCCGACCGCCATGGCCGCCGCCATCCAGATATAGGCCCACTGCCAGGCCTGGTAGTCGTACTCCGGGCCGCCTGCAAACCAGGCAGCCAGCTTCAGCGCCCCTGCGCCGGAGACCAGCATGCCGATCCGGTAGCCGGTGATGTAGGAGGATGACATCAGCGCCTGCAACTCTTCACCTGCAGATTCAATACGATAGGCGTCGATGACAATATCCTGCGTGGCGGATGAGAACCCCAGCATTACGGCGGCAAAGGCCATCGGCATCAACGTCTGTGCCGGGTCGGTAAACGCCATCCAGAGAATAGCCAGGGTGATGGCCATCTGCGCCAACAGGAGCCAGGCACGCCGCCGCCCCAGCCACCGGGAGAGCAGGGGTATCGGCAACTTATCGACAACTGGAGCCCAGATGAATTTGAAGGAGTAGCCCAGCGCTGCCCAGCTGAAATAGGTTACTGTGGAGCGATCCACCCCCGCCTCACGCAGCCAGAGGGAGAGGCTTGAAAAGATCAGCAGCAGCGGCAGCCCGGCGGAGAACCCCAGAAACAGCATCGTCACCACCCGAGGATGTCTGTAGGCTACCAGCGTCTGCTTCCAGCTGTGAGCATTACCCGTTTGATCCATATTGGACTTGCAACCTCGCCCCATCATGCAGACAATGCACCTCTGTCCCTGGGAGCATTCTGTGCAAAATTATCAACGTGAATTTCTAAACTTCGCTCTGGAAGTTGGTGTACTTCGGTTTGGGGAGTTTACCCTGAAATCGGGTCGCATCAGCCCCTATTTTTTCAATGCCGGGCTATTCAATACAGGTGCCAGCCTAGCGCGTCTTGGCCGCTATTATGCGCAGGCCATTGTCGACTCCGGCATTGAGTTTGATCTGCTCTATGGCCCTGCCTACAAAGGCATCCCGCTGGCGGCAGTTACCTGTGTCGCACTGGCCGACCACCATGGCCGGGACATCCCCTACGCCTTCAACCGCAAGGAGGCAAAAGATCATGGAGAGGGTGGCAGTATCGTCGGCAGCCCCCTGCAAGGCCGGGTGCTTATCATTGATGATGTCATCTCTGCCGGCACCTCCGTCAGAGAGTCTGTGGAGATCATTCGTGAAAACGGGGCAACCCCTGCGGGTGTCATCATTGCCCTTGACCGTCAAGAGAGAGGCCAGCAGGATCGCTCAGCCATTGATGAGGTGGAGGCGCGCTTTGGCATGCCGGTTGCCAGCATTGTACGGCTGGAACACCTGATTGCCTACCTGACTGAAAAACCTGGCTCAGCGGATGCGCTGGCTCGCATTCAGGCCTACCGGGAAAGGTATGGGGTATAGCTGCAAAGGGGCCGACAGCTCAATATATCTGCCCCCTACCCGATGATCAGCTTTGAACCCACCAACAGCGTCACGATCTCAAACCCCCGCTTGATCCAGCGATTTCCCTTCACAATGGATAGGTGCGCCCCGCAGTATCCGCCAACCAGAGAGCCCAACAGCAGTGCAGGCAGCCAGCTCCACTGGATGTTGCCCAGCATGCCCAAAGTCGTTGCGCCTGCGCCATTCCAGAAAATGCCAACCATTACCAGCGTATGCGCCACAGCCCGCTTATAATCGAGTCCAAACCAGCGCACCAGCCAGAGTGTTACAAACAGGCCGGTGCCAGAGGTTAAGGATCCATTAAGGATGCCGATAAAAAATAGGCCAGCACCACCAATGAGGAGGCCCTGACGATCCCGGTGCAAGGGCTGGCAGCTCTGCCCAAGCGCTTTGCGCAGCAGGGAATAAAGGCCTAGTCCGAGGGTTAAACAACCCAGGGCAATCTCGGCGCTGCGGTCGGGAATATGCAAAATAAGGCTGGCGCCAATGATCGCACCAGGCAGACCTGTCGTGAGCAGGAGAATAACAAACTGCCGCTCCAGCGAATCTTCGCGCCAGTGCCGCAGGGTTGCCCCCAGGCCAAGCGCTACCGAGGCCACCTTATGGGTCGCAAGCGCTGTGCCGAATGGCAGGCCGAGAAAGATGATGGCAGGCAGCTGCACCAACCCAGCACCACCACCTGAGAAGGCAGAAAACAGGTTGGCCAGTAACGATATAATGAACAGGATAAACTGATCCACAAATGCAAGCACCTCAGAGAGTACGGATAGCAGATCCTACAGGATCCCAATAACAGACCAGAGTTCTTTCTTGGAAATTGATATGCGCAAAATTAATTTCACCACAGCCGGCATCGCTCTTATTCTACTACTGACCATTCCGCTCTCGGCAACGGGGAAAATGTATCGCTGGGTGGATGATGAGGGGAGAGTTCAATACTCTGACAGGGTTCCACCGGATCAAAAAGCCAAGGAGCACTCCCGCTTTGATGAGAGCGGGATAGAGGTAGAAAAGGTTAAAGCGGCTAAAAGCGAAAAGGAGATTCAGGAGCAACTGGCGCGTGAGAAGGCATTAAAAAGGCTCCGTGCCGAACAGCAGCGCATTATCGATATTCAAAAAGCAGCTGATCGGGTGCTGCTGCGCACCTTCCGCTCCGAAGATGATATTAAAATGTCACGGGATGGCAAGCTCACCGCTATTGATGTCCATATCCAGGTGATCAGAGGCAACATAAAGCGCCTGAAAAACAGGCTTCAGGAGCTGCAAAAAGGTGCTGCTGACATGGAGCGCCAGGGGAGGAAGCCCCCACAGCGCTACCTGGCGGATATGCTCTCTGTTCGCCAACAGATCAAAGATGCCTATGCCTCTATTATTCTCAAAGAGCGGGACAAGGATACCATCTGGGCCAGCCACGAAGAGGATCTGCAGCGGTTTCGAACATTAAAAAAGCTCCAGCCAGAAAAGCCGGGAATAACCCCATCACAACAGAATGCTTCGCTACTGGAGACGGTTGTTGCCTGCCCTGATGCAGAAAGCTGCAATCTGGCCTGGGAAAAGGCCCAAACCTATGTCGAGCTGTATGCAACAACGCCCATGCAGCTCTCCAGCGACATTATTTTAATGACCCGCATGCCCATGCAGGATGATGAATTCAGCCTGACGGTCACGCGCATTACAGCCAAAGAGGGTACGGGTGCAGAGATCTTTCTGGATCTACAGTGCAAAAACACACCCAGAGGGGAGAAGTTTTGCGAAACGGAGAAGGTGAAGGCGATTCGCCGTAATTTTCGTGAGGCGTTAATGCCATAACCGCCCCACCATAAACAGAGCCCTGCATTGCAGGGCTCTGTGCATTATCTGTTTATAACCCCGCCTCGCGAATAAAGGTATCTGCTTCGCGGATTGATTTTTCCATATCCTTAACCAGCGCAGCGATATTTGATTTAACGGAGCGCAGCTCTTTTTGCAGTGACATAATGGCCTTGGCATTGAGATTATGTTTCAAATAGAGCACCTGATCCTTAAAGGCTTTCAGTACAGGATCCATCTTTTTCTCAGCACGCTGCATCGCAGTGATCAATTTTTTATAGCGGTTGCGTGTGTTGCGCAGCTTCTCCCTGCTATCCCGCTTCAGTGATGCATTGGTATATTGGTCAAGCTCCTCTTCCCACTCTTCAAACAGGGCCTCAGCGACCGACTCTACAGCATCTATCCGGCTGCGAACATCGTCAGCGGCCTCCTCGCTATCTTCATACTCGTCGTTAAGTTGTCTGTATTTATCCTCAAGCGCACCACCTTTGAAGTTCAGAACACTCGAGAATTTTTCCAGTGCAGATTTGAACTGCTCCTTCCCCTCCTGCTGGGCATCGCGCGCCTTGCCGACTCGCTCGACCAGGATGTCGCGCTTGTGGTAGCCCGCCTTCTCCAGTGTGGAGTAATAAGCCGATTGGCAGCCGCTCAGGATGAAGAGAAGGCCTGCCAACAGCAGCCCTGTTTTTGTAGTGTCATATTTTGTAATGTGCATAATTTATGAATTATCCGGGTTAGCCCTGTTTTATGGCATCAATGATTTTATCTGTACGCTGATCCTGAAGGTGGCCGTGAACAACGAACAGCGCATGGATCACGCCAGGAATCCATCCCAAAAGGGTGAGGAACAGATTGAGCAGTGCCTGAATGGGCTTGGCGCAAAAAAACACTGCCAGGGGCGGCAGAATGATGGCTAAAAAATATCGCATGGTGAAAAGTCCTTAAGCAATGGCAGCAGTTAGTAAAGAGCCGCTGCTCCCCTGTCAACCACCCTGAATGGTGGCTATAACCTGCCGCTGATGAGGGTGCGTACGATGCTCCCACAGGAAGATACCCTGCCAGGTGCCCAGTGCGCAACGTCCATTGGATATAGGCAGGGTCAGATCCATGTTGGTCAGAATGCTGCGCAGATGCGCCGGCATGTCATCCGGCCCCTCCTGTGTATGCTCAAAGGTGGGATCGCCATCAGGGATCAGCCGCGCCATAAAAACCTCAAGATCATCACGCACGGAAGGATCTGCATTTTCACAGAGAATAAGCGAGGCACTGGTGTGCTGGATAAAGAGATGGCAGAGACCGTTTCGGACAGCTGACTCATGCACAATGCGTTCAACCTGACGGGAAATATCGTAGGTGCCCCGTCCACGGGTTTGGATCTGCAATGTCTGCTGTTTGATCATGCACCGTATTTTAGGCATTCTGTGGATTGATCAACAAGGTCTAAACCGTATTAAAATAGAAATGGCTGCAAATCAAAACAGCAACAACCTGGGAGAGATGCCTGTAACCACGCTCCAGGGCGTTGGCCCGCGTAATGCAGAAAGATTGCAGCGGCTGGGCATCAACAGCGTGCAAGATGTACTGTTTCACCTGCCATCCCGCTATCAGGATCGAACCCGGATTGTTCCAATCGGCAGCCTGCGGCCCGGTGAACAGGTTGTCGTTGAGGGTGAGATCGAGCTGACGGATATCAAGTTCGGCCGCCGTCGCTCGCTGCTGGTGCAGATAGCGGATGGGAGTGGCTCCCTGATCCTGCGGTTTTTCCACTTCTCCACAGCGCAGAAAGCCAATCTGGTGAGAGGGGTTCGTCTGCGCTGTTTTGGCGAGGTGCGACGCGGGCCGACTGCGCTTGAGCTGATCCACCCGGAATACAGCCGCCTGGAAGACAGCGATGAGCGTGCAGTTGAAGAGACACTCACCCCCATCTACCCCACAACAGAGGGGATGCATCAACTGAGTTGGCGAAGTATGACCGAGCGCGCCCTGGCCGTTTTGGACGAGCAGCCCGGTCTGCTGCATGAGTGGCTGCCACCAGAGTTGCTGAACCGCTACAACCTGCCGGCGCTGCTGGAGAGTATCCGTTTCCTGCACCGCCCACCACCGGATGCACCACAAAACCAGCTGCTGGAGGGACTCCACCCGGCTCAACGGCGATTGGCCTTTGAAGAGCTGCTGGCCCATCAGATCAGCCTGCGCAAACTGCGCCACGAGCAGCGCAGCACAGCCGCCCCGGCACTGAATGGAGGCAAACAACTAAGAGCGGCGCTGCTGGCATCCTTGCCATTTACACTGACCTCTGCCCAGCAGCGGGTTACAGCAGAGATCAGCGAGGATCTGAAACAGCAGCACCCCATGATGCGATTGGTGCAGGGCGATGTCGGCTCGGGTAAAACCATAGTGGCGGCACTGGCGGCCATTCAGGCGATTGAGGCCCATCATCAGGTGGTACTGATGGCGCCTACAGAGCTGCTGGCAGAGCAGCATCTGCAAAATTTCCAGAGCTGGCTGGAGCCGCTGGGGGTCAGGATTGCCTGGCTCACCGGGCGGCACAAAGGCAAAAAGCGGGAGCAGATACTCTCAACACTGGCCGATGGCAGTGCCGATGTAATTGTCGGCACACACGCCCTGTTTCAGGAGGACGTGCAGTTCAAAACCCTGGGGCTGGCCATTATTGATGAGCAGCACCGCTTTGGGGTGCACCAACGTCTGGCACTGCGGGAGAAGGGGACGGAAAATGGCGGGGTGCCACATCAGCTGATCATGACCGCCACCCCCATACCACGCACACTGGCGATGTCTGCCTACGCCGACCTGGATCTCTCGGTGATTGATGAGCTGCCACCCGGGCGCAGGCCGGTTACCACCGTAGCAGTTCCCGACAGCCGCCGGGATGAGGTGATCAGCCGGGTACGCAGCGCCTGCAAGGCGGGGCGGCAGGCCTACTGGGTCTGCACCCTGATCGAAGAGTCTGAGGCGTTGCAGTGTCAGGCGGCAGAGGATACCGCAGCATTGCTGGCAGAGAGCCTGCCGGAGCTGAGCGTGGGGCTGGTGCATGGACGCCTGAAGGCGAGTGAGAAAGAGCAGATCATGCTCGATTTCAAAGCGGGAAGGCGGGATCTGCTGGTAGCCACAACGGTAATTGAGGTGGGCGTGGATGTGCCCAATGCCAGCCTCATGGTCATTGAAAACCCGGAGCGGCTTGGCCTGGCACAACTGCATCAGCTGCGCGGCCGGGTAGGACGAGGCACTGCCGAGAGCCACTGCCTGCTCATGTATCATCTCCTGTCAGAGAATGCGCGTGAACGCCTGAGCATGATGCGCGCCACCAATGACGGCTTTGCCATTGCACAAAAGGATCTGGAACTGCGCGGCCCCGGCGAGGTACTGGGCACCCGCCAGACGGGCGAGATGCAGCTGCGCATTGCCGATCTTGTCCACCACCAGCCCCTGCTACCCGAGGTGCAGCAGGCGGCAGAGATCATTCTGGAACGCTACCCCGATCATGCAGAGCCATTGGTAAAGCGCTGGCTGGGGGCAAAGACAGTATATGGTGCAGTCTGAAACCTGCATTATTCTGCACATGCGGCGCCTGACTGGTTCATAATCGCAGTTGAACGGGGTGGAGTATACGCTTGCGGGGGTGCAGGGCACCAACAGCAGGCGCTTTAGCCGCTCTCGCTACGGCTCAACTGATTTTTCTAGGATAATATTAAGAATATATGCACCCACCAGACCTTATTACCCTGCTACAGCAGCTGATTGCCACGCCATCGATCAGCAGTGTCAACCCACGCTGGGATCACGAAAACAGCACCATCATCAACCTGTTGGCACAGTGGCTGGATGATCTTGGCCTGAGCGTAAAGGTGCTCCCCGTGCCTGGGCATCCCGGCAAGGCCAATCTGATTGCCCGAATCGGCTCCGGCAGCGAGGGACTGGTGCTCTCCGGCCATAGCGACACCGTCCCCTACGACGAAGGGCGCTGGAGCCATGATCCCTTTGTGCTGACCGAAGAGGATGGCCGCCTCTATGGCCTGGGCACCGCAGATATGAAATCCTTCTTTGCGCTGGTAATTGAGGCGATCAGAGAGATGCCGCTGGAGAGACTGAAGCAGCCGCTGACCATCATTGCCACAGCCGATGAAGAGAGCACCATGAGCGGCGCCCGGGCCCTGGCCACCATGCAGCAGCGGCTGGGGCGCTATGCAGTGATTGGCGAGCCAACAGGACTAAGACCGATACGCATGCACAAAGGCATTGCAATGGAGGCAATAGAGTTGAGCGGGCGCGCCGGCCACTCCAGCGACCCGGCCAATGGCATAAGTGCGCTGGATGGGATCTACACCGTAATGGGGGAGCTGATGACATGGCGAAAAGAGCTGGGGCGCAACCACCGCAACCCCATGTTCAAGGTGGAGACTCCCACCATCAACCTGGGACATATCCAGGGCGGCGACAACCCCAACCGCATCTGCGCCTTCTGCGAACTGCATATCGACATACGCCTGCTACCCGGAATGGCGCTGGAGGATATACGCAGTGCGCTGAAAAAACGTCTGGCCGCTGCACTTCGGGGCAGTGGATTGCAGCTTGAGGTGAAGCCACTGTTTCATGGTACCCCGGCGATGGAGACACCAGCCGACTCAGCAATCGTCAAATATGCCGAAGAGCTGACAGGCTTCAATGCCGAAGCGGTCGCTTTTGGCACCGAAGGGCCCTATCTGACCGAACTGGGCATGGAGACCATCATCATGGGGCCGGGCAGCATCAAGCAGGCGCATCAGCCGGATGAATATCTGGAAGTCAGCCATATAAAACCCACGGTTGAATTGCTACAGTCACTGATACGCAGATTCTGCTACTGACCCGTAATAGAGTAAAGATTGTGCCGATAAAAACAGCAAAACCCGATCTGTTCGTTGACTGGTTCCGCAGCTCATCGCCCTACATCCACGCCCATCGAGGCCGCACCTTCGTCATTGTCTTTGGAGGTGAAGCGGTTGCAGACGGCTCCTTCCCCAATCTGATCCACGACATCGCCCTGCTGCATGGCCTGGGGATCAAACTGGTTCTGGTGCATGGGGCGCGGCCTCAGATTGAGCAGCGCCTGAAGGCGCAAAATGCCCGGATGCAATATATCAACGGCCTGCGTGTGACCGATGATGCAGCGCTGGCCTGCGTCAAACAGGCGGCAGGGACGGTGCGGGTCGAGATCGAGGCGCTGCTGTCGATGGGGCTGGCAAACTCCCCGATGGCCGGGGCCCGTATCAAAGTCGTTTCGGGCAATTTTGTCACGGCACGCCCACTGGGCGTTAGAGAGGGGGTGGACTACTGCCACACCGGCGAGGTTCGGCGCATTGATGCCGATGCCATTCGCCAGCAGCTGGAACAGGACGCCATTGCCCTGGTGCCGCCACTTGGCTACTCACCCACCGGCGAGGTATTCAACCTTGGGGCGGCCGATCTTGGGGCGGCCATTGCTACGGCGCTGGGTGCCGACAAGCTGATCACCCTGATGGAAGGCAGGGGACTGGTCGATAGCCAAAACCGGCTAATCCCCCATATTATTGCACGTGAAGCTGAAGCGATGCTGGCCCGCCGGAAAATGCTTCCAGAGGATATGGTGCAGCAACTGCGAGCGGCAATCAATGCCTGCCGCCGGGGCGTAAAGCGTATTCATCTGCTGGGGCGGGCGCTGGATGGCGTACTGTTGCGAGAGCTTTTTACCCGCGATGGTGCCGGCACCCTGATCACAGCAGAACCCTATGAAGATCTGCGCACGGCGCGCATCGATGATGTTGGAGGCATTCTGGAACTGCTGGCGCCACTGGAGGAGGCAGGCATGCTGGTGCGCCGTTCAAGGGACCTTCTGGAGACCGAGATTGATCGGTTCACCGTCGTGGAGCGGGATGGCATGGTGATCGCCTGCACCGCGCTCTACCCCTATGAGAAGGAGTCACTGGCTGAGCTGGCCTGCCTTGCAGTGCACCCTGATTACCAAAACAACGGGCGTGGTGAAACCCTGTTGCAGCAGATAGAGAATCGGGCGCGTGCGCTGGGAATCACCGGGCTGTTTGTACTGACGACCCAGGCCATGCACTGGTTTCTGGAACGTGGCTTTGCTGCACTGCCGCTGCAAAAGCTGCCGATAAAAAAGCGCCAGCTCTACAATTACCGGCGCAACGCCAAGGTTTTTTTTAAAAAACTCTAGGTTTAAGAATGCGGGTTGTGCTCACTATTTCGTAAAGCTGAAAATAAATTTTTCGTACAAACATGCGCATATACCGACTTCAAAGGCTCATGTTTCATGTAACTTATTGATTTTTCTAACTGGAGCTGCTGCTTAAAAATGTATCGTTTGGCACTGCTTCTGAAAGCACTGTAGAATTATCCGTTTAGCCTGATTTTATTTGGAGTTTGCGCATGTTTCAGGGCAGTATCGTTGCATTGGTTACACCCATGCGTGAGGATGGCAGCCTGGATGAGGCGAGCCTGCGGCACCTGGTTGATTGGCATGTCGAGCAGGGTACCGATGGTATCGTGGCCGTAGGCACCACAGGTGAGTGCCCGACGCTGGATGAAGATGAGCACTGCCAGGTCATTGCCAGGGTGGTTGAGTTTGCGGCCGGGCGCCTTCCGGTGATTGCCGGTACGGGTTCCAACTCTACGAAAGAGGCCATCAGCCTGACCCGGCGAGCCAAAGAGGTTGGCGCGGATGCCTGTCTGCTGGTCTCGCCTTACTACAATAAACCCACGCAGGAGGGTCTCTATCTGCATCACAAGCTGATTGCAGAGACGGTGGATATCCCCCAGATTCTCTACAATGTGCCAGGCCGTACGGTGTGTGATCTGTTGCCAGAGACGGCGGCTCGGCTCGCAAGGATCGACAATATTGTCGGCATCAAAGAGGCCACGGGTGAGCTGGCGCGAGTCAGCCGGATCAAACAACTGTGCGGAGAGGAATTTGCCATCTACAGCGGTGATGATGCGACGGCCCGTGAGCTGCTGTTGCTGGGTGGCGATGGGGTGATCTCAGTGACAGCCAATGTGGTGCCTGAGCTGATGCACAGGATGTGCGCCGCCGCGCTGGCCGGTGACAGAACAGAGGCGGAGCGCCTTGATGCCAATATGGCCGCACTGCACAGCGACCTGTTCCTTGAGGCCAACCCCATCCCGATAAAATGGGCGATGGCTGAGCTGGGGCGGATTCCGCAAGGCATACGGCTGCCACTGACATGGTTGTCTCATCAATATCATGAGCCGGTACGGCAGGCGATGCAAAAAGCCGGTGCAATTTAGCGCCCTAACGGTACAGATAACTAATCTACGGTAACTTATATGTTTGTCAGATGGACAAAAGTCCTTGTTATTACAATGGTCTCCAGCCTTGCTGCCTGTAGCATGATGCCGGATGTCAGTAAGTATTTGCCCGACCGCAAGGTTGACTATAAAAAAGAGAAACAGGCAGAGGAGGATCTGGAGATCCCACCCGATCTGACCCAAGGTGCTGATGATGCCCACACCGCCTCTGGCACCAAGCCGTCAGGTGCTGCAACCTATTCAGATTATCAAAAGCGCACCACCCCCACCGGCAGCAGTGCGGGAGCTGGCAAGGTTCTGCCCCGGATTGGGAATATTGCGGTAAAACGGGATGGTGATCAGCGCTGGCTGGTAGTGCAGGCGCCGGTTGACGATGTCTGGTACAGAATCATCGCCTTCTGGCACGAGAATAAGATCGCACTGCTGGAGCAGAACCCTTCAGTGGGCGTAATGCGCACCCAGTGGATCGAAAGTCGTGCGGATAGCAACGCTGCCGCTACACGCGACCAGTACCGGGTGCGGCTGGAGGAGGGGGAAGAGACGGGTGTCACAGAGGTCTACCTGACACACCGTGGCATGGAGGAGCGGTTCATCAAAGGCAGAGCGGATGGGGATGAGCAGCCAGTCTGGGCGATTCGCCCGGCAGATCATGGGTTGGAAGCAGAGATGCTGCGCCGCATGATGGTGTTTTTTGGCATGTCCAACCAACACGCCAGCCAGGATTTGGCAAAAGCAAAACCCCACAAACACCGCTCTCAGCTGTTGCAGGGGCAGACCGAGCTTGAGATTGCAGAAGCGTTCTCCCGGGCATGGCGCATCACCGGCATGGCGCTGGATCGCGGTGGCTTTGCTGTAGAGGATCGGGATCGTGCCAAAGGCATCTACTATGTACGCTACAACGACCCCATGCACAGTGAAGGGAAGAAAAAAGGCATTCTCTCCAAGCTGGCGTTCTGGCGTGATGAAGATCATGATAGTGCCGGTAAAGAGACACAATATCAGGTCAGGCTGCACAAAAATGGCGAAACCACTCGCGTAACGATTCAGGATGATAAGGGTGTGCGAAGCAGCTCAGATACAGCCAAACGTATCCTCAGCCTGCTGCATGAGCAGATAAAATAGAGCCATACCGTTAAAAAGCTGATAAATGAGCCTGATGCGTTTCGCCTCTTTAGGTAGCGGCAGCCGGGGCAACGCCACCCTGATTGAAGCGGGTGACACCCGGCTGCTGGTCGATTGCGGCTTCTCCGCGCGGGAGACCGAGCAGCGGCTGGCCCGGCTGGGCGTTGCGGCAGATACCCTGGATGCCCTGCTGGTAACGCACGAACATGGTGACCACATTCGTGGCGTGGGCGCCATGGCTCGCCGTTACCAACTGCCGGTCTGGATGTCGGCGGGCACCCGGCGCAGCCACCGCTGCGGCGATCTCTCGCACCTCCACAGCTTCAGCCCAAATCAGCCACCCTTTATGATTGGAGGCATCCAGGTAACCCCCTTTCCGGTGCCACATGATGCCCGGGAGACCATGCAGTTCACCTTCAGCGCCAATCGTCTGAAATTTGGCATGCTGACCGACAGTGGCGCGGTAACACCACATATTGTTGAGCTGCTGCAGGGTTGTGATGCATTGATGCTGGAGTGCAATCATGACTACAGCATGCTGGCCAACGGCCCCTATCCACCAAAACTTCAGGCGCGGGTGGGGGGGCGCCTGGGACATCTGAGCAACCACCAGGCAGCCGACCTGCTCTGCCGGATCGATCACGGCCGGCTGCGTCACCTGATGGCGGCGCATCTCAGTGAGAAGAACAATACACCACAGCTTGCTAGACAGGCACTGCTGGATGTCTCCCAAAGGCTTGAAGCCCGTCTGACCATATCTGAGCAGAACAAACCGACAGATTGGCTGGAGATCAGCCCCTGCTAACTCCCATGGCATCAGCGCTCTTTCCCAAACAATCCCGAACCTTTGTCGGGCAGCGCTGGCTCAGCATCCTGCTGCGAACTCTACATCTGCTGGGAATAGCCGGAATGGGCGGCGGTTATTTTTATGCCTCTGTGGGTGATGGCTGGCTGTGGTTTCTCTACCTGGCGCTGGCATCGGGCGTGCTGATGATGTTGCTGTCGATCTGGTCCAACGGCATCTGGTTACTGCAGCTGCGTGGGCATGCCATTCTGCTCAAGGTGTTGTTGCTGACACTGATGCTGGTATGGCCTGAGCAGAAAGCGGCACTGTTTGTGGTTGTGATCATTATCTCCGGATTGGTTGCCCATGCGCCCGGCGATGTTCGATACTATTCCATCTTCTACCGCAGGCGTATTGAAAAGCTGTAATCTGCCTCTCATCTATGGCGGTTGTTTGCCGATACCTACAATACCAATGATTCCGCAGGAGTAGCCGATGACACTTTACAAAACAGGTCGATGCCGCAGACCAAGCCTGAACGTGCTGCTGCTTGCCATGCTGCTGTTTGGGTCGTATGCGGCATCGGTAAAAAGTGAGCCTGAGGATTTGGCAGGTCTCTACGAAAAGGCCCTGATCCAGTTCAACAAGGGAGAGGTGCCAACGGCCATTATTCACCTGAAAAATATACTGCAGAAGGAGCCAACCTTCCTTTCAGCGCATCTGCTACTGGGCAAGGCCTACCTCCAGCAGGGTGACGGGGCCGGTGCAGAAAAGGAGTTTCTGATTGCTGACCGGCTGGGGGTCGATCGTGGGCTGATCATCATCCCGCTGGCCCAGGCCTATCTACAGCAGGAGCGATATCAGAGCCTCCTGAACGAGCTTGATACCGATGGCTTCAGCACCCGCACCCAGGCAGAGCTGCTTGTGCTGCGCGGTCAGGCCTATATGAAGCTGAACCGGCTGTCCGAGGCCGAGCAGGCCTTTGAAGAGGCTGGCCGGCTAGCGCCAGATGATGTGGATGCGGTGCTTGGTGCGGCCAGCATATCGCTGCGCCGCAGCGATTTCAGTGCTGCCGAGGAGCGCATAGCCCGTGCTGTCGAACTGGCACCTGAAACGGCGGCCGTATGGCACCTTGCGGGATCAATAAAACATGCCCAGCGGGATAATGAGGGTGCCGTTGCGTACTACAGCAAGGCTATCGAGCTGGAGCCGAAACATCTCGCTGCACGCATGGCGCGTGCCGGGGTGCGCATGGATCAGGGGCTGGATGCTGATGCTCTGAAAGATATTGTCTACCTGCGGGAGGCATATCCCAAAGACCCCCGCGTCGCCTACCTGCATGCCGTACTGTTGGCGCGTGGCGACGATGAAGCAGGCTCGCGCAAGGCGCTGCTGGAGGCGGCGGCTATCATTGATGGACTCAATGAGCAGGTGTTTGCAAGACATGGCCCCAGCCTGCTGCTGGCGGGCCTTGTTCATTACAGCCTGGACCAATGGGAGAAGGCGCGCCAATATCTGGCGCGGTATATTAAACTCGAGCCACAGCATGCCCACGCACGCAAGCTACTGGGCTCGATTATGCTCTCCAGGGGTGAGCACAAAAAGGCGATTGCGGTTCTTGAGCCTGCGCTGGAGTTTGCCTCCAATGATCCCCGCCTGCTGACGTTGCTGGGAACCGCTTATACCCGGGCCAGGCGTCACCTTGAGGCAACAGAGGTGCTTGGCAAGGCCATGAGCCTGGCACCCAATGAACCCACTGCCTCATTTCAATATGCGCTGAATAACCTGGCGAGCGGTGAGGATATGGCGGCCATGGAGGGGCTGGCATCGGTATTCAGCAGCAGTGAAGAGGCAAACAAGGCGGGGCTGATTCTGGCTGTACTCCATTTTCAGCGACAGGAGTTTGCGGCGGCTCGTGATGTGGCAAGTGAGATTCTCAAGCGTGATCAGGAGAACCTCACGGTGCTTAACCTCCTGGCCTCGACCCAGATGGCGCTGAAGGAGTGGGATGCAGCCCGCTCGGGGTTTGAGAAGATTGTTGCAACCAATCCAGATTATCTGCCGGCCCGAATCAATCTGGGCAAGCTGGACCTGTTGGAGGGGAAAAACCTTGAGGCGCAACGCCGCCTGCAGGGTATTCTCAAAGAGCACCCGGAGCATATTCGTACCCTGATCGAACTTGCCAGGGTTGCCGAGGCAAGAGGGGAGCCGGAGGAGGCGATCCGATGGCTGGAGAAGGCACGCACAGTCAATGCAGAATCTCTCCCGGTGACTCTTTATCTGGTGGATCTCTACCTGCGCAGCGGCAAGGCAGAGGCGGCGCTGAAAACCGCGCAGGAGGCGAATCAATTCATGCCGGATAACCTGGAGATACTGCATGCGCAGGGGCGCAGTCTGATTGCAGCCAAGCAGCTTGTGGGTGCCCGTATCATCTACCAGCGCATGACCCGGATTGCCAGCTATGATACCGGCTGGCTCTACCGCATTGCCCAGATGCAGCGAAGAGTGGGTGATCTAAGCAATGCGATATGGTCTCTCCAAAAAGCGATTGATGGGGATGCCGGGTTTGTTCCAGCACAGGTGATGCTGGTTGAGACTCAACTACAGGCTGGAAAGCTGAAAAAGGCTCATGAAGGCGCACTGGCACTACGCAGCAAATACCCGGATCAGCCCTTTGGCTATTGGCTGCTGGGGGAGGCTCAGCTGCGGGGAGGGGAGCATGCAAAGGCCATTGGCAACTATCAAAAGGCGCTAGAGCTGGAGCAGACACCGCGTCTGGCTATTGGCCTCTATCAGGCCTACATGCGCTCGGGGGAGGAGGGGAGGGCGACAGCTTTTCTCAAAAAATGGTTGAAGTCTCACCCGGATGATCTGATCTCAAAACAGGCGCTGGCAGAGGGGTATCTGCGCAAAGGACGCATAGAGCAGGCCCGGCTCCTGTTTGAGCAGATTCTCAAAGATCGCCCTGATCACCCATTGGTGCTAAATAACCTGGCCAATATCTACTCAAAAACAGGGGATGCCAGGGCGCTGGAATATGCACTCAAGGCATACCGGCTGGCATCAGACAGTGCGGCCATAAATGATACGCTGGGTTGGATACTGGTGCTGGATAACCAGCCAGCGGAAGGGCTGCGTCATCTGCGCAATGCCCACTCCCGCGCCTCGACTGATCCAGAAATCCGTTACCACATCGGGGTGGCACTGGAGCGCCTGGGTCGGCGGGAGGAGGCAAAAGCAGAGCTTGAGCAGGCGCTGGGTGCCAATCAGCCGTTTGACGGCATGGAAGAGGCCCGGGCAGTGCTGGAAGGATTAAGGAACCCCTGAACAAACCATCCTGAAAAGAGCAGCAGATTTCAACTGCTCTTTATCAGGATTATGGCTATGTGTGCTAGCGCCCACCCATGC
>WFXD01000097.1 GCA_015490795.1 Gammaproteobacteria bacterium
CCTGTGCCCGATTCACCCAACAGCAAGACTGTGGCCTCGGTATCTGCCACCTGGGCAATCATGCGGGCAATCTTTCGGGTAGAGCGGCTATTGCCCGACAGGCTTCTAAACAGCTCCAGTGGGCGCTTATCCTCCCCGCTGGCAGCACTGGTTTCGTTATGCACCTCTGCTTTGTGCAGCAAGGCCGTCAAAATATCGTGACGTGTTGGCAGTGCTATATTGCCAATGATGGTGGCCGCCCCGGTAACAACTCTCTTTCCCGGCTTATCCGGTCCGATTTGAAATATTGCAGGCCTGCTCTCTCTCTCATTAAGGGTTTGCAAAAGCGCTGCCGAGCGCTCTGACTTATCATCAGCACCCAAAATCACCACTACACAGGCATCACCCAGCTCATCCAGATGCCTTTCCAAAGCCTCGGCATCAGCAGCAATCTTTACTGAATAGTCAATGAATTCAATAATATCCCTTAGATAACGCTCATCGTCAGCACACCCCCCCGCCAATATGACACAACTGTTTTTACCAAGCGTTTTGGGGGGGTTATCCTGAGACATTATTGTTTTCTCTTTTTTGATAAAATCAATAGGTTACAAGTCACACATGAAGTAAAGCACTAGATTAGCGGCGTGTCAAAAAAATGTCGCTGGCAGAGGGGATGAGGCCAAACCACTTGACATAACGTTCATGGCGGCATAGTAATGAGGCTATCCCCTTAATTAAAGGAATCACTGGTTGAGCGACATCCCTTTAAGCGCACTCTTTGCTGCGCTATTTGTGTTAATCCTTCTCTCTGCATTTTTCTCCGGCTCTGAAACCGCTTTGATGACGCTGAACCGTTATCGGCTGCGCCACCTTGCTGACAAGGGTCATCCCGCCGCTACCCGTGCCAACAGGCTGCTTAAACGGCCTGACCGGCTCATAGGGCTGATCCTGCTGGGGAACAATTTTGTCAATATCCTGGCCTCCTCAATTGCAACCATCATTGCCCTTCGGCTGGGGGGCGAGAGTGCAATTGCCATAGCTGCCGGTCTGCTGACCTTTGTCATCCTTATCTTTGCAGAGGTCACTCCCAAAACACTGGCAGCACTGCACCCCGAGCGTCTGGCCTTTCCGGCAGCCATTATCTACACGCCACTGCTGAAGATATGCTACCCACTGGTCTGGATTGTCAGCGTTATCGCCAATCACATCCTGAGGATTTTTGGCGTCACATCAGACGGGGGAGACAATAACCGTCTCAGCCCTGAGGAGCTGCGCGCCGTTGTGTTGGAGACAGGCGCAATGATCCCCCAGCGCCATAAAAAGATGCTTCTGAGCATACTGGACCTCGAACAGTCCACTGTAGAGGACATCATGATCCCTCGCAATGAGGTGGACGGCATCAACCTGGACGCCCCCCTGGATGAGGTGATTCAGCAGCTCCAGAATGCACACTACACCCGGCTGCCCGTCTATGAGGGAAACATTGGCAACATCATAGGCACCATTCATGTACGTCATGCCATGCACGCACTGATAGACGGGACGCTCACCAAGGATGTGATCAGAGGTATCTGCCGGAAACCCTACTTTATTCCACAGGGGGCACCACTCAACCAGCAACTGCTCAATTTCCAGCGCAGCAAAAACCGGATTGGGCTGGTTGTCGATGAGTACGGCGACCTGCTGGGGCTTGTCACACTGGAGGATCTGCTGGAGGAGATCGTCGGTGAATTCACCACCGACCCTGCTGACACCCTGCCCGATGTACAGCCTCAGGGCGATGGCAGTTTTCTGGTGGATGGCAGCGCAAACATCAAAGAGCTGGTACGCAATATGAAGTGGGATCTGCCCACCGATGGCCCCAAAACCCTGAATGGCCTGATTATCGATTACCTGGAGACCATCCCTGAGGCGGGCACCAGCCTCCGCCTTGCCGGCTACCCTATGGACATCATCCAAATAAAGGGAAATGCCGTAAAAACGGTTCGTTTTTACCCGCAACACCGAAAAAAAGAGTCAAAAACATCCTAGGAGGCTGTCCGAGAATAGGTAAATATGCAATTTGTCAATAATTAACTCCTTATGAATCAATGAGTTAGAAATTGCATTTCGTAAAAAGCCGAGTTCTCGGACAGCCTCCTAGCCCATCTTTCGAGGTGGGCCCTCGTAAGTCATTGATTTTCCGTTAAGGCCGAAAATAATACACAGTAAATACAATGAGTTAACATTTTGTTGTAAAATGTAGTGCCATAATAGTCATTATGTCTATTGCATTCCCTGCCAATCTAAGGCAGGCTCTCTACATGTTTATTCGCCGCACCCAAATC
>WFXD01000098.1 GCA_015490795.1 Gammaproteobacteria bacterium
GGCCAATCGACCCGGAAGGATCGAACCGCGAGCCGTCAAACGAAGACCCAAGCCTTATCCGCGATTGGATAGACCTCGACAACAAGCGCGGATGGAAATTGAAAAATATGGGCATGTGAAGAAGTTACGGGCTTAACTTAGTGCCATTCATCTAATGAATATAATGTAAGCCATTGTATTGGTGTATATTTTATATGAAAAACAAAAAACCTGCGCCTAGGTCATCGGATCTAATGGCGGTTTTTCAAACGATGCTAAAAACCTATGGATCTCAAGGCTGGTGGCCAGGGGAAACAGCATTTGAGGTGATGGTTGGAGCTATTCTGACTCAAAATACGGCATGGCCGAATGTTGAAAAAGCCATCAGCAACCTGAAGCGGGCCGGGGTCTTTTCGGCAGTTAGTTTGCTTGATATGCCACATGAGGCGCTGGCCAAGCTGATCCGGCCATCAGGCTACTTTAATATCAAGGCAGATCGTCTGCAGCAGTTTTGTCACTTTCTTCAAGAGCAGGGGGGAGTGGAAATCTTGGGGAATATGGAAACAACAAGACTGCGGAAACTGCTGCTGGGCGTGAAGGGAGTGGGGCCAGAGACGGCCGATGATATGCTTCTGTATGCTTTTCAACGCCCGGTTTTTGTTATTGATGCCTATACTCGCAGGATCTTCTCCCGTCTTGGCATGGTATCCGGCGATGAGTCTTATGAGGTGCTGCGGATGGGTTTTGAATCCGCTTTGGAGGCGGATGCCGTACTATTCAATGAGTATCATGCCTTGATTGTGCGTCACGCAAAAGCATTCTGTAGTAAAAAGCCAAAGTGCGCCGGCTGCCCATTGGCAGCCCGCTGCACTATCCCCTGATGACTCTATTGCGGCCGCTCTCTTTTGCGGCGTACAGGGCTTTGTCGGTGCGCTCAAAAAGTGCATCCATGGTCTCATTCTGCTGAAGTGCTGAAACCCCCAGGCTTGCTGTAATCTGTAGTGTTCTGTGCGGTGCAAACGAGAGTGCGGCAATCTTTTGCCTGATACGCTCGGCAAGCAAGAGTGCCCCCTCCAGCTCTGTACAGCTCAGCATGATCAGAAACTCTTCTCCACCAAAACGAAACAGCATATCACTGCCGCGAATGGTCTCTTCTACACATTGAGCCACAGCCTGCAGGACAAAATCACCACCCGCATGGCCAAATTTGTCGTTCACTGATTTAAAGTGGTCAATATCCAGCAGCATGATGCACATGGGGGAGTTATGGCGGTGCGACAGCTCTATTTCACGTTTCAGGGCTGCATCCATCCCGGCCCGGTTTCTGGTGCCTGTCAATGGATCAATAAGCGCAGACTGGAGCGCGCTGCGGTAGAGCAGGGCGTTGCGGAGCGGGTAGACCAGCGCGCATAGCAGGTTTTCAATAATGACCAGCTCTTCAGCATCAAATGGCTTTTTGCTGAAAAGTACAAGCTCACCCAGTGAATTGCCTTCAATGACCAGTTGGTAGGTGCATTTATGGGCTGAGCGCCGGCCGATAAAGGTTGCTATCTCCTTGTTGTCATTGAGATAGTGCATCCCCTGGTGCTGGATATCGTGACTAAGCTCGTCAGAAAACAGCGCGATAAGCTCTTGTGTATCAAGCGTAGTCTGTAGCTTGCCGCTCAGCTCCAGCGTCCGGTGGCCAAGTTGTGCGGCCAGGGCAGGTTCAATGTTCTGGCTGGCGTTAAGAGCAGCAACAGTACCTTGGTAGCCTGAGATCGCCTGTGTTTGGGTTGCCATATAATCAATCCTTTTTTCCATCGAGTGATTCTACATCTTGGATAAAGAAATACAATATGCGTGCCAACAACTACAAAATCCATAATAAACAGCAGGTTATGATGTTATTTTTGTTTTGTGACAGAAAAGCGTCGCCTGTTCGCATCCGTCTTCGCCCAATAAGCGCCTAAAAAATGACACCCGGTGCAACGGGTTTGCCCATATTATTAAAAGGGGGTAATGGAGCTTTGTGATGAGCCAAACAGCCTATTGTGGCGGCTTCCACTTTTCGGCTGTAATGCGCTCTCCATGCGTTCCAATGCTCTCCTGCCCCATAATCCACAGGTAGAGTGGCATCAGTGCTTCGGGTGGCTTGAGCGTGTTTGGATCTTCACCTGGGTATGCTCCAGCTCTGAGTAGTGTTCGGGTTGGGCCTGGGTCCAGGCTGTTAACACGGATATTGCTGCTATCGCGGGTCTCATCTGCCAACACTTGCATCAATCCTTCGATTCCAAATTTGGATATGGCGTAACCTCCCCAGTAGGCTTTTGCTTTGCGGCCAACGGTGTCTGAGGTGAACACCACAGAGGCATCTTTGGCTTTGCGGAGCAGTGGCATGCAGGCCTGGGTCAGCATGAAGGGGGCATTAAGATTGACCTGCATGACCTTGTAGTAAGCGGTCAGGTCATAATCATCAATCCGAGCCAGTGAAGGCAGTTGAGCTGCATTGTGAAGAATGCCTTCCAGCGAACCAAACTCATTTTCAACTGTTTCAGCCAGCTTGTAACAATCGGTATCTTTGGCTGATTCAAGATTCAGCGGGTAGATTGCAGGCTGTGGGCTGCCGGCATCATCAATGGCATCGTAAACCTTTTCCAGCTCTGGGATGTTATGGCCAAGCAATATGACGGTTGCACCATATTTGCCAAAAGTTTCTGCTGCGGTACGACCGATGCCAGTGCCGGCGCCTGTTACCAATATAGTGCGCCCGGCAAGTAGATCTTTGGAGGGATAGTAACTGTTCATAGGACGTTATTTTAAACCTAGGAGTGTGTCCGAGAACAGGCTAATTTAAATGGCGACTCACTTCCTGGGCTGTGTGGCCAGGAGTCGCCTCCTTATGGCCCGATAGAATTTCATCGAACCCAACTCTGGCATTATCGAAAAAGCGGTAGGTGCTTTTTGCTTTGATCCACCCTTGGCAGGCCGCAGGAATACTTTCCTCTCCTGTCTCTTA
>WFXD01000099.1 GCA_015490795.1 Gammaproteobacteria bacterium
GGCCAAGGGCAAGGGGTGCTGGTATTAAGAAATGGCCTGCCGGTTAAAGAATCTATTATTGGCAGTGTACCCAGCCCATTCAGGGCACCCGTCGCCAATATTGCTCGTATTGAGGTGATCCGTGGCCCTGGCTCAGCGGTACATGGTGCAGATGCCTTTGCTGGCGTGATCAACATCATCACCAAGGATGCCCATGAGATAGATGGCATAAACCTGGGCGGTCGAACGGGTTCTTTCAATAGCAACAGCGCCTGGGTTCAGTACGGTAAAAAATATGAGGATTGGGAGGTCGCCTTTAACCTGGAACACATCCGAACCGGCGGCGACCCGGGTCGGATGGTTGATGCTGATGCTGCAGCACCTGCCATTTCATATGCGCCAGACCACCTGGAGACCGGGTACGAGTACTTCGAGACCTCTCTCTATCTGCGTAATGATAACTGGGATATCGACTTCTGGCACTGGCAGCAGAGAAACGGCGGCACAGGCCCAGGGATAGCGCAGGCATTAGACCCCGTGGGCAATGAGGATTTTCAATACTACCAATTTGATATCAGCTACACCTTCAAAAACCTTCTACTCCCTAGCTTAGAGCTAATGCCCAATTTTAGTTATGTCTACCAGGATATGCAGCGCAATTTTGTCATCTTCCCACCGGGTTTTGGCGGTGGCGCTTATCCCAACGGCATGATTGGCAAGCCAGGTTTTGAAGATCGAACCTATACCGCAAATATCACAGGCACCTATAGCGGTTTTGAAGGCCACACGCTACGGATTGATGCAGGTTATAGCCGCCAGGAGATGGACACGATTGAAATCAAGAACTTTGATGAAAATTTTGCGCCTCTTATTGGTGGCATAACCGATGTAACAGATACTGCATTAATCTACACCCCTGATACAGACCGTGATCGTCGTTTCCTCTCCGTTCAGGATGAGTGGCGAATTTCAAAAGGGTGGATCTTCACGGCAGGTCTTCGCTACGATCACTACTCCGATTTTGGTGAAACCATTAACCCACGCCTCGCCCTGGTCTGGTCACCACCAATGCCTCTGACTACCAAACTACTGTATGGCAGCGCCTTTCGCGCCCCCTCCATATCCGAAATGTATTTGCAAAACAACCCCGTACTGCTTGGCAAAGCAGACCTGGACCCAGAGACTATTGACACCCTGGAGTTGGCATTTGAATACTTTCCACTGCTTGAGCTGAACTCCCGATTGAGCCTCTTCTATTACAACATGGATGACACCATTGAGATTGTCCCTACAGCCACCCCTGGCGTTAACCAATATAACAACACAGCAGGTCAGCGCGCCTATGGCTTTGAGTTTGAGATAGAGTGGGACGCCACCAACGAGCTTGAGCTACGCAGCAGTTTTGCCTGGAACCGTGCTGAAAGAAAAGATGATGAGAGCCGGGTTGGCAAAGCTCCAGGGCGGGAGTTCCATTTTGCTGCTAATTGGAAATTTATGCCACTCTGGACAATTAATACACAGGTTAACTGGGTTGGTGGCATTAAACGCCCAAGCAATGACACCCGCGGCAAGCTCGGTAACTTTACCTTTGTTGACCTGACACTACGCAAAAAAAACCTGAGTAGAAGCTGGGAGCTTGCCGTTTCTGCCAAAAATCTATTCGACAGGCAAGCCTTTGAATGGAGTGACTTAACAAACCCTTCAGATTATGAGCTGCAAGGGCGAAGCCTCTATGCCGAGGTCAGCTATCATTTTCGCTAACCAATGTGACTTGTGTTATTTGGAAAGCCCTCTTGCAGGCTTTCCGTGGTACTCAATATCCTCACACTGCAGTGGCATAAAAGCCCCGCCAGCACGGCCATAAGCATCCAGATAACAGGCTGTTACCCCGCTGTTCACAAGAACAGCACAGATTTGGTACACCTCCTCTGGCGTCAGGCCTTGATCAGATAAAAAAGCTGACATATAGCCATTAATATTCATACTCTCGTTGAACTTATCCAATAGCATTTGCTCTATCTGGTAAGCTAAATCCAGGTGCGGCCCAACAGAATAGCCAAGCGATTTGGATACCCGCTCCATCGCTTCAATTCGTTCATCACCCTTCGCTATAGGGCGGGCATACCCCATGATTATTGGTTTCCCACCATACTTGGCGCACTCTTCACTTACAATTTCTGCAACAGACAAACCATCTGTATACGCAGCCAGAGCCTTCTGGATAAAAGAGACACCAGCAACAAGCGGTTTTGTCCCATAGCCTTTTGAATCTGCAGCTAAAACACCAGCAACAGTAGCACTGACAACGGAAGTTTGCATAGTACCGCCTAAGGCACCAATCTGATTACACCATATCCTTGGATCAGGCCAGCTGAGACAAATATGCACAGCTTCAAACCAATCTGCCAACTTTCGGTCCGGCAGGCGGCCTGTCGCATTTAAAATTATCACCTGCATATATGACTTTTCACCAACAAGGTCATGCATCATGTCATAGCCGCAGTTAAATACACCCTTTCCTATTACCCAGCCACCTCTCTTACTGAAGACCTTATTTCTATGCTTATCCCAAAAGGATGTATCCCGTTTATTACTCTTCGATGACATAATCTTTATCCTCTGGAAACGGGTATGAACTCATGGGTTTTTTACAATACTCCAACCCATGAGCCAATAATCCTGGCGCACTGATCAATTGATAGAGTGAGGCGCAGGCAAAGGGTAAAAAGCCAAGATCAGCCAATACTGCCGCTGCTACTCCCGTCTTTAACCACCCCATTTGGTGGTCATGCAGTGCACGGGAAAACTCATCCCCCCATGACAATAATTTTCCGCACCCTGGAAGAGCCACCAACTGCTGCGCAAGCTGCTCTGCCATCAGATCCACACCGCCATAGTAGCTGCCAAACCCTGGGGCTATAGACCAATCGCCCTCTGCTGGTTTTGCAGCCCCATCCAAAAGAGCAAGCGCTGCTTGCTCAGGCGGCTTTTTTGCATTTTTTCTTAGGAACCGTACGGCAGGCTCTACTTCACCTGCACCTTGAAAATTGCCACTCAGGGTAGACAAGGCAATAGGGAGAATATGTACGGGGTCAGTTTTACCTACACCCGCAATGATTGCACTTCGGGTTGCCGGGTGTCTGGGACCTGGGTTAATAAATGAGATCAGTAGCTGCTCAAATATCACAGCCTCTTCTTTTGTTGGAAGTTCACTTCTGAATAACAGATATAAGACGTCTATATAACTGCGCTCTTTCACCAGCTCAATCAGATCATACCCATGACACCTGCTTTGCTGTGCAATATATGGATTTTGTTCACTTGGTTGCTCATGCCAGATTTTGGTTGATATTTTTTTGGCATACGGGTCATCTCGTCTTATTACTTTTTTTGCTTTTTTCACTATCTAAGTCACCCTCTATGTGATGCGTACGCACAGATAGCGGCTTTGCATCAGTTTTACTTCAGTGGCAGGCTGGAGCAGCTCCGGCAAAGCATTTCAAAAAACACCCACTAACCGTATTGTAGAATCAAATCGCCTCTTTGCCCCAACTCAGACCATGCAAAGTACCTTAATTTACAGCAAGGCGCTAAATTCACACCGAACATGACTAAATTGGTCAGTTTTTATCTGAACCCGCTATCATAGCCCCCTTTTTTGCCCTCCCCCCGGGTCATGGCAGGATCGGTTTTGCTTATGGGCAAATTTCTTCTTACTGATATTATTCGTCAAATGTGTGCTGGCAACAACCCTGAGAAGGAGATTCAGCAGTTTATAGATAATTGCGAAAGCCTAACGGGGGATGAGATCACAGCAGTATTCAACCGAATGCTGGAACCGGATTTTGGCAAAAGCTATGGAGAAACTCAGGGTCGATATGGGGGCAGATCACCAAATTGGACTGCCTTCATCTGCGTAGCCTGTCGCTGATCCAAATTTGGATGATTTTATGCCAGATCAACCCTCTCGGCAGGGGGAACTGATTTTTTTAGCATCACCCAAATAGCCCATTCTTTGCCGACCATCCCAGCTTGTTGCTTGTTAATAGAGAGGAACTATCAGATACTAGAGCAAGAGAAGAGCCACCTGAGCCAAAACTCTAATTTTCATCAGTGATAATTTTGAAATCTATTTTTCATTCTACGTACCCGGCATGGATTATCTGATTCCAGGATCTCCCGTTTATTTTGCACAACCCTTAGATTTATCTTGGTGTGTAGCATCCAGTACACCGTCAAGGTTATATTGACGGTGTACTGGGTTTACAGCTGCTAGGAGCCTGTCGGACTTAGGATGAACTGGCTGCGGAAGTGGGAGAGCGGCGCAAATATCCCCGGTTTTTCGTTGCGTAGGCCCACTATGCGCCTCAAAACCGGGAATATTTGCGCTCACTCTCCCACTCCCTCACTACAATCCACCTAAGTCCGACAGGCTCCTAGGATGGAGAGGCTAACTGTATGAAAAACATTCCACTGACCTCCAGTGTCATGGAGCAGCAGTCCCACAGGGCCTCCAGCCTGCCTGTACGCGATATGGAACATGCTCTAAACGTGGCGGGTGGGTCAAAGAGGCTGGCCGATAAGATATTTTTTGAGCTTCAGCAGGAGCTGCCAAAACAGCTGGATTCAATGCGCCAGCAGGCTGCCGAAAATAACCGGGACGCGCTGTGGAACATTGCCCATCGAATGCATGGCTCTACCGCCCTTTGCGGTGTGCCTGCCCTCAATCAGGCGGTGGAAAAACTGGAGCATGCAATCAAGGGGGCAAGGGCGGAAGAGATCGACCGGGAGCTGGAGCAGGTGGCTGCTGAAATCAACCGGCTGCGGCGCAGTCAGCCATTGCACATGGCGTAGCGTTGTAGCAGGGCCTTCATTTCAGAGACGGCTCCGGCCAGCCCGGAGAAGAGCGCACGGGCAATGATGGCATGGCCAATATTCAGCTCTCTTATCCCCGCTATGCCGGCTATATTCTGTACATTATGATAGTGCAGGCCATGTCCCGCATTCATCTGCAGCCCAAGCTGCTGCCCGCAGGTGACGGCTCTGCGCACCTTCTCCAGCTCAGATAACGCCTCTTCACTGCCCTGTGCATCGGCGTAGTGGCCGGTATGGATCTCAACAACCGGGGCGCCAACCGCTACAGCGGCCTCCAACTGGGTTGGGTCGGCATCTATAAACAGCGAGACCCGAATGCCCGCCGCTTTCAGTTGCGCGCAATAATCCTTCAGATAGGGTATGTTGCCCACAACATCCAGCCCGCCTTCCGTGGTCAGCTCCTCCCGGCTCTCTGGAACCAGGCAGCAGTCAGCCGGCTGGATACGACTGGCAATGGAGAGCATCTCCTGGGTTGCTGCCATCTCAAGATTCATCCGCGTCTGCAGCACTTCGGACAACAGCTCAATATCCCTCTCCTGGATATGCCGCCTGTCTTCACGCAGGTGTACGGTAATCGCATCCGCACCCGCCTGCTCTGCGGCCAAAGCGGCATGCACCGGCTCTGGATAGTTGGTACCGCGCGCCTGGCGCAGCGTGGCCACATGGTCGATGTTCACGCCAAGGAGAATCTCACCACTCGTTGTCATTGTATATTCCTGCAGTAGGTCAATTTATTGCATCTGAAACAGCTCACGGCTCTTGATTGGTCTGCCGCCAAGGTAGTGCGCCAACACTCTGCGCATTAGCTCCCTGGCTTCTCTGCGTCCCTCTCTGCTCAGCTGTCGATCATGTTCCAGCGCTAACAGCGTCCTCCCGGATATGGAGCATTTTGCATCAGAAGTTGTCGCTACAGGACCATGTTCCAGATCATAACGGTAATGCTTTTCAGGGTCGACAGGCTCTCCTGTCTCAGCCTCCTGACCAAGGATTAGACCATAACCCAGCTCAGACAGCAGCACCCTCTCATATTGGCGCAGCACCGGCTCAATCTCCTCCGCCCCGGCAAGTTTGTGGAGTGAGGCGCTGTAAAGCTCAAACAGCCTGGCGTGCGGACCCTGACGCTCAAGCAGCCGCATCGTCAGCTCATTGATATAAAATCCGCAAAATAGCGATTTTTTATTCAATGCAATAGCGGGGGCCGCCGCTTCACAGCAGGTCAGTGTCTTGACCTCTCCCTTTCCGCGCCAATCAATCAAAAGGGGGGAGAAGGGCCGCAACAGGCCTGCCGTCTCTGAGCGTTTGCTTTTTACCCCTTTTGCTATCACAGGGAAGCGGCCGTTCAAAGCGGTAAAACACTCCAGTAACAAGCTGGTGTTGGAGTAGGGCCTGCTGTGCAGAATAAAAGCGGGATGCAGACTGCTGTGGGTCATGTTGTATCACAATTCAGAGAGAGGCGGGCACCCTGGATGCCGGTTTACTCGCTGTAGCCCAGTCTGGCCAATGCCCCCTCATCGCTTGACCAGCTCTTTTTCACTTTTACCCAGATGCCAAGGTGCACCTTTTTATCGAACAGCTTCTCCATCTCTATACGCGCCTGGGTGGCTGCTGCTTTTATCGCCTCGCCTTTGTTCCCTATGATGATATTCTTCTGGCCTTCCCGCTCTACCCACACCAGCGCCCCAATGCGATACATGCTTCCCACATCTTCAAACTGCTCTATCTCAACCGTCAATGCATAGGGGATCTCTTTGGCATAACGCCGGGTAAGCTGTTCTCTAACCAGTTCGGCGGCAAAGAAACGCTCTGAGCGGTCTGTGAGTTGATCCTCGGGAAAGATGTTCTCGCCCTCTGGCATCAACTTTATCACCTGCTTTTCCAGTCGGGATACGTTTTTTCCCGTCTTTGCCGACAGCGGAATAATCTCACGAAACGGATATTTTGTTGAGAGATCCTGAATGTATGGCAACAGCATCTCTCTGTTTTCGATCTGATCCAGTTTGTTGATTACAAGGATTGCCGGCACCTTGATATTATCCAGCAGCTCCAGTACTGCTGCATCTTCAGCCGTCCACTTCATTGCATCCACAACAAAAAGTATCAGATCGACATCGTTCAGCATGGTTTTTGCTGTTCGATTGAGATAGCGGTTCATTGCCTGTTCGCCACGCTGGTGAATCCCTGGCGTATCGACGTAGATGATCTGCCCCTGATCATCTGTTTTAACGCCAAGGATGGCATGCCGTGTTGTCTGGGGTTTGCGCGATGTAATGGCCAGCTTCTGGCCAATCAGGCAATTCAGGAGTGTCGACTTGCCCGCATTCGGGCGGCCGATGATGGAGACATATCCGCTGCGGTTATTGCTGTTAGCTGCCATCGCTGTCACTTTTCTCTTTGGAATATTTGAGCCAGCATTTTCTCTGCGGCATCCTGTTCGGCTCTGCGGCGACTGCTGCCACTGCCTTCACACTCCAGCTGAAGCTCGGCAACAGTACACTGTACTATAAACTGCTGGTCATGCTGCTCTCCGGCAACATTCGCAACACAGTACTCTGGAAGCGGGTGCCTGTGTGCCTGAAGGTGTTCTTGAAGGCGGGTTTTGGGATCTTTTTTTTGCGCATCCAACGATAGTTTTTTCAGCTTGCCCTGGAAAAGATTGTGAATAACCTGCCGAACGGCCCCGTATCCACCATCCAGATAGATAGCTGCCAGTATAGCCTCCATCGCATCCGCAAGGATGGAGTCGCGGCCCTGGCCGCCACTGCGCAGCTCGCCCGCGCCCAAGGTAAGGTAGAGGCCAAGATCCAGTTCGCGCGCCAGCAGGGCCAAGGCTTCACCCTTGACCACCTCTGCCCGCAGCCGGCTCAACTGCCCTTCATTGGCGCTGCTGAATTGCTGGTACAGTTCATCTGCTATGACAAACCCAAGTATGGCATCACCAAGAAATTCAAGCCGTTCGTTATTGACACTTCCGGCGCTGCGGTGGGTCAGTGCATTTTCAAACAGACTCAGATCATTAAAAACGTACCCAATGGCCTTTGATAGGTGTTCGATGGGTTGTCTCAACGGCTAGCCAACTCAAATTCATCTTTAAATGACATGACTGCATCCATGTTTCCAAACAGGGGTTTGCGCACTTCATACTCGATCTTTACCGATAGCACGCCGGCAAATTTTTTGATGCTGATATGCTCTTTTTTAATATCACGGATACCATTAATAAGCAGACGCTTATTTATTAGTGCACGCACTGCAGCTGCACTTTTTTTAGCTATATTCGGTTCTTGTTTTACTGCTTTAATAATGCTTTTTACTGAATAGTTTTCCATATACACGGGGAGCAGTTTGATGCCTACAAAGGCAAAAAAGCATATCAAAAAGATAACGGTCATCCATCCCAGCCCAGTCATTCCCTGCTGTTTTTTTGGACCATGAAACATATTCAACGCTCCTCGTGTTTAATCACAATGGTGGGCAGCTACTCTATGCCTTCACCCAGGCGCTCCCATGCAATGGGAAAGCCAGGGCGCTGGGAGTCCCAGCTCATCCAGATTGCAAAGGCCTTGCCTACCAGGTTCTCTTCCGCCACCAGCCCCCAGCAGCGGCTGTCATTGCTGTTATCGCGATTATCGCCCACCACAAAATATTGCCCGTCAGGCACCTTGATCGGCCCTCGCAACAGCACCTGGCATCCGGGTGGAAAATCGGGTGAGCCAACCTGAATCAGTATAGAGTGCTCTACATCATCAATCTTCTCTATACTGTGCAACAATCCAGTGGCCCTTATCCCTGAGCCAATGCCTGTATAACGGCCAACCGGCGTCTGCGGCATGGGCTGCCCATTCACATACAGCACCTTATTGCGGTATGAAATCTCATCACCAGGGATGCCAACTATACGTTTAATATAGTCTACCGCCGGGTCACGCGGATAACGAAATACAGCCACGTCACCCCGCTTCGGGCTACCCACTTCCACTATTTTGGTGTGAAGCACCGGCAGGCGGACACCGTAGGCAAATTTGTTGACCAATATAAAATCACCAATCAGCAGTGTTGGCATCATTGAGCTTGACGGAATACGGAATGGTTCCACCAGAAACGAGCGCAGCAGCAGCACAATCAGAATCACAGGGAAGAATGAGCGGGCATATTCGACCAATATTGGTTCGCGCGTTCGCCGTGCGATCTCTTCCGGGTTGGCGCCTCTTTTGCTCTCATCGGCGGCCATCGCACGCCTTCGGGGAGCAAACATCAAGCTGTCGATGAGCCAGATTCCACCGGTAACCAATACGGCCACCACCAATATTGCTGGAAAATTAAGATCCATAAGTCATCTTCAAAAATAGCTGTTTAAATTATTAAGGCCAAACCTGTAAATCGTTGCGCTTGCCGGGGGCAGAGCTACTCTTTGCCAACCCGCAGCACTGCAAGAAAGGCATCCTGGGGGATCTCAACCTTGCCGATCTGTTTCATGCGCTTTTTTCCTGCCTTCTGTTTTTCAAGCAGTTTGCGTTTGCGGCTTACATCGCCACCGTAACATTTTGCAGTCACGTTTTTGCGCAGCGCCTTGACTGTGGTGCGCGCAATAATCTGTGAACCAATCGCGGCCTGGATGGCAACCTCAAACATCTGCCGGGGTATGATCTCTTTCATCTTTACCGTCAGCTCACGTCCCCGGCTTTGAACATGATCCCGGTGTACGATGGCCGAGAGCGCATCCACGCGATCACCATTGATCAGGATATCCAGTTTGATCAATGGGGCGGCCTGAAAGCGTTTGAATTCATACTCAAATGAGGCGTAGCCGCGACTGACCGATTTGAGCCGGTCAAAAAAGTCCAGCACCACCTCATTCATCGGCAATTCATAGGCTAACTGAACCTGTCCGCCCAGGTACTGCATATTTTTCTGCACGCCGCGCTTTTCAACACAGAGTGTAATAACTGCACCCAGGTGATTTTGTGGCACCAGGATGCTGGCCTCAATAATCGGCTCGCGCACCTCTTCAATCCTGCCGGAATCCGGCAGGTCGGCCGGATTATCAATCTTGAGGATCTCACCGCTGGTCGTCAGCACTTCATAGATTACGGTTGGCGCTGTGGTGATCAGGTTCAGACTGTATTCGCGCTCCAGCCGCTCCTGCACAATCTCCATGTGCAGCATGCCGAGAAAGCCACAGCGAAAACCAAAACCCAGGGCCTGGGAGGTTTCAGGTTCAAAATGGAGCGCTGCGTCATTCAGACACAACTTTTGCAGCGCCTCACGAAATGCTTCGTAATCATCCGAGCTGACCGGATAGAGGCCAGAAAAGACACGCGGCTGAACCTGTTCAAAACCTGATAGCTGGCTATCTGCCTTGCGATCCAGATGGGTGATGGTATCACCAACAGGGACGCCATTAATCTCTTTGATGCCTGCAATAACGTAACCCACCTCGCCCGTTTCAAGCACGGAACAGTCTTCCCGTTTCGGGGTGAAGCGCCCCACCTTTTCCACCTGGTAGCTGCGCCCGGTGGACATGACATACATCTTGTCTTTGGGGCGAATGGAGCCGTCCATCACCCGCACCAGCGAAATCACGCCCACATAGTTGTCAAACCAGGAGTCAATGATCAGCGCCTTTAGCGGCTTGTCTGCATCACCTTCGGGAGGTGGTATGCGTGCTACCAGCATCTCCAGCAGATCAGGGATGCCTGTGCCCGTTTTGGCACTGACATGCAGTGCATCACTGGCATCCAGCCCGATGATCTCTTCAATCTCGGTGACCACTCGCTCCGGCTCTGCTGCGGGCAGGTCAATCTTGTTGAGTACCGGCAGCACCTCCAGTCCCTGTTCAATGGCGGTATAGCAGTTACCAACGCTTTGCGCCTCTACGCCCTGTGCTGCATCCACTACCAGCAGGGCCCCTTCACAGGCGGCCAGCGAACGGGAGACCTCATACGAGAAATCGACATGGCCTGGTGTATCAATAAAATTCAGCTGGTAGCACTCTCCATTGTGCGCTTTGTACTCAAGGGTTACGCTCTGCGCCTTGATGGTGATGCCGCGCTCGCGCTCCAGATCCATCGAGTCCAGCACCTGCGCCTCCATCTCTCGCTCTTCAAGCCCGCCACAGATCTGGATGAAGCGATCTGCAATGGTGGATTTGCCATGGTCAATATGGGCAATAATGGAAAAATTGCGTATATGTTGTAGATCCGTCATCTATTATTCTAGCCGCCATCGGTATCTACAGCTGATTGGATGGCTGTTCAGCCAACGCCAGTAGAGACTCAGTGTTGCAAAAAAAAGCCCTTAACCTATTGAAAACGGAGCTTTTCTTTATGAAAAGCTCCGTTCACACTACGCATCTGGGCAACAAAATCGCGTCGCGTATCATACCTTAGATGGAGTACTAGAAACAGCAACGGCCCATGGGGTTTTCAGCTGTTCAGATAATCCAGCAGACCCCGCTCATCCAGATAGTAGTTGCACAGCTCTCTGCCCTCTTCCGTCTCAAGGACCGGAATGCGCGTGCCATGCTGCGTCTCTAACTCGGCACTGCCCGCTATGTCGATAGTGACAACCTGAAAGGCATGCTCCTTCCGTATCTCCTGCAGATGCGCCCACATATCCTCACAAAGGTGACAGTTTTGGCGGTAATAGAGATTTAGAACCGGCCCTGAATCACTCATCTTTTGGTAACTTGAAGGCGAGAAAGATGGGGCCATGGCGACGGTAGATCAAGACTGCCACAGATTTTCCGGTCGGCAGCTCCTTTACCTGCTGGTTGAAGCTGGCAACATCCTTCAACCGGACATTGTTGATCATCTGAATCACATCACCCTTGCGAACACCCGCCTCCTGGGCTGGCCCCGCCTTCACCTCTTCGACCAGTACTCCGCCCTCTGCCTCAAGCCCCAGCTTATCTCTCTCTTCTGCCGTCAACTCTCGCACCTTTACGCCGATCCGGTTGCCCTGTGCGGTATTTGACGCTGTACTATCAGTGCTGGATTTGCTATCTGGCAATACCCCGATAACCACCTCGATCGTCTGGCGCTTGCCCTGGCGCAATATCTCCACCTTGGCTGGATGATCAACCAGGCTGGAGCCTACCATCGGCGGCAGTGCCGCTGAGTTGGCCACCTCTTCACCATTGAAGCTGAGGATGACATCACCCGTTTTCAGACCCGCCTTTTCAGAGGGGCTTCCAGGCTGAACCTGGGATACCAGGGCACCGTAAGGGCGAGAGAGGCCAAAAGATTCCGCCAGCTCCCGGGTGACATCCTGGATCAGGACGCCCAGCCAGCCACGGGTCACAAAGCCTTTCTCCTTGATCTGATCGACAACGTTCATTGCCATATCGATGGGTATCGCAAATGACAGCCCCATAAACCCGCCTGTGCGGCTGTAGATCTGGGAGTTGATTCCGACCACCTCGCCCTCCAGATTAAACAGCGGCCCGCCCGAGTTGCCCGGATTTATGGCCACATCCGTCTGAATAAACGGGACATAGTTTTCACGCGGCAGGCTGCGCCCCTTGGCGCTTACAATGCCTGCCGTAACCGAGTGGTCAAAGCCAAAGGGTGACCCTATCGCCAGCACCCACTCCCCGACCTTAAGCTCTTTCTGGCTGATAGTGACAACCGGCAGATCCTCCGCTTCGATCTTCAGCAGCGCAATATCACTGCGCTTGTCTGACCCGATCAGCTCTGCCTTGAACTCTCTGTGGTCGCTCAGACGCACGATGATCTCAACTGCCCCATCAACCACATGGTGATTGGTCATCAGATAGCCATCTTCAGAGATAATAAAGCCCGAACCCAACGACTGCCCCTCAAACCCGTATCCATGTGGCGAACCACCATCTGGTCCACCCTGGCCGTGGGGAGGGGCGCCAAAAAAGTGCCGAAACAGATCATTCAATGGACTATCTTTAGGCAGCTCAGGAATCTGGTACTTGGGCGGGAGCCGATCCATCATCGACTTCCTGGGTTTCTGTTTGGTGCTGATGTTGACCACAGCGGGGCTATACTCCTCCACCATCTGGGTAAAATCCGGCAACGAACCGGCCTGTAGATTCATCATGCCCAACAGCAATAAACTGCCAACAACCAGCATGGCCCTGCGGCCCTTTAACTGGAACATACACATATACCCACTCCTGATTTTGGTCTTTGCAGACCTATGATGAAACATCGATATCCAAAGAGCACTCGGGAGCCTCCCGAGCCTCGGTAATCCGGCGCAGCACAACAGCTTGGTAATGCTCATTTCCGCTCACTTTGGTTGCAAAGTAACGTAGCCACAGCAACCCGATCGCCAGCCCCAAAATACCGCCGAGGGCGGCCATGGCTTCTGATAAAAAGAGCCACTGCCCCAGCAGCGCAAACAGGATAAAAGTAACCAGCGGTACAGCATAGAGAGCCATGGAGGCCTTGACCAGGGCATGCTCCTCAAAACCGATTACAACACGCTCGCCGGGCTGGGCAGCAATCGGGTTCAACACTCGCAGCACAGCATCCGGGGGACGATCCGCCTCCTCCTTCAACGATGCTGTCTCGCAGGCTGATCTTGATGAACATCCACCACAGGCCGAGGATCTCTCCGTTTGGGCCTGCGCATATTCACCCGCACACTCAAGGATAACTGCGCTCTCTTCAATCACTTTGGTATTGCCGCCACGGAATATTCCATGGAATTTGCAATTGTACGCACCGTCTGCCCGGGCACCTCACCCACAACCGTTATCTGATGCCCTGAAACCTGGGTGCCATACGCATTGATCGCCCCCATCCTTGATGCCTCATGCAGACCATCGCCATCACCCGCCTTTTCAATATAGACAGAGAAGGTGGCCAGCCCATCGGAAAAGACAAAGTGCTCTACCTCCTGACCGCCTGGTGAGAGGGACTGCTTTGTCCTGGCCTGTAGCTGAAATCCATCCGGCACCTGTCTGAACTGCCAGTTGGCAGGCAGTGAGGTGGGGAGACTCTGCGCCGGTTTAGGGTAGACCCATGCGTAGTCACTTTTACCATGCGTGACGGAGGATATGCTCTGGATTGATGGATCAACCCGTAGCGAGGTAAACATAATCTGCGACACCACCTCTCCCTCCTCATTGATGGCATCCGTTTTTAAAGGCAAGGCATGATCCACATCGAGAAACAGGCGGTAGCCGTAACGATAGGCATCACGGGGGATCACGCCAATAACAACCGCCTCCCGATCAGCAATCCGGGCATCACCCAACATACGAAACTCATAATAGTTTGAGAGCCGGTTGAGATTCATCGGCAGAACGGCAGGAAAATCACGATCATCTGCCTCAGGCTTCATGACGGATACCGTCTTCACATCGGGCAAAACACAGATGACTGAATCAGGGCTGCGGATCACCTCCCGCGCTGCACCATTCAGGGAGAAGATACGCTCCTGCTCCTGATTATCGTTTGCCGTGTGGGTGATCTGCATGGTCTCCAGCTGCATGTTGTGGAGGTAGACAAAGGTTCCTTCGTACGACAAGGTGCGCACTGACTGCACCATCTGCTCCAGCCAGGCCTCCACGTTTTTTTCACTCTCCCCGGCCATGGTGGCCTGCGCCACAGCCAGCAGAAAGCAACCGACCCACGCACGACAGCTCGGGAGCATAGCGCTATTGCCTTGCGTCATATCCCACAAAAGTGGCATAGGGAACAACCCCCCTTACCGGGCCTCGCGTGGCATATTGGCTGTGATCCACCAGATATTTATTGAGCTTGCTCTCTGTAGCAGGCTTGGCCAGATTCTTCCAGCGCATCCCCGGATACTGGGTAGACCAGCCAGTTGCTGGCCGGGCAACCACAACAGGCCGCACCCTGTACTGGGCGCTACTGTATGGAGTACCGCTCACCAGCTGATAATTTTGAGCAACGGGCGCCGGAGCCAACTGGACATAGTTTGACTGGGGCGCCACCTTTGCAGTTGCAACCTGAGGGGTGCCCTTGTTGGCTTCAGGATTGAGCAGCTGCGGCGCTGCGATAACAGCCAGAATGGCCACAGAGGCCGCAAGCGCACTGCCCGCAAGGGGGCGCACCCATGCCGGAGTGGTATTAACCGGCTTTGGCGCTGCCAGAATGGCAGGCTCGGCCTCCAGCTGCGCTCGCACCCGATCAGCCAGGCTGGGAGAGGCACGCTCTCCTGCATCGCCGCGGATCAGATCGCTCATCAGGTGATAGCGGTCCCAGGTATCCCGCAACTGCTTTTGCTCACTCAGCCGCTCAACCGTCTGGCTCATCTCATGCTGGGGCAGCTCACCATCCAACAGGGCGGAAATCTGTTCACGAATATTTTCAGTCATCGTTCAACTCGATAGTTAACTGGATTCAAGCAAAGGTTTTAGCCTGACATCAATCGCCTCTCGTGCCCGGAATATCCTGGATCTTACAGTACCCACCGGACATGACATGGTATTTGCAATCTCCTCGTAGCTGAGGCCTTCCAGCTCCCGCAGGGTTATTGCCGTACGCAGATCATCCGGAAGGTCATCAATGGCCTGGCGCACCGTCTGCGCAATCTCCTCTTCCAGCAGGAAGTTCTCTGGCGTCGCATGCTCCTGCAAACGTATCCCTGCATCCATCTGCTCTGCCACTTCCGTCTCCACGCCGCTGCTGGGCGGCCTGCGACTCTGCGATACGATATGGTTCTTCGCCGTATTGATCGCAATCCTGTACAGCCAGGTATAGAAGGCGCTGTCACCACGAAACCTCGGCAGCGCACGGTAGGCTTTGATAAAGGCCTCCTGGGCAACATCCTGTGCCTCACTGCTATCGCGAACATAGCGGGAGATAAGATTGACAACCTTTTGCTGATATTTCACAACCAGCAGATCAAAGGCCCGCTTGTCGCCACGCTGCACCCGGAGAATCAGCTCCTGATCAACCTCGCGCTCACTCATCCACGACACCTCTCGGGATAGCAGCAAGCCATTTTCCTGGCACAAAAGAGTTGACCATTTGCAGCCCGTTTAGTTCGCAGCAGTGACAATATTTATTCCAGATAACAATTACGTTAGGATGGACGCCTGACCCAATATTTTTCATTAGCGGATTATGGCTTTAATCCACTACCCGGTAAACAGCTGCCACACCTATGGGAAACAATTATCTGCATGATGTTCTGATTATAGGCAGCGGCGCTGCCGGCTTAAGCCTGGCGCTGCGCCTGCCCTCAGAAACCCGCATTGCCGTTATTGCCAAGCGCAGCCTGAGCGAAGGCAACACCCTGTACGCACAGGGCGGCATCTCTGCTGTATTGGACGAACAGGACAGCATCGCATCGCATGTGGCTGACACACTGGCCGCCGGAGCAGGGCTCTGTGATGAAGAGATCGTGCGCCTGGTAGTGGAAAACGGCCCGCGAAATATCCACTGGCTGCTGCAAGAGGGGGTTCAATTCACCCGCGAAGAGGGGACAACATCCAGCTCTGGCTTCCACCTGACAAGAGAAGGGGGACACTCGCACCGCCGGGTCATTCATGCTGCCGACTCTACCGGCTACTCCGTTGAGACCACACTGGAGGCGCAGGCCAGACGCTGCAAGAACATCTCCCTGTTCGAACACCATATCACCGTTGACCTCATCACCAGCGGCAAGCAGAAAGGCTCACCCAACCGCTGCACAGGGGCCTACATCCTGGATCTTGAAACAGAGCTTGTGAACACCTTCAACGCCCGCATCGTAGTGCTTGCCACAGGCGGGGCCAGCAAGGTCTATCTCTACACCAGCAACCCTGATCTCTCCACCGGAGACGGCATCGCCATGGCCTGGCGGGCCGGCTGCCGGATCGCCAACATGGAGTTCATCCAGTTTCACCCCACCTGCCTCTACCACCCGCAGGCCAAATCCTTCCTGGTTACCGAGGCGTTGCGCGGCGAAGGGGCCTATCTCAAACGTCCTGATGGCAGCCGGTTCATGCCCGACTTTGACGACCGCGCAGAGCTGGCGCCACGCGACATCGTTGCCCGCGCCATCGATCACGAGATGAAACGGCTCGGCATAGAGTGCGTCTACCTCGACATCACCCATAAATCGGCCGACTTCATCAAAGAGCACTTCCCAACCGTCTACTCACACTGCCTCAAATTTGGCATCGACATCACACGCGAGCCGATCCCGGTTGTGCCCGCCGCCCACTACACCTGCGGCGGCGTAATTACAGACCGGCGGGCGCAAACCGATATCAAGGGGCTCTATGCCATCGGCGAGACCGCCTACACCGGCCTGCACGGCGCCAACCGCATGGCCAGCAACTCACTGCTGGAGTGCCTGGTCTTCGGAGACCTGGCCTGCCAGGACATTCAGCGCGAACTGGCCAACACCCCCCCACCGCCAAAAGCCCCCAAATGGGATGAGAGCCGGGTCACCGACTCCGATGAAGAGGTTGTCGTCTCCCACAACTGGGAGGAGCTGCGGCACTTCATGTGGGACTACGTTGGCATCGTCCGCAGCAACAAGCGGCTGGAGCGGGCCAAACGCCGCCTGAACCTGCTGCGCCACGAGATCCGCTGGTACTACGGCAACTTCCGGGTCACCAACGACCTGCTGGAGCTGCGCAACCTGGTCGATGTGGCCGACCTCATCATCCGCTCTGCCCAGCGCCGCCGCGAAAGTCGCGGCCTGCACTACACCATCGATTTTCCGCAAACCGATGATGTCACCCAGAAAAAACCCACCATTCTGATACCTGATAACTACACCCCAAGAACCTCTGATTAGATTCGAAGAGCTGCCCCACAGGCAGTAAACCCAGGCTCCCACACACCTGCGACATAACGCCGCGCGACCTTTTACCACATTCCCAGACCCTACCTCTTGCTCTAGCATCGCCCCGCAATCTGGTGGCCACAACCACCCCCTGCGATACAAACCACTTAGGCAAGAAGTTTATGACATACAAAAAAACACCCTTGGCGTTTGCGCTCTCCCTTGTGCTCTCTCCCTGTTTATCTGTGGCCGCCGAAGCGGCAGCCGAGCTGGATGAACTGGTTGTGGAAGGCAGCTCTACCCAAGCCCCAACCACCCACTACACCAGCCCAACCACACGCATTACCGATATTGAAGCGGAAAGCATCAGCGTCACCACCGTAGAAGACTTTATAAAATATGAGCCCGGCATGGTCGTACGGCGGCGCTATATCGGCGACTCCAACGGCGTCGTCGGCATGCGCGGTTCAAACATGTTCCAGACCACCCGCACCATGGTTTATGCCGATGGCCTGCCACTGCACTACCTGTTGCAGACCCGCTTCAGCGGCGCACCCCGCTGGTCGCTGGTTGCACCAGACGAAACCAAGGCAGTCGAAGTGGTCTACGGCCCCTTCTCTGCCGAATACAGCGGCAACGCCATGGGTGGCGTCATCAACATCGAGACCAAACTGCCACAAAAGCGGGAGTTTCACGCCGAATCCAGCTTTTTTGCGCAGGACTACAACCACCTGGGCACCGATAAAACCTTTGAGGGAAACCGCCAGTTTTTCTCCTATGGCGACAAATATAACGACCTGAGTCTCTACCTCTTCCACAGCCGCCTGGAGAACGAAAGCCAGCCTCAGAGCATCCGCTACAACACCAGCAAGCCACTTGCCGGTGGTGAAACCGTCGTTACAGGCGCCTATACCGGGCAGACCTCAACCGGAGGGGACATCATAAACTATGCCGACTCCGGTGGTGAGGATGTCATCACCAACCTGACCAAACTCAAGCTTGGCTACGAATTTGGCGACTGGCTGGCACGCCTGACCCTGGCCTACGAAGACAGAGACAAGGAGACCGACCCCAACAACTACCTTCTCGATGCCAGCGGCAACCCCTTCTGGAGTGGTGAAGCCTCATTCAACGGCAGAGCCGTCACCGTCAGGCGCAGCCACTTCTCTGTCAGCGAACAGAATCGTGAAACCATGCTGGTCGGTGTTGGGCTGGAGGGGCCAATCGGCACGAATGGCTGGATAATGGAGGCAAATTTCAGCTACTTCGATGTAATGGAGGATGAAAACCGCCAGTCTGACGAAAACCCTGACGACCCCACCTATGACCGCTCTGGCCGCGTAACGGAATATGACGATACCGGCTGGGAGACCCTCGACCTCAAGGCGCATACCGAACGCTTTCTGGGCCGCAATGACATGAGCTTCGTTGCAGGCTACCACTACGACCACTACAGCCTGGAGATTCACAGCTACAACTCCAGCGACTACACGACAGGCGAAAAAACCTCACGCAGACAATCCACCGGCGGCGACACCTTCACCCACGCCATCTTTGGCCAGTGGGGCTGGGACTTTGCCCCGGCATGGGATCTCGCCCTGGGCGCACGCTACGAACAGTGGAAGATGGAAGATGGCTTCTACTATAAGTATTCAACAAGCGAGATGGAGAACTACAAAGACCGCACCGAGCGCGGCTTCTCACCCAAAGCATCCCTTGGCTTCACCCCGGAGGGGCCATGGAAATACCGCTACTCAGTGGCCAGGGCCTACCGCTTCCCCATTGTGGAGGAGCTCTACAAAAACGAAGAGGCGACCAACAGCACCAGCATTGCCGATGCCGACCTGGAGCCAGAGATCGGCATCCACCACAACCTGATGGCAGAGCGCAGAATCCCCGGTGGCTTCCTGCGATTCAACCTCTACCGCGAGGTGATCGACGATGTCATCTTCCAGCAACGAATCACCCTGCCCAGCAGCACCACCGTATCCTCCTTCCTGCCGATTGATGAGGTCACCACCACCGGCCTGGAGTTCATGTTGCAACAACAACGGGTGCTCAACACCAACCTGGATATCCGCTTCAATGTCACCTACACCGACAGCGAAGTGACCCAGCACGATGCCGACCCCAGCGTGGAGGGCAACACCATGCCACGCATGCCAGAGTGGCGCAGCAACCTGCTGCTGAGCTATCACATCAACACCATGTGGGACAGCTCCGTCGGTATCCGCTATGCCAGCAACAGCTACGGCCGACTGGACAACACCGATGATGAAGAGCAGGTCTTTGGCGCACAGGACAGCTACACCTTCGTTGATCTGAAGCTCAACTTCCGGCCCACCAAAGAGAGCCGTATCGGTTTTGGCATCGACAATGTTACAGACGAAAAGGCCTTTGTCTACCACCCCTGGGCACAGCGCTCTTTCTATGTGGAAGGCAGCATTGGTTTCTAAATCAGGCAACCTTGCCAAATGGCTGACAGGGCTGGCACTGCTGCTGGCCCTGTCACCTCCTGTTCAGGCGGCCAAAGATAAGCGCGCCAGCCACAGCCTGCTTGAGGCGTGCCAAAAAGCATCCACCCTGCCATCACCCGACTGCGGCCTGACCCCAACCCCGGCCTTCGACAAGGATGGCAAACTGTGGCTTGTATTTGTACAGAATAACCACCTCTATCTGACCCACTCCACTGATCTTGGGAAACACTTTGCACCACCTGTTGCCGTCAACCGGGTGCCTGAAGCGATCTATCACGATGGCGAAAACCGGCCCAAGCTGCTGATCGGCCCGCAGGGCCAAATCTACATCTCCTGGAGCCAAAAGGGCGCAGCCCGCTTTACCGGGCATATCCGCTTCGCCCGCTCCCTCGATGGCGGCCGGAATTTCAGTGAACCACAGACAGTCAATGACGATCTTGCACCCATTGGCCACCGCTTCGACAGCATGGCCACAGACAGCCAGGGGCGCATCTATATCGCCTGGGTCGATAAACGCGACCTGGTCAAGGCCAAGCAGTCTGGCAAGCCCTACGCCGGCGCAGCCATCTACTATGCGCTCTCAGAGGATCAGGGCAAAAGCTTCACCCCCAACCGCAAGGTGGCAGACCACAGCTGCGAATGTTGCCGCATCGCCATGGCAGCAGACAGTGATGACCAGATCGTAACGCTCTGGCGTCATATCTACCCGGTCAACATCCGGGATCACGCCATCGCCCGGCTGGGGATGGAGCCCCCTCCGGCCAGTGGCCAGCCCACCCGTGCAACAGATGACAACTGGATGGTCGAAGGGTGCCCGCACCACGGGCCGGATCTGGCACTGGATGACAACAGAAAGGCGCATATCACCTGGTTTACCCAAGGCGAAAAGAACCGGGGCATCATGTACGGCCGCTTTGACCTGGCCCGCAACACCCTCGAAACCCAGCAGAGCATCGACACCTCCAGCACCGCCTCCCGCCCCCAGATAGCCACAGCTGCCGGCCAGCTCTTTATGCTCTGGAAATCATTCAACGGCACCTCTACCGAACTGCGGATGAGGATCTCCCGCGACAATGGCAACAGCTGGGGCACACCACACACCCTGGCAGAGACCACCGATGGCTCAGACTACCCCCTGCTGATCACCCATGGAAAGAGCCTTTTCGCCTCCTGGCACACCCGCGCCGAAGGATACCGCCTGATCCCGGTGACAACTGATGCACCATAGATTGATAAGCAAGTGCAGCCTGCTGCTTCTGCTACTGCTCCCGGGGCTGGCTGCGGCGGAGTTCCGCCCCTTCACCAGTGGCAGCCTCAAAGAGATCACAACCGCTCACACAGGGCGGCCCTTCTTGCTGGTGCTCTGGTCAGTCGACTGTCCGCCCTGCCTGAAAGAGCTGAAGGAGATCGGCCAGCTATACCCCCAGTTTCCGCCTGACGGACTGGTTCTTATCTCAACCGACAGCGCAGATTATGCCGATGAGGTACAGAAGATCCTCAACCGATATGGGTTAGCTGATGCCGAAAGCTGGCGCTTTACAGATGGTTTCCCCGAGCGCATGCGCTACCAGATTGATCCCAACTGGTATGGCGAGCTGCCCAGAACCTACATCTACAACAGCCAGCACCAGCGGATAGGCCGAAGCGGCATACTGAGCCAAAGGATATTGCAACAATTCATTACCATGAGTAACCACATTGAATAGGCCACCCAAAAAAAGAGATCACTGCTTTGCCGCCCTGCTGCTCATCACCTTCAGTGTCACAGCAGCAGCCATTGACGACCCGCTCAAGGCATCCATCGAGACCAGCATCCGCAACAACCAGCAGGAGGCCAAAACCCAGGGGCGCATTGAAAACCTGAGCGACAAGACCCGTGCGATGCTGGAAGAGTACCAGCAGCTGAGCCGGGAGCTGGAACTGCTTACCACCTATAACGACCAGCTACAGCGGCTGCTCGACCACCAGGAGGAGGAGAAGCACTCCATCCAGGGGCAGATGGCAGGCCTGGAGGCCACCCAGCGGGAGATCGTCCCCCTGATGCTGCAGATGACAGCTTCACTACAGGAGTTTGTAGCGGTGGACCACCCCTTTCTGCCAGAAGAGAGGAGACTGCGCGTGGCGCAGCTCCAGGAGCTGATGGATAGGGCAGACATAAGCATTGGCGAGAAGTACCGGCGCGTGCTTGAAGCCTACCAGATCGAGATGGAGTACGGACGCACCATCGAGGCCTATCGGGGCACACTCAAGGACGATGCCGACAACCGGACCGTCGACTTTCTGCGCATCGGCCGCATCGGCCTCTACTACCAGACCCTGGATCGCCAGGAGACAGGGGAGTGGAACGCCTCCACAGGCAGCTGGCAGAGGCTGCCCGACCACTACAACCTGTCGATTCGCAAGGGGCTGCGCATCGCCCGCAAACAGTCTGCGCCCGACCTGCTCTACCTGCCCATGCCATCCCCCCAAGAGGTGAAGCCATGATGCGCCTCACGCCGCTACTGATACTGACAGCAGCCATCAGCTGGCCGCTGCTGCTCTGCGCAGAGCCGGCCAACCATCTTGAGCAGCTGCTACAGCAGGTACAAAAAAGCCAGCAGCAGGAGGCCGCCACACGAAAGGCGCGCGAGGCACATTTCCTGGCAGCCCACAGCAACCAGAAGAAGCTGCTGGCCGCCATCAAGGCACAGCTGGCCGAAGAGCAAAAACGCAGCCAGCGGCTGCGGGAGCGCTTTGACCACAATGAACAGCAGCTGATCGAGCTGGAGGCCGAACTGAAACGCCAGACGGGTGACCTCGGAGAGCTCTTTGGCACCGTACGCCAATCAGCCAAGGATCTTGCCATCCTGATCAAAGACTCCCTGGTTTCAGCCCAGTACCCGGATCGCACGCCATGGCTGCAAACCCTTGGCGAGAGCAAAAAACTACCCGATATCGGCGAGCTGAAGCAGCTCTGGCATCTGATACAGCAGGAGACGGTGGAGTCCGGCCGGGTAGCCCGCTTCCCGGCAACCGTGATCAACACAGACGGGCACGCCAGTGAACAGGAGGTCATCCGGGTCGGCCTGTTTAACGCACTGGCGCAGGGGCAGTACCTGAACTATCAGACCGAGACCGGCCGCTTCGTGGTGCTGGCCCGGCAGCCGGCCCAATCTGAAAACCTGCTGGCAGCCTACCTTGGGATGGATGATGAACAGAGCAACAATCTTGCAGTAGACCCCACCCGGGGCGTGCTGCTAAGCCTGCTGGTAGAGACCCCGGACCCGCTGGAGCGAATCCACCAGGGGGGCATTGTTGGCTATGTCATCCTGGCGCTGGGGCTTTTGGGGCTTATCATCGTTATCATCCGGCTCATCTACCTGGCAATAACCGGGCGCGCAATACAGCAACAGCTGCTCCACCCCGCCTCACCCTCCCTCAAAAACCCCCTGGGGCGCATTCTGGCAGTGGCCGCAAAGAACCCGGATGCCAGCCCGGAGAGCGACCCAAAACAGGGGCACAAGCTGGAGCTACAGGTCGATGAGGCCATCCTGCGGGAGCTGCCCCGCCTGACCCAGGGCGAAGGGCTGGTCAAACTACTGGCCGGAGTGGCACCGCTGCTGGGGTTGCTGGGCACCGTAGTGGGCATGATCGCCACCTTCCAGGCCATCACCCTGTTTGGCACCGGCGACCCCAAGATGATGGCCAACGGCATCTCCCAGGCACTGGTTACCACCGCACTGGGGCTGATCGTGGCCATTCCGCTGCTCTTTATGCACACCCTGGTCACCAGCCGCAGCCAGGCACTGATACAGATCCTGGATGAGCAGTCCCTGGGGCTGGTGGCCGCCAGCAGGGAAAACCCTGATGCATGAGCATCTGGACGGCATGCTGCGGTTCCTGGAGACCGGCGGCCCGGTACTCTGGCCCATCGGGCTGACCGCCTTCGCCCTGGGTGCCATCATCATAGAGCGCTACTGGTACTTTCAGCTGGATTTTCCACGCAAGATGGCCCAACTGGTATCACAGTGGAGCGCACGGCCCGACCTCAGCTCCTGGTGCGCAGTACAGATCCGTGAGGCGATAATTGCCGAGACCAAGATCAGCCTGAACCGCGGCATGCCACTGATCCGCATGCTGGTTGCCCTCTGTCCCATGCTGGGGCTGCTGGGCACCGTCACCGGCATGATGGAGGTGTTCGACGTGATGGCAATACTCGGCACCGGCAACGCCCGCGCCATGGCCTCCGGCATCTACCAGGCCATCATCCCCACCATGGCCGGCATGATGGTCGCCCTGCCCGGACTCTACTTCAGGGCCGAGCTTCAGCGGAAGGTGGAGCGCCGGATAGAGCGGCTCACACACCATCTGGTGCTGACCTAGTGCATCGTCAAGGTTATATTGATGGACTCAGCATTCCTGTGGCGTTTCGCTGCAAGGCGCAGTGCGCAGGCAATGGCCTTAGTCCTTGTCAAGCACTGCAACGCAGCAGCGGGACACCACAGGAGCGCCCGAAGGGGTGGCCTGTCAGCGTCCATGGCCGCGCCGCATCTCTTGGTCTCTTATTAGCGGCGAGACGCGTCTCGCCTAAATCGCCTACTTTTGGTGCCATGGATGCTGACAGGCCAACTGAGTCCGGCAATATAACCTTGGCGGTGTACTAGAGAAAAGCAATCATGCGCAGACATCGTGTATATAACAGCAGCAGCGCCGACTCCGAGGTCAATCTGACCCCGATGCTGGATGTGGTCTTCATCATGCTGATCTTCTTCGTGGTAACCACCTCCTTCGTCAAGGAGTCAGGGGTGGAGGTCAACCGCCCCAACGCCAACACCACTCAGCAGCAGGAGTCTGCCAACATCCTGATTGCCATCCGCCCCAATGGCGAGATCTGGATAGATGGCCGTGCCGTGGATGTGCGGGCAGTGCGCGCCAATGTAGAGCGGCTCCGGGCAGAGTTCCCCGAGAGCAGCGTCGTCATACAGGGCGACCAGAATGCCCAGATCGGCTCACTGGTGCGAGTGATGGATCAGGTACGGATGGCGGGCATCACCAATGTAGCCATAGCGGCTGAAGCCCAGTAATGCCCTCCAGCTCCTATCTTTTCAGGCTGACCCTTTCAGGCGCAGGGGGCATACTCATCGCCCTGGCACTGCTCTGGCTGATGCAGCTGATGGTGATCAATGATGACACTCAGATGATGGAGAAATCCAAGCGCCAGGTGATGGAGTTTGTACGCCTTAAACGCCCATCCGAGACCCGCCTCAAGCAGCGGGAGAAGCCAGAGGAGCCACCGCCACCCGACAAACCACCCCCTCAGCTGCCCGAGCTGGAGCTGGCAGTTACCAAACCCACCCTCAAAACCCCCAATATCGCTATGGCGATGCCGGAGCTGTCCAGCTCCTCCATGCGTTTTGATGGCCCCTACATCGGCGCAGTAAGCCAGGGGCCGCCAGACCGGGATTTCATGGTACTTTCGCGCATTCCGCCACGCTACCCCTACCGGGCAGAGCGCAGGAAGATTGAGGGGTGGGTCAAGATCTCATTTATCATCACCGAGCAGGGCTCGGTGCAGGATGCCGTGGTGATCGACGCCCAGCCCAAAGGGGTCTTTGACATGGCAGCGCTACAGGCCATCCTCAAGTGGCGATTCAAGCCCCGGATCGCCAATGGCAAGCCGGTGGCAACACGCGCCGATCAGATCATAAATTTCAAGCTAAACAAAAGAGACTGATGAAGAAACAGCACATAGGGCTATTGATCGTACTGCTATGGGGCATCAGCAGCGTCACCTCCACAACACATGCCGCCAAGAAAAAGAGCCTCTCCCAGCATACCTATAAAATGCTGATGGCTGCACAGGAGTCGCTTGGCGCAGGGGATACCGGCAGGGCCATATCCAGCCTGCAAAAACTGCTGGCCGAGCTGGAATCCAGACCCTACGAGCAGGCTATCGTGTTGCAGGGGCTCTCCCATGCCTATATCTCGCAGGAGAAGTACCGCTCCGCCATCCCCCCGCTCAAGCAGAGCGTAGCGCTGAGGGCGCTGCCTGATGAGCCACAGCAGCGGGCGCACTACAATCTGATACGGCTCTATATGGCAACAGAGGATTTTGCCGAGGCGATCAGCCAACTGGAGATCTGGCTTGACCAGGTGAAAACACCCCCGGCAGAGGCCTATGTGATGCTGGCCACGGCACACCTGCAACTGGAGCATTATCAATCTGCCATCGAGCCATTGCGCACCGCCATCAAGATCAGCAAGACGCCAAAAGAGAGCTGGTATCAAAGCCTGCTGGGGGCCTACAACGAGCTGGAACAGCATGACCACTGCGCAACCCTGCTGCACACCATGTTGCAGCGCTTTCCAGACCGCCCAAACTACTGGCGGCAGTTGGTGGGTATCCAGCTGACCCAAGAGAGATACCATGATGCCCTGGCCACTATGGAGCTGGCATATCTGCGAGGGCACATCAAGAGCGAGAAGGAGCTGCTCAACCTGGCCCAGCTCTACCTGCACCTCAACGCCCCTTACAAGGCCGCAGCACTGATTGAGCGTGAGATAAAACAGGGTCATATTGACAAGAGCGAGAAGAGCTGGGAGCACGTTGCCAATGCCTGGCTACTGGCGCGCGAGACCAGCAAGGCGATTGCTGCACTGGAGAGCGCCGGGATTACAGCGCGCAACCCGCAACTGGGGCTCCAGCTTGCCCGGCTCTATATCGAGTCCAGGCGCTGGGCCGAGGCGGATGACACGCTAAGCGCCATCATCGACACCGGCAAACTCGATGCCGCAGATACCGGACAGGCATGGATGCTGCTGGGGATCGTGCGGCATGAGACCAAATCAACTGAGGCGGCTCGCACTGCATTTATTCAGGCAGGAAAATATCGCAAGACAGCCAGCAGCGCCAGGCAGTGGCTGGCCTTTCTTGATCAAACATAAACCTAGAAAAATCAGTTGAGCCTACTGCGAACGTCTAATGCACTCAATCTACAGGATTTTTTCCCACATTTTGAACTCACCGTATGGGTGATACGCAATCGTTCAAAATGTGGGAAAAAATCCTGTATCTTAAGCACCTTAGCCGCTCTCGCTACGGCTCAACTGATTTTTCTAGGATAAAACGAGGCTGTTTTCAGACTACACCTTGAATCGTCCCACCAGCTTCTGGAGCTGGTGAGCCATCGACGAGAGCTGCTCACTGCTGGTTGCAGCCTGCTGGCTTAGCTGGCCATTCTCGATCGCCACGCCATTGATCACCTCCATGCTCTGGCTGATCTGCTCCGTTACCGTACTCTCCTCCTCTGTGGCGCATGCAATCTGGGACACCAGCTGCTTTATCCCCGCTACCGAGGAGGTGATTTCTACCAGAGCGGTTCGGGCCTTGTCTGCCTGCTGCACACTCTCGTGAGCCTGGCTGCGGCCGTGCTCCATAACCTTGACCGCCTGTGCCGTACCAGACTGAACATGCTCAATCATCTCCTGTATCTCCTGGGTTGCCTGCTGGGTACGCCCCGCAAGGGTGCGAACCTCATCAGCCACCACGGCAAAACCCCGCCCTTGCTCCCCTGCCCGGGCAGCCTCGATGGCGGCATTGAGCGCAAGCAGGTTTGTCTGTTCAGCAATCCCTTTTATCACATCGAGAACATCTCCGATCTTGTCACTCTCCTGGCCCAGCCGCAGGATAACATCGGCTGACTGCTCTACCTCCCGGGCCAGCGCATTGATGGTATCCGTAGTCTGATTGACAACCTGCGCCCCCTCATTGGCATACTCATCGGCCTTTGTCGCAGCTTGCTCAACCTGAGCCACATCATGGGTCACGTTCTGCACTGTAGAGGCCAGTTCAGTAAGCGCTGTTGCCACCTGCTCGGTCTGCATCTGTTGATGCCGGATTCCCTCACTGCTTTTGTGATTGATCTGCGAAAGCTCCTGCACAGCACTGAGGCAATCATTTGAAGAGCCCTGAACCTCCTTGATCAGTGTTTGAAGCCTGCCAACAAAGATGTTGAACCAGTGAGCCAGCTCACTGATTTCATCCTGGCCAGACTCAACAAGGCGCTTGGTCAGATCACCCTCCCCCTCTGCAATATCCTGTGCAATATCGGTCACTTTTGCCAGCGGCCTGGTGATGGTAATAATCAGTGTGATGGCACCAGCAAAGGAGAGTACGATAACCGTCAGCAAAAACAGGCTGATGGTAAGACTTGAGCTGCCGATCCTCTCTTTAAAGGCTTCTGACAGGGTGCTGACACCCTGGCTTGCGGAGGCAGCTTCAGTGCTAAGCCGCTTGACCCCGTTGAGTACCTCTGTGAGCCTGCCCACCCCGTCAACCTGCGCCTCGATGCTTGCGGTAGAGTGATCCATCCTTTTGATGGTATCGGAAAGAGCTGCCAGCGCCTCCCTGTGCATGGCCTCTTTGATATCTCCAACCGACCTTGCTGCACCCTCCAGACTGTAACGCGCCTCCCCCGCAGGCATCCCCTCTATTGCCCCTTCCATGTTTACTGCCAGCTCTTCAAGCCTGCTGGAGATGGCTGTTATCTTTTGCGTCAGGCTCTTCACTGTCTGGCTGTTGTGTGCAATATCCTCCGCAATGGTTGACATGCCACGGGACAGCTCAGACAGGTTGTTGCCCGCATGGACAACCATTGATTCTGTCTGTTGCGCACTGCTCGCCCCTGTAGCAGCCTTCTCAACAATCTCACCAAAACCATCGTTAAGATCTCCAAAAGAGAAGTTGGCAATCATCAGTGCAGCCAGAAGCAGAGCGCCTGTGGTGGCACCCCCCATGATCAGTTTGGTTTTGATTTTCACAAGCCTATCCTTTGAGTCTGTGTTATGGGATAGGTATCGGCAGCCTGTTGAAAAAGTTTACTGACGAATGGATCAATGGCCTTTCAGCACAAAGGGGGCCGGCAAGAGGTGTTATAGTGGCCTGCCTTCCAGCAGCTGTGCAGCCAAAAGACCGGCATGGCACCCTCTGTTTTTCTATGGTTTGTTCAGGGGCTCCTTAACAATGCAGTAACAAGGCGTATAGGTCTTGCCCGGTAGTTTCATGCGGTGCTGACTGACGAACGATGCCAGCAGATCATCCATTGGCCTCATGATCTCTTTATCCCCGCGCATTTCAAAATGACCATATTGTTCGATCGCACGAATGCCGTCATCTTTTACATTGCCTGCAACAACCCCTGAAAAGGCCCGCCTCATATTTGCAGCCAACAGGTGGCTCTCCTGGTTTTTATGTAACTCCAACCCCAGCATATTTTCGTGCGTTGGGATAAATGGCTCCTGAAATGCACGATCTATCTTTAACAGCCAGTTGAAATAGTATGCATCACCTGTTTTTTGACGAAACTGGCGCACCTCCTTTATCCCCTGCAAGATTTCACGCGCCGCAAGGGCCGGATCGTTGATTATAATTTTATAGCGCTTGCGGGCCTCATCCCCCAGGGTGTCTGCAATAAATTTATCAATCGACTCAAAATACCCTTTTGCTCCTGCCGGCCCCGTAAAAATCAAGGGAAACGGCATATTTCTGTTATCCGGGTGCAAAAGAATCCCCAGGAGATAGAGTATCTCCTCTGCTGTACCGGCACCTCCGGGAAAAACAATAACGCCATGACCAGTGCGAACAAACGCCTCAAGGCGCCGCTCTATATCCGGTAAAATAACAAGGTCATTAACGATAGGGTTGGGGGACTCGGCGGCAATAATGCCTGGTTCAGTAATGCCGATATAGTGGCCACTATTGATGCGCTGTTTTGCGTGGCCAATGGTTGCCCCTTTCATTGGTCCTTTCATTGCGCCGGGGCCGCAGCCTGTGCAAACATCCAGCCCTCTAAGCCCCATCTCATGCCCCACCTCCTTGGAATATTCGTACTCTTTACGGGATATTGAGTGACCACCCCAGCAGACGACGAGATTGGGTTTTATTCGGGGCTTGAGTATATTGGCATTTCGCAAGATATAAAAAACAGAATTTGTAACGCCAGCCTCTGTTTTCAGATCAAAATTCGGGCTATCCATGATCTCGTTACTGGCATATACGACATCTCTCAATACGGCAAAAAGATGTTCACTGATGCCTTTGATCATCTTCCCATCAACAAATGCACTTGCTGGCGCATTTTTTACTTCCAGTTTTAAACCACGCGCCTGCTGTATGACTCGAATGTCAAATGCCCTGTATCGCTCCAGCAGCTCCTTGCCATCATCCAGATGGTTTCCGCAATTCAACACCGCTAAAGAGCAGTTGCGGAATGTTTCATATATGCCTCCCTGGCTGGTATCTAAAAGTTTGCTTACTTCAACTTCAGCAAGGATATCCAAATGGCCATTAGGTGTAATTCGCGCATCGACTACATCATGCATGGTGCAACACCCTCAATCATTGAAGCCATACTCATCGATTACGTCGCGGATGGGGGTTAATATCTCTACCGCCTGATCCAGGATTTTAAACCCGGTATCATAGAACGAGGCATTAATATCCCTATCCTCCCATCGGCTTTCTGCTTCAAAGCAGATGCGCCTGGCCTCACCATCATCACTCTGCCACTGCATCTCCAGATTAAATCTTTTATTGAGCTCTATTGGTTTTTCGCTGACCAGCATTAGCCCTTCCGTGGTTATGTCAACAATATGCCCGAGCAGTTTTTTTGTATCCCTGTCCCATACGCGCAGGTAATAGATCAGGTGCCGGCGACGGATTGCGCGTCTGCCATTAGCCCCCTGTATCTCTTTATTATCAAGCAGCTTTCTTGTGTACATGAGAGTCTCTCTGTTTCTAACCACGGCATGGCCATTGGCCCGGCCCCATTATTATGTTGAATTTTTCTTCCCGCCTTTCTGATATACCTTTCGCTGAAACAGATCCGTGCGACGGCTGACTACCCGGTCAAGAAACAGCAACCCGTCGAGGTGGTCAACCTCGTGTTGCAGCACACGCGCCTCATAGCCCGTCATCTCATATTCATGGGTCTCGCCCTGGGAATCCTGCGCCACCAGCTTGATCTGTTCAGCCCGGATCACATTACCAGTATAGTCAGGCACCGAGAGGCACCCCTCCCGCCCCAACACAAAACCATCCCAATGGGTAATCTCCGGGTTTATCAATATCAGATGACCATGGTTGGGAACCGGCCTGCGTGCCTGTGAGCAATCAAGGATCACAATGCGCTGAAAGCAACCCACCTGTGGCGCCGCGATACCCACTGCCGCCGGGCCTGCCAGCCGGGTCTCTTCCAGCTCTGCAATAAAGGCGTGCAGCTCATCGCCAAAGCGCTCAACCGGCTCGGAACACTGCTTCAGCCGTGCATCCGGGATCTTGAGGATTTCGAGTATGGCCATAATCAGGCAAACAGTGTATCAATGGCTGAAACACTTACATCGACCCCCTCTTCGCCCAAGCCATCTACCGCCTGCTGCAAGGTCTCTACCGCTGCTTCAGAGATGCCCTGGATGGTCATGATGTAGACCGGGTTTTGTGCCGTGCCCGCTACATCGGACTCCAGCTCAAGGATATTGAAGCCAGATGCCGCCAGCGCCCCGGTGACCCTGGCCACGATGCCCGGCTGGTCTGCCCCCATAACCCGGATCTGAACATTGGGAGCCAGATGCTGATGCAGCCTGCCAGCAATATCGTCTATATGCAGACGCAGGTTCAACGCTCGTGCAACCGGCACCAGGGCTGCATTCAGATCACCCTCGCCCGATACCATCATCATCATGCTGAAGTTGCCGCCCAGCCGCATCATGGAGGTCTCCCCCAGGGTCAGGCCATTTTGGTAGAGGGCATCGGTGGTCTGCGCCACAATGCCGGGCTGATCTTCGCCCACCAGGGTTACCATTTTCCAGTCACTCATAGCGTTCAGCTCCAATCATTGCAGGCGGGTCAATGGCGCACCCGGTTTACCAGTAGCGTTCGAGATGAACCATCCCTTTCTGTTTTCGGGAGTCCTCTATAAATCCACTCTTTTTCACCAGGGCGAGCATTGAGGTGATCATGTCGGGATGGCCGCAGAGAAAGATGTGTGTATTTTCAGGCGTGGGGGCAAAGCCCCACTCATCTGCAACAATGCCCCGGCTCCAGATATCCTGTACATAACCCACCTCCCCTCCCCAGCTGATGACCTCTTCCGAGGGGCGGCTGATGGTGGGCAGGTAGTGAAAGTTTTTGCTCAGCCTTGCCAGCGTTGAAAGCTCGGAGCGAAAGCCCAGATCCCATGAGTGGCGGGCGCCCTGGATAACGGTAAACTTACGTTTTCTGTTTGCCGAGAGGCTGGTTCTGATCATGCTGATATAGGGGGCAACACCTGTGCCTGTACCTATCAGAATCAGGTTTGAGTCATCAGGGATCTTGTCCAGGGTAAACAGCCCTCGAATATTGGGACCAAGAAGCACCCGGTCGCCCTCTTTGAGGGCAAACAGGCGGGGGGTCAAGGCCCCTGATCGAACCAGCGAGATATAAAACTCCAGGTACTCACTCTGCCTGGAGGAGGATGTGATGGAGTAGGCCCGGCGAATGATTTTATCTCGCAGGGGTGCATCGCTCTCCAGATCCGAGATGGGTGTCCGCTGTGCCTTGCCAGGCAGTCCCAGCACCGCAAACTGCCCCGGGATAAACTCCGGCAGCGCCCAACCATCGGTGCGAACCCGTAAAATCATCGTTTCAGAGGTGATAAAGAGCGGCTCGCTAACGATGGCATTCAACTCATTTTCTGACATGTCCTGCTCCTTTCCTGTAGCTATGAAGATGGCGCTCAAGCCATCATGATCCAGCCGATGGAGAGCACCTTGGTTATTATATACAGTCAAGCCGCTGCCTGCTCTTCAACCTAGAAAAACCAGTTGAGCCGTAGCGAGAGCGGCTAAGGTGCTTAAGATACAGGGTTTTTTCATATATTTTGAACGAAGTCGTATCACCCATACGGTGAGTTCAAAATATATGAAAAAACCCTGTAGATTGAGTGCATTAGACGTTCACACTTGTGCCCGCTTTTTGGGTAGTAGGTTCAACTGTTTTTTCTAGGTTCAATCCAGATCAGGGTAGCCATGCGCCCCGTTCGGCCATCCCGCCGGTAGGAGTAGAAGCGCGCCTTATCTGTAACCGTACAGCACTCTCCACCCCAGACAGCGGCCACACCACGTCTTCGCAAACATAGCCGGGCAAGCTGGTAGATATCCGCCAGCCAGTGGCCTGGCCGGTTGCGCTTAAAGGCCATCTCTGCTTCAGGGGCGCGCTGTAGAAAGGTATCACGCACCTCTGCACCCACCTCAAAACATGCTGGCCCAATGGCGGGGCCGAGCCAGACCATGAGCTCATCTCCGGGAAGCGCAAGCCGATCCAGTGTCGCTTCAATCACACCCGCCGCCAAACCACGCCAGCCTGCATGCACGGCAGCGACCCGGTCACCTGTTCGGCTGCACAGCAGCAGGGGCAGACAGTCCGCGGTGAGAATGGCACAGACCTGGCCAGGGGTGCATGAAAAGAGCGCATCGGCCACCCACCCCTCCGGCACGCTACTCGCTTCGGCCACATCACGGCCATGTACCTGGGTTAGCCAGACCGGCTCAGATGGCAGTTGCAGGGATTGGGACAGCAGCGCTCTGTTACGCGCCACGGCAGCCGGATCATCACCGACATGATCCCCCAGATTCAGGCCGTCAAAGGGTTGTTCGCTGTAGCCGCCTCCGCGTAGTGTAGTCAGCGCCCGGACACCCGGCGGGGCGGGCCAGTTGGGCTCCACCCAGCCACAGAGCTCACCCACTAATCTGCACCCGTCCGCAACACTTCCAGCAGCCCGGCCATATCTTGCGGCACAGCCACCTCCCACTCCTGCCACTCGCCGGATGCAGGGTGAGTCAGCCCCAGGCGCCTGGCATGCAGCGCCTGCCGCCTGAATCTGCGCAGTGCATTCTGCATTTCAGGCGATGCTCCTGCGGGTATCTGCAGCCGCCCGCCATAGAGGGGATCACCCACCAGGGCATGCCGAATATGCGCCATGTGGACGCGGATCTGATGGGTTCGTCCGGTCTCCAGGTTAACGCGCAGATAGCTGTGGTGCGCAAAGCGCTCCAATATGCGGTAGTGGGTAACGGCAGCTTTTCCACCCGGCACTACCGCCTGCTTGACACGCTGCACAGGGTGACGGCCAATGGGCGCTTCAACCGTGCCGCCGGCGACCAGCTCCCCCCTTACAATCGCCCGGTACTCCCGCTTCACCTCTCTGGCCTGTAGCTGTTCGACCAGGGCTTTATGCGCCATCGGCGTGCGCGCCACAACCAGCAGGCCACTGGTCTCTTTATCCAGGCGGTGCACAATGCCGGCCCTGGGCAGTTGAATCAGGTTTGGATCATGGTTCAGCAGGGCATTTTGCAGGGTGCCATCCCGATTACCCACCGCCGGATGCACAACCAGCCCGGCAGGTTTGTTGATGACCAGCAGCTGCTCATCTTCAAAGAGCAGATCCAGCGGAATGGCTTGCGGGTTGCACTCAACCTGCTCTTCCAGCCGCGCCTCAAGCTCGATCTGCTCACCCCCTTGCAGCTTGTCCCGCGGGCGGCGTCCCTGACCATCCACCTTGACCCGTCCCTCTTTCACCCATTGCTGCAAACGGCTGCGCGAGTAGTCAGGGAACAGTTGCGCCAGCACTTGATCCAGACGCTGCCCAGCCTGTTCTGGTTCAACCTGCGCATGCAGCACTCTGATTTCAATCGTCACCGTCTGAACCTTACTTGGTATGTGATTACTGATTATAACCTGCAAAAGGTGAAGCCACTGTGCCTGTTTTACTGCTTTAAGGTATACTCATGACCTCTGTTTTCCAGCAACCCCAGTACACCATGGCCATTACCCGCACCCTCTCTCTGCTCCTGGCAATATCCCTGCTCGCCGGCTGCTCCTGGCTATCCACTAAAGACAAGAACGAAACCCGTAACTGGAGCGCCAGCAGATTCTACGCCGAGGCCTCAACCGCCATGAAGGAGCAGGACTATGAGCAGGCCATTGAGTATTACGAAAAGCTGGAGGCGCGCTACCCCTTTGGCCGCTATGCCACCCAGGCCCAGCTTGACGTGGCCTACGCCTATTATAAGTATGATGAGCCGGAATCCGCGCTGGCGGCGCTGGATCGTTTTATCAAACTGCACCCGCGCCACACACATGTTGACTACGCCTACTACCTGAAGGGCATCGTCAACTTCAACCGCAGTATCGGGTTTATTGACCGCTTTCTCCCCACTGATGTCTCCCAGCGGGATGCCGGGGCGGCGATGGATTCATTTGATGATTTCTCCGAGCTGGTGCGCAAATTCCCGGACAGCAAATACTCTGAAGATGCCCGTAAGCGGCTGCTCTATCTGCGCAACAACATCGCCAGACATGAGCTGCATATTGCCCGTTACTATCTGGAGCGCGGCGCCTATCTCGCCGCAGCCAACCGTGCTGCCTATGTCGTTGAGAACTACCAGCGCGCACCCGCTGTCAGGGATGCGCTAAAGATCATGGCCGAGGCATACGACAAGCTGGGGCTGGAGAAGCTGTCAGCCGATGCCCGTCGCGTGCTTGCTCTCAATGAGCAACAGGGGAAGTTTGACTACATTGACGAGGCCGAAGCCGACTCAAAACCTTTGGGGCGCAAGGTTTGGGAGTATCTGGAGCTGGATGAAAATTAGGGGAGTCCGCTTCGAAAGCGGGGCTTCGCCTGCCTTTGGTAGCCCCCGCTTCCTGTTTCTGCTCTAAATCGCCGTCTCATCCTCTTCCCCGGTTCTGATGCGGATAACCCGCTCAACCGAGGTCACAAAGATCTTGCCATCACCAATCTTGCCCGTGCGTGCAGCAGTGGTTATCGCCTCTATGCACTCATCCAGCTGGTCGTCGTTGATCGCTATCTCAATCTTGATCTTGGGTAGAAAATCGACCACATACTCTGCTCCGCGATAGAGTTCCGTATGCCCTTTCTGGCGTCCAAAACCCTTGACTTCTGTGGCCGTCATCCCGGTAATGCCAACCGCAGAGAGCGCTTCGCGCACATCATCCAGCTTGAAGGGTTTAATAATCGCATCAACTTTTTTCATCGCCTGTCTACTCCCATTGTTTCTTGGATTTCGTTATTCCAGCAGCATGCATTATAAAGATGCTTTGTAACTATTTCAGTATCCTTGGAAAAAACGCCTGCAACTGTTCATGTTGCCATGCCTTTCTCTTTAAAACCCACTGGTCAGCGGATAGCGCCGGTCACGCCCAAATGCCCGCCGGGTTATCTTGATCCCCGGCGGCGCCTGCCGCCGCTTGTACTCATTGCGATCTACCAGGCGGGCAACCCGCCGCACGGTGGCCTCATCATAGCCCAGTGCAATAATCTGCTCCACGCTCTGATCCTGTTCGACATAGCGCATCAGTATGGCATCCAGTATATCGTAGGGGGGGAGGCTGTCAGAATCTTTTTGATCAGGGGAGAGCTCGGCTGAGGGTGGGCGCTCAATCACCCGCCGGGGGATCACAGGGGAGAGGCTGTTGCGATACTCAGCCAGCCGGTAGACCATGGTCTTTGGCACATCCCGGATCGGGGCAAAGCCACCGGCCATATCACCATAAAGGGTGGAGTAGCCGACCGACATCTCACTCTTGTTGCCGGTTGTCAGCAGGATCTTTCCCTTTTTGTTGCTGATGGCCATCAACAGGATACCGCGGCAGCGTGCCTGTATATTCTCCTCTGTCACATCCTTTGGCAGGCCGGCAAACTCCTCTGCCAGCATCTGCTGAAACGCAACAAAGGCCGGCTCAATGGGGATGGAGCGATACGGCACACCCAGCAGTTCGGCCTCCTCCAGCGCATCCTCATTACTCATATCCGCCGTATAGCGGGATGGCATCATGACCGCTTCAACCTGATCGGCGCCCAGGGCATCGACCGCAATGGCCAGTGTGAGGGCAGAGTCGATGCCCCCAGACAGCCCCAGCACAGCCCCCTTGAAGCCATTCTTGGTGATATAGTCTCGCACCCCCAGCACCAGGGCTGAGTAGATGGCGGCCTCTTCACCGGGAGGTGCCTCGATCTTCCCGGGCTTGATCGCCCCTTCGGCATCAACCTCTACCAGGGGTTGGTGCTCACAAAAAAAGCCACTGCGCTGCATCAGCTCACCCTGGGCATTCACCACGAAAGAGCCACCATCAAAGACCAGCTCATCCTGCCCTCCCACCAGGTTGACGTAGATAATGGGCAGGCCATTTTCACGGGCGCGCTGTTGCAGCAGCTGCTCCCGCTCCGGTGCCTTGCCGCTATGATAGGGTGAGGCATTGAGATTCAGCAGCAGCCGTGCACCTGCAGCTGCCGCCTGGGCTGCCGGCGCCTTTTCCCAAATATCCTCACATATCGTCAGCCCTGTCGGGAGGCCTTTGATCTCAAACAGGCAGGGTTCAGAGCCCGCCTCAAAGTAGCGCTTTTCATCAAATACACTGTAGTTTGGGAGCAGTTGCTTGTGATACTCCGCCACAACCTCTCCGCCCCGAATCACGCCTGCCGCATTAAACATCTGCTCAGCCTGCCTCTTCGGATAGCCCAGAATTACGTCGATGCCTGCCGCAGCTGCACCAATCTGCACCAGTGCATCTTCAACCCGCTGCATCAGTTCAGGCCGTAGCAGGAGATCTTCCGGCGGATAGCCCGTCAGGGTAAGTTCAGGAAAGAGAACCGCATCCGCATGCTGCTCATCACGGGCATAGCGGGCCGCCTGGATCACCCGCCTTGCATTACCGGCAATATCACCCACCAACAGATTAAGCTGCGCTAATGAGAGACGAAGGTTCAATAAAAATTCCTCGGTTATGGAGCGTTTTACAGGCTGCTTTTAGCCCGCTGCATATATCTTGAAACATAAAAACAGTGCTATCCTGATTTTTTCAGGAGTCTGTCGGGCTTAGGATGAAAACAGGCTCCTAGGAGGCTGTCCGAGAACTCGGCTTTTTACGAAATGCAATTTCTAACTCATTGATTCGTAAGGAGTAAATTATTGACAAATTGCATATTTACCTATTCTCGGACAGCCTCCTAGTACACCGACCACTTTATATTGACGGATAACAAATATAGCCGAGAGCAATGAAATACCCAACTCAAAGCCTTCCTATCCGTCAATATAACCTGGACGGTGTACTAGGAGGCTGTCCGAGAATAGGTAAATATGCAATTTGTCAATAATTAACTCCTTACGAATCAATGAGTTAGAAATTGCATTTCGTAAAAAGCCGAGTTCTCGGACAGCCTCCTAGGCTTGGCTAAACTTTTTAGCTGAGTGCGGCCAGTGCGGCATCATAGTCAGGCTCTTGAGTGATCTCAGGAACCTGCTCGGTGTAGATCACCTTGCCGGCTTCATCAATGACGACAATGGCGCGTGACAGCACGCCTGCAAGA
>WFXD01000100.1 GCA_015490795.1 Gammaproteobacteria bacterium
GCAGGCCAGGTGATCTCACCCTCTTTGACTACCGTAGCGCCACGCACAACCACATCATCAAAGTCGACGACGATATTGCCATCCTTTTCAGGTGTCATATCGGTCAGAAGGTGGCGCAGGTTGGTGCCGTAGAGCTGACTGGATTGAGCGGCCAGACGGCTGGGCAGGTCGGTATAGCCGATGATGGTGACACCGTGTTTGACAACGGCCTGGCCAGGCTCGGTCAGCGCGCAGTTGCCACCCTGTTCAGCGGCCAGGTCAACGATCACGCTGCCATCCTTCATGGATTTAACCATGCCGCAGGTGATCAGCTCCGGGGCCGGTTTGCCGGGGATCAGTGCGGTGGTGACGATGATGTCCACCTCCATCGCCTGCTCGGCAAAGAGCTTCATCTCCGCTTCGATAAACTCCTTGCTCATGGTCTTGGCGTAACCGGTATTGGGGGTGCCATCATCGGCCTCCTCAAAGTCGAGCATCAGGAATTCAGCGCCCATGCTCTCGACCTGCTCTTTCACCTCAGGGCGGGTATCAAAGGCGCGGACGATGGCGCCCAGGCTGCTGGCCGCACCAATGGCGGCAAGCCCGGCGACACCAGCGCCGATCACCATCACCTTGGCCGGCGGCACCTTGCCCGCAGCGGTGATCTGGCCGGTGAAGAAGCGCCCAAAGGCATTGGATGCTTCAACGATGGCGCGGTAACCGGCGATATTGGCCATCGAGCTGAGAGCATCGAGCTTCTGCGCACGCGAGATACGCGGCACGCTGTCCATTGCAATGACCGTGGCTTTACGCGCTTTCAGGCTCTCCAGCAGCTCTTCATTCTGGGCTGGCCAGATAAAGCTGATGAGGTGCCCCCCTTCGCGCAGCAGCTCAGTTTCGTGCACGCCGAGCGCAGGGTGCGGCTCTGGCGCACGTACCTTCATGATGATGTCGGACTCGGCCCAGAGGGTTCTGACATCCTCTACAATCTCGGCACCAGCCTCTCTGTAGGCCTCATCAGAGAAGTTGGCGGCTGCACCAGCTCCGGTCTCGACCGCCATCGTAAAACCCAGTTTTTGGATTCGATCAACGGTCTCAGGGGTTGCAGCGACACGTTTTTCGTTATCGTGCACCTCTTTTGGGATACCAATTTTCATGGCCATACCTTGCTTATCCTTTGTAATTTGTTTTGAACAGGGGAAGTGCGCCACCGGCCTTCAGGGTTGCTACATCACCCGGCTCGAAGGCAGGGTTAAGGGCGATCTTCTCGCCATTGACCTCCAGGAACAGATCGCCTTCCAGGTTGGATACATCAATAGAGACGGTGTCGCCCTGAGCGATCTTGTCATAGTCAGCCTCATCGGCGAAGGTGAGCGGTACGATGCCGAAGTTCACCAGGTTGGCAACGTGGATACGTGCAAACTGGGCGACCACAACAGCGCGGACACCCAACCAGCGCGGGCAGAGTGCCGCATGCTCGCGGGAGCTGCCCTGACCGTAGTTTTCACGCCCCACGATAATGCCGTGGCCGCCAGCATCGCGATGCTCACATGCACGGCGGGAGAAGCTGGGGTCTACCTGGTTGAAGGTGGCCTGCATGGCGTACTCTTTAACATTGGAGCGCAGTGGCAGGAAGATGCCAGCAGGCTGGATGTCGTCCGTGCTGATATTGTCGCCCAGCTTCAGCAGCACCTCGCCCGTCAGCTTTTCAGGCAGGGGATCAAAATCCGGCAACGCCATAATGTTGGGGCCACGGATCACCTCAACCTTGGCAGCCTCCTCGGGAGGAAGCGGCATGATGAAGGAGTCGGTGTCGATCATCTGCGGCACATCCTTGAACTTGACCGGCTCGCTGCTCGGCAGGGTAATCTCGCCGGTCAGTGCACTGGCGGCAGCTATAGAGGGGCTGACCAGGTGGACCTGGGCGCTCTCGGTGCCAGAGCGTTTGGGGAAGTTACGGTTGAAGGTGCGCAGGGAGAGGCCGTTGCTCACCGGGGAGCCGCCCTGACCGATACAGGCCCCGCAGCCGTTCTCTTGAACCCGAACGCCAGAGGCAAGCAGGGTGGTCATGTAGCCGGCTTCGGCCAGCTGCATGGCAACAGCGCGTGAGCCAGGATAGAGCAGGGTATCGACCTTGACACGCTTGCCTTTCAGGATCTCGGCAAAAGAGGCGATATTTTCGTAGGAGCTGTTGGTGCAGCTGCCGACGGAGACCTGGTGGATCTTGGTGCCAACATGGTCGGCAACCTTCTCAACATTGCCTGGAGAAGGATAGAGGGCAATCATTGGCTCCAGTGCCGAGAGGTCGATGTCGATGATGCGGTCATACTCAGCGCCATCATCGGCGGATAGCGCCTGGTAATCGCCGCCGCGTTGACGGCTCTCCAGAAACTCTTTGGTGCGTTCGTCACTGGGGAAGATGGAGGTGGTTGCACCCATCTCAGCGCCCATATTGGTGATAGTGGCGCGCTCGGTCAATGAAAGACTGGCAACACCTGGGCCGGCATATTCGAAGATGATGCCCTTGCCACCTTTGACGCCGTTGATCTCCAGCATCTTCAGAATGACATCCATCGCCATGGCGCCATTGCCCAGTGCGCCGGTCAGATTGACCTTGACCACCTTGGGCATTGGCATGCTGTAGTTGCCGGTGGCCATAGCCAGTGCGATATCGTAACCGCCTGCGCCCATAAAGATGGCCCCGCAGCCGCCCGCGTTGACGGTGTGGCTGTCAGCACCCAGGCCGGTCATACCCGGCTTGACGAAGTTTTCCATATTCAGGAAGTGGCAGATGCCGGTGCCGGGTGGGGAGTAGATGATGCCCAGCTTCTCGGCCACAGTTCTCAGGTATTCGTGGTCGTCCGGGTTGCGGAAACCGACCTGAAGCATGCTGTGATCAACGAAGTTGACAGAGAGTGGTTTGACGCGATCCACGCCCATTGCCTCCAGTTGCAGCATACACATGGTACCGGTGGCGTCCTGTGTAAAGGCTTCGTCGATCTTGATCTTGATGACCTCTCCTGCGGCGGGCAGCGTGCCACCGTCAACGAGATGCTCTTGCAGGATTTTTTCAGTCAAGGATAACGGCTTCATTTGGATAGTCCCCATTTAACGTTAAATAAATTTGGTGCTGAGCCTGTCTTAAAAAAACCCGAATCATACGATTCAGGCGTTAGCTGTTGAAAATACTTGATTAATTGGGTGTTCTCGCGTGTGGATCGTCTCATTTCTGGTTCGCGAACACCAACATCTTGCGGTTACGCAAGCATTTGGGCGTGTACTTTATCTTTCAAACTTCAGAACGTAAACGGTTTTTTTGGCTTTTTTATAAAAAACAGAGCAGGAATCGGGGTGGGTTGCATTGAAAGGGGCTGAAACCGCTATAATGCCCCGCTTTACCTGCTTCCTGCCCGCTTTGGGAGAAAGCCGGGACCGGACGCAAATCGATGACAGACAGGCATGATATGAGTGAGATGGACGAAAAGCTGGTCAATGTAAAGATTGATGGCAAGGCGATTACCGCTCCGGCCTCATTGTCGGCAATTCAAGCACTGTGGTATGCCGGCTATCCGCGTATTAAAAGTGTGGGCTGCCTCGAAGGCGTCTGCGGCTCCTGCCGGGTATTGGTTCGTCGCGCCGGAAATCCTGAGGTGCACACCCAGCTGGGGTGCCAAACCCTTATAGAAGAGGGGATGCAGGTGATGTTTCTGGTCTTCCCCCGCCCCACCCATCACACCTACAAACTGGAGGATATCAGCAGCTCATGGGAGGTGCAGACCAAGTTCCACCAGATTTTCCCCGAGGCGAGCCGCTGCCGGGAGTGTCGCGGCTGCAACGCCTCCTGCCCCAAGGGGATTGATGTGATGCGCGGGGTGGAGCTGGCATCCAAGGGGCGTTTTCGCGAGGCTGGCGAACTGTTTGTCGAGTGTGTAATGTGCGATCTCTGCCTGACCGCCTGCCCGGAGCTGATCGCCCCAAACCATGTTGGGCTCTTCTCTCGCCGGGTTACCGCCTACTTTCATACGCGACCCTCCAATCTGATTCGGCGCCTGGAGGGGTTACAGCGTGGCAAATTTGAGCTGATCAACCGGGATGGCAAACCATCATGACCGGAATCCCCTATTCAGAAGCCCTGGCCCATTATCAATCGGCCAAACCCCGTAGCTTGAAGGCGTCGGATATGGCTACAGACCAGCTGCTGCGAGCCTTTCACCCCGACTATCGGGAGGATTCACTGCTCTCCCTGCGCGTGGGGCCAAACCAGGGCGACCAGTGCCACCGCCAGCTGGCTGAGCTGCTACAGGCGGATGCGCGTATCGATGAGGCCGACCTGGCCGGCGCCTCCATTGTAAAGACCGATGTGCTGGTTATCGGTGGTGGCGGGGCTGGCTGCGCGGCAGCCCTGATAGCAGAGCAGTCCGGTGCGCGGGTGATCATGGCCACCAAATTGCGCCTGGGCGACAGCAATACGGTGATGGCCGAAGGGGGTATCCAGGCCTCTATCGAGAGGGGCGATACGCCACAAATGCATCTGGATGACAGCCTGAAGGCGGGCCATTACAAGGGCGATCCAAAACTGGTGGCGAAAATGGTGATGGATGCCCCGGATGTAATTCGCTGGCTGATCCAGCAGGGGATGCAGTTCGATCTGAATGAGTTTGGCGACCTGATGACGCGCCGGGCGGGGGGCACCTCTGCCGACCGCGTGGTCTACTATCGGGACTACACCGGGCTGGAGATGATGCGCGCACTGCGCGAGTCGGTGCGCAACAGCAAGATTGACGTGTGGGACTACAGCCCCGTTGTGGAGCTGATGTCCAACGAGTCCGGCCACTGCGCCGGAGCGGTCATCTCCAATCTGAAGGATTGCAGCTATGTGCTGATTGAGGCGCAATCGGTGATCCTGGCGACCGGCGGCATCGGTCGCATGCACCTCAACGGCTTTCCCACCTCAAACCACTTTGGCGCCACGGGTGACGGCCTGGTATTGGCCTATCGCCTGGGGGCAAAACTGCGTGATCTTGACTCCTTTCAATACCATCCCACCGGGCTGGCCTATCCGCAGCATCTGGCTGGCACGCTGATTACAGAAGGTGTACGCTCTGCGGGCGCCCAACTGCTGAACGGGCTGGGTGAACGCTTTGTCGATGAACTGAAGACCCGGGACCACGTCTCGGCCGCCATCCTCAAGGAGTGCGCCGAGGGGCGCGGGGTGCGGCTCGACGAGAATACCGCCGGCGTCTGGCTGGATACACCGGGGGTAGAGCGCAGCAACCCCGGCATCCTCGCAGAACGTCTGCCAAAGCTGGTGGAGCTGGGCAACAAATGCGGCATCAACCCGGCCGAGATGCCGCTTTTGGTCTATCCGACACTGCACTATCAGAATGGCGGCGTAGTGATTGATGAGCATGGCCATAGCACAGTACCGGGGCTATATTGTGTCGGCGAGGTCTCCGGTGGAATCCACGGACGCAACCGGATCATGGGAAATGCCCTGCTGGAAGTCATCAGTTTTGGGCGCCGCGCTGGCCTGCAGGCGGCCAGGATGTCACATGGCCGCGGGCATAAAAAGGTCACTATCGGGCACCTCAGCAAGCTGCGGCGCGAACTGGCCGTAGCGGGAATGCCCATGGAGATTAAGGGGCCGATGCTGTTCCCGGAGTGCGCCAAGTTTGAAAAAGATGCAGACTACGAAGGGTTCCGACGAAAAAAATAGCAGTGCTTTACAGCAAATTGAAAACCAAACACCCTATTGTGGAGGGGCGACTGAATGTCAGATACAGATCAGCATAATAACGACAACACCAAACAAGAGTCAGTACAGCTATTGGGATTGTGGGTTGTAACCATGGTGGTTGCAATCCTGTTCATCTCATCACTCTCTACACGCAGCACAGGGGATGCAAAAGAGCCTGCTGAAGCAAAGCATCCAGCTGCTGCACAAACGGTGGCGCCCCCACTGGATGCTGCTCAGACACTGGCGCCGCTTCCGGCCGGTCATCCAAGCATCGAGCAGCTGCTTATGGAGACAGAACCGGCACAACCGGCCATGCCCGAGCTGCCTGCAGGGCACCCCCCATTAGATGCCGTACCACCCCCGGCTGCCGCACCCGTGGATGCGCCGGTCGAGCATGCCAAAGCCGAAAGCCACAACTGATCAGTGGGGCACAACTAATCTGGCTTGTGGCAAAGGCACCCGGCAGTCACCAATCAACATCGATGAAAAAATGCCGTGGCCGCCAAGGAGGGAGATATTATCTTCGACTGCAAGCCCTCCCCTCTGGAGGTGCTGAATACAGTCATCCCGCAACAGACTGAGGCGGGCGGGGATGGCCGCCCGCCTCAGGGTCATTAGCCTTCGTTGATGGGGATCTGCTTCACGTTTGATTCTGCCGTTTCAAGGCGGGGAATCTGAATGGTCAACAAACCACTTTTCATACTGGCAGTGATCCCATCCACATCGGCATCATCCGGCACAGACAGCACACGCTCAAAAGAACCATAGCGCCGTTCGATACGGTAAAACTGCTTATCTCTGTTTTCTGATTTCTCCTGCTTGTTACCCTTGATGACCAAAACCCGCTCTTTAAGGTCAATAGAGATATCTTTCTGTTCCAGGCCAGGAGCCTCCAGCGTGATTGTATACTGCTTGTCATCACTTGCGATATCAAGATTGGCGCTAAACGGAGTTGCCATCTCCTGATTCCACAGAGGAGACCGGATGGATGGAGAAAATCCAAAATTACGGAATGCTTCATTAAACAGCTGGTTAATCTCACGGTGCAACTGTTGAATTGGCGGCCCGGCAAGCTGTGAACTGCTGTAATCCTCTCGCGCTACCGGAACCTTAAGCGTATCCTCTTTTTCGGGCTCTTCATGCTTGAACCAGTTCCAGGGGTTTAGTTTCTGCAGATTCATGATCTATACCTCCTCTTTGCATACTGTTTTATCGATCTTCTGCCCACAATCATGTTGGCAGATTCAGCCCTTCATGCAGTGACATAAGGCCTGTTTTCCAACAGTCAATACCCCAGGGGCAAAAAAAATAAAGACGGATAAAAAAACAGGGAAAACCCTTAATGATCAGGCCAGGAAAGAGCGCTTGTTTTGCAGCTTTCTAAAAACCAATACGGTGTTCATGATCAGATCCTCCTCCCTCCTCCGGTATTGAGAAACCCCTGCCCTACTCCCAGGAGCCTGTCGGGCTTAGGATGAATTGGCTGCGGAAGTGGGAGAGCGGCTCAAATATCCCCGGTTTTTCGTTGCATAGGCCCACTATGCGCCTCAAAACCGGGAATATTTGCGCTCACTCTCCCACTCCCTCGCTACAATCCATCTAAGTCCGACAGGCTCCTGGCGCCTTATGTCAGAGAGCGCCAGCCTGAAGCAAAAGAGATCTATCATGAAATGGAACACGTTCAACCGATTTGGTTATTTCGCTCTTGAATAATTTTTACCAAACCCCAGCTGGTTAAAGAGGAGATGTTGAAATCTCTCTTACTTCACACGAGAGGAGGTATCGATATGTTTGCAACACTAAGGCCTTTTGAAGGCAGCTTTTTCGATGATTTCAGGAGCCTGGAACGTGAGATGGGACAGCTGTTTGGTTCCGGCTCCTGGCCAAATGGCATCCGCTCACCGGCACGGGGAGCCTATCCGCCCATCAATGTAGGCAGTACGCCCAACCAGGTCGATGTCTATCTGTTTGCTGCGGGTCTAGACCCAAAAAGCCTGGACATCTCCATTCAGCACAACCTGCTCACTATTGCCGGTGAACGTAAAGCAGACACAAGGGAAGGGGTCAACTACTACCGCAAAGAGTGTTTCAATGGCACCTTTCGCCGCACGATCACCCTGCCTGAGGATGTCGATCCAGACAAGGTGGATGCCAGCTATAAAGATGGCGTACTGCATATCACAATCCAGCGGCGTGAAGTAGTAAAACCACGGCAGATTGAAATCAAGTAACAGCGCAGAGGAGTACAGAACATGACCGAGAGAAAAGATCTTGAAAAGCAGGAGTCGAAAGCCACCCAGCAGATCAAGCAGGACGAGTGCATACTGCGGCCACAAGTGGATATCTGCGAAGATGCTACTGGCATCACCCTCCAGGCTGACATGCCGGGAGTCTCAAAGGACCGGCTCGACATCCAGGTTGACAAGGACACCCTTTCCATCGCTGGCGATGCCTGCCTGGACACCCCGGATGATATGGAGCCGCTCTATGCAGACATCGGCGTAACCCGCTACCAGCGCAGCTTTTCATTGAGCGGAGAGCTGGATGCCACAAAGATTGATGCGACACTTAAAGATGGTCTGCTGACCCTGCACATCCCGAAGCGGGAGGAGCACAAACCACGCAAGATTGAAGTGCGTACAGGCTAAAAACCTTGATTCCATTCATTACGTGGCACAATCAGGCAGAAAACCCACAGGTTAGTACCGCCTGATTGTGCCGCTGTCATGCTGTATATAAGTAGGCTCCTGGCCCACAATATTTCCGCTTTTCTCAGGAGAAATTACGGGTAGAATCAGAGGTATCTCAATACACAATACAGTGAAGGAAGAGGGCAAGGAGTTAAAAGAGATGAGCAACTGCCAGCATTGGGGTAAAACCGAAGATAAAAAGACAAGGGCTCGCAGCCCCGGCAATCTGTTTATCAACCCCATGGGCAGAGTCCCGTGGTAGACCGCCGGAATCCGCTGAACAGCTTCTGGGGCAAACTCAAGCCCGACCCCGGCGGCGGGACGCCAACCCACCTTCCCCTCGCCTGCCACTGCCTGGATGTAGCCATGGTGCTGCGCCACCTGCTGGATCTGCCCGCCACTCAACGCCGCCTGATGGCAGCGGCCAATACCCGGCTCACTCCGGCCCAACTCGACCGCCTGGCGGTCCTGGCCCTGCTGCACGATTTTGGCAAAGCCAATCTAGGATTTCAGGACAAGCCCTTTGATGAAAAGGCGCCACGGGCCGGGCACGTTTTCGAGACCGCCCCGCTGTTTGGTGAACCCGCCCTGTTTGAAAGACTCTCCAGCAGCCTCGGGTTGCAACGGCTATGCGGCTGGTTTGAAAATGAAGCGACACTGCAAAGCTATCTGCTGGCCATCCTCTCCCACCATGGCAAACCGATTCCGTCCGAGGCTCTCGGGCGGAACATCCACAAGAATTACTACCCGGCCAAGAGGTACTGGTGGAGCAGCGATGGACAACGTGACCCCTTCCATGCCATCGCCGAGCTGATGGAAACAGCACGCAAGGCATTCCCCGCCGCCTTTGCCGAGGATGTTCCACCTCTCCCGGCCTCACCCCGGTTGCAGCACCGCTTCGCCGGGCTGCTGATGCTGGCCGACTGGCTCGGCTCTCACAATGCCTTCTTTCCCATCGACAACGGTGAGGCGGACCGGCTGCAACTGGCACCGGAGGCGGCAAAGCAGATCCTCAAGGCAGTGGGGCTGGACGCACGGGCCAAGCAATATGCCCTGCGGGGGCAGGCGTGGCAATTCGAGCCACTGTTCAACTTCCCACCCCACCCCCTGCAACAGGCGCTGGATGAACTGCCGGTAGATGATCCCGCCCACCGGCTGCTGATCGCCGAGGCGGAGACCGGCTCCGGCAAGACCGAAGCGGCGCTGATCCGTTTTTTCCGGCTCTTCGCCGCCGGAGAGGCGGACGGCCTCTACTTCGCCCTGCCAACCCGGGTGGCGGCGCGGGAACTCTACCAGCGGATATTGCACACAGTCGAGAGGGCATTCCCCGATCCGGCTACCCGCCCCATAGTGCTGCTGGCCGTGCCCGGTTACGCCCGAGTGGACGGCCAGGAAGCCAAACTGCTGCCGGAACGCAGCGCCATCTGCAACGACGAGGCAGAGCAGCAGCGACGGGAACGGGTCTGGGCCGCCGAACACCCCAAGCGGTTCCTTGCCGCCACCATTGCCGTCGGCACCATCGACCAGGCCCTGCTCAGCGCCCTGCAGACCCCCCACGCCCACCTGCGCTCCGCCTGCCTCGACCGGCAACTGCTGGTGGTGGACGAGGTTCACGCCTCCGACCCCTACATGCGCCACCTGCTGACCGAACTGCTGCGCCATCACCTCCGGGCCGGCCACGCCCTGCTGCTCTCCGCCACCCTGGGCGCAGTGGCGCGGGATGCCTTTCTCCGGGCCGCCGGAACCGAACCCGCCACCCGCACCCTGGCGCAGGCGATCGAAACCCCCTACCCGGCCCTGACCGACAGCAGCGGCCAGCCCTTCCCCCTCCAGGCAGCCAGCACCCGAGCCAAGCCGGTCACCGTTGAGTGCCTCCCCCACCTCACCACCCCGGAGGCGCTGCTGCCCCGGATCCGGCAAGCGCTGGAAAAAGGCGCCCGCATCCTGGTGGTTCTCAACACCGTGGGCCGTGCCCTGGCCCTGCAACGGGCAGTAGAGGAGTGCATCCCGGCGGAGGCGCTGTTTCACTGCAGGGGCATCATCACCCCCCACCATGGCCGCTACAGCCCGGCCGACCGCGAGCAGCTGGATGCCGCCGTCAGCCAGCGCCTGGGCAAAGCGAGCGACCCCGGCCCGCTGCTGCTGATCGGCACCCAGACCCTGGAGCAGAGCCTCGACATCGACGCCGACCTGCTGATCAGCGACCTCTGCCCGATGGACGTACTGCTGCAACGGATCGGCCGCCTGCATCGTCATGACCGGCAACGCCCGGCCGGCATGGAAGAGGCTCGTTGCCTGCTCCTCACCCCCGAAGATGGCACGCTGGAGGATTGGCTCCAGACTGACGGCGAAGCCAACGACGCCGCCAAAGGCATGGGACTGGGCAGCGTCTACCCCGACCTGCGCACCCTGCAACTGACCTGGGATCAACTCCGGCAACACCCGCAGATCGAGATCCCCCGCGACAACCGCCTGCTGGTGGAGTGCGCCACCCACCCGGATGCCCTGGCGCAACTGCAAGGCTCCTGCTGGCAGAGACACAGCACGCTGGCCGAAGGGGGTGAGATCGCCCAGGGGGTGCGGGCCGACCACATCTCACTGGTCAAATGCTATACGCAACCCTTCGGCGAGTTAAGCTTCAACGAACTCAACGACGACGCCCGCACCCGCCTCGGGTTGAACAGCCTGCGGTTGCCACTGCCAAGACCCATGACCAGCCCATTCAACATCACCCTTACCGAGATGCTCATCCCCGGCCATATGGCCCCGGAAAATCCAGATGAAATAGAAGATCTGAAGCCCACCGAAAACAGCATCACCTTCCGCCTCAGCAACCGCCATTACCGTTACACCCGACATGGACTGGAGACCATCGATGAACCTGCTCACTGAACCCATCTTCCGCGCCCAGATCGACCAGGGGTTGCAGACCCTGAGCCTGCCCGCCCTGCTGGCCGCCCTTGGCCGGTGTGAAATCACATCTCTGACCGGCCTGCAACGCCACCAGGAGGACCCCTTCCACATCTTCCTCTGCTACCTCGCCGCCGCCGTGCTCGACCGGCAGGGTGCCAATGATCCCATCCAGAGTGAAGCGTTCTGGCGGGAGGGCATCCGGCAACTCACCGGCCGGGAAGACGATGCCGTCTGGACGCTGCTGGTGGAGGATGTGACCCAACCGGCATTCATGCAGCCTGCCATGCCGTCCGCCAACGATGCGCGGCAGCTCAAACTCAACGCCACAACCCCGGATGAACTGGATATCCTGCCAACGGCAAAGAACCATGACATCAAAACCGCCCGCGCCAACCAGGCGCAGGCCGATGAGTGGTGCTACGCCCTGGTCAGTCTGCAAACCATGGCGGGGTTTTTCGGCAGGGGAAACTACGGCATTGCCCGCATGAACGGCGGCTTCGCCAGCCGACCCTGCGTCGAACTCCAGCGAGACCGCAGCGCAGGAGGCCGCTGGCGGCGAAGCATCAAAAGGCTGCTTGAGCTACGCCCGGAGCTGCTTGACTCTCCCTGGCGCTATCAAGCGGATGGTGCTCTGCTGCTTTGGCAACTGCCCTGGGACGGCAGCAGCAGTCTTGATCTGAAATCACTCGATCCCTTCTTCATCGAAATCGCCCGGATTATTCGTCTAAAAAGTGAGAATGGGGCACTCCTCGCCCTGGCAAGACCCAGCAACGCAGCCCGCATCCAGGCCAAGCAGCAACTGGGCGTGGTGGGCGACCCCTGGATTCCCCTGAATGACGCCAAAAAAGGACTCACCGCCTTGACCGTCTCGGCAAGCGGCCTGACGCCGGAACTCCTGCAGAAGCTGGTCTTTGAAGAGGGGATCAAACCCGCCGCCATGCAAAAGCCCACCCCGGACGAGATCGGCAAGCCGGTCTGGCTCTATGTCTCAGTACTGGTCAGGGGACAAGGCACCACCGACGGCTTTCATTCGATCCACCTGCCTATTCCGGCCCAGGCTGGCATCACTCTGTTTGGCGGTGGGCAACAGCGGGAGCGGCTTGGCAGACTGAGCAAGGAGGGGCTAAACGACGCCAAGAACATGCAAAACAAGGTGCTCAAGGTTGCCCTCTTCTCTCTGCTGGAAGCCGGGCCGGAAAAGGTCAATTTCGATAAACGGGAGGTCTCCGCCTGGGTCACTCAATCGGCCCGAGAATTCACCGAAGCCTGGTCCTGCGGCTACTTCGACTGGCTCTGGCGCACCCTGGATCACGAGGACGAAGACCAGGCCCGCCTGGAATGGCTGAACGCCCTCAAGGAGAAGGCCAGCCAGGTACTCGATAATGCCATCGACCGTCTGCCAGAGCGCCAGGGCCGCCGTTACCGGGCGCAGGTCAAGGCGCGTGGTCTCTTCTACGGCTCCCTCTACAAACACTTCCCCGAAATCAAGGAGCAACACGATGCAAAACAGTCAGCCTGAGCTGGTAGAAAACCCTGACGAATCACTGGCCACGATCATCGGGCGTATCAGCGGCCTGATCGCCAGTGACAATTTCCCCAACAGCGACCGCGCCGCCCTCAAACGTATGAATCCAAAGCAGGAGCCGCCGCTGGGTTTCTACCGCTTCGCGCTGCGTCATCTGCCGCCGAACTGGCAACACCGGCGCAGGGCCTGGCAGGCGATTCTCAGCGGCATGGCCCTGATGTCGCCCCACATTCACAGCTTGAAACAGCCACTGGGCAGGGTTCTGGCAGAAGAGCACTACTCCGAGGCCCGGCTGGAGCGGCTGCTGGCCGCCGAGGATGAGACCCAACACGCCCTGATCCTGCGCGCCGTGCGTTTTCTGGCAGCCAAAAAGCGGCCCGTCGATTGGACCCATATCGCCGGGCTGCTGCTGACCACCGATGCGCAGAAGCGGGAGGATCTGCACCTGCGCATCGCCACCGACTACTACAAAAACCTCAAAGAGAAGGAGTAACCGCCATGTTTCTGCAAATGCACAGCCTCACCTCGTTTCACGCCAGCCTGCTCAACCGTGATGATGCCGGTCTTGCCAAGCGCATCCCCTTTGGAGATGCACAGCGCCTGCGGGTCTCCTCACAGTGTCTCAAGCGCCACTGGACTGAATGCCTTAGGAAGGAAATCAGTTTGCCTGCGGGAACCCGCACCCGTCATTTTTTCAGTCGAGCCATTAGCGAGAGGCTCATTGATGAGAAAAATATTGAAAGAGAAGTTGCCGATGAAGCAACAAAGATTTTGGCTGCTTTGATTTTCATGAAATTAAAGGATCTGAAGAAACTGCATAAGGAAAAAGACCAAGAGAAGCTTTTAGAAAAAATAAGGAAAACTGATTCATACAAGAAATTTGATACTGATTTACAGATGGATCAACCAGCGCTTCTTGGGAAACCTGAAGCAGACTTTCTCATTAAGTTAATATCTAAAGAACTCTCTGAACCCACGAGCGACCTGTCCTGTTTGGCCGCACACTTGTTAGAAGGACTCATTGGCCAGAATGAGAAGAATATTGACGCAATGCTACGCCAAGCGGGCCACGGCAACCTCTATGCCGGTTTCGAAGGGGCGCTGTTCGGCCGCTTCGTCACCTCCGATATCCTGGCCCGCTCCGACGCGGCGGTGCATGTGGCCCACGCCTTCACCGTCCATCCGGTGGCCACGGAAGTGGACTACTTCACCGTGGTGGACGACCTCAACAGGGAGGAGGAGACCGGTGCAGCTCATGCAGGAGAGATGGAGCTGGGAGGTGGACTGTTCTATGAATATATCGCAGTAGACATCCCGCTGCTGGTCTCCAACTTCACCGCCTGCAAGCCAGAGGCGTGGCGGGAGCAGGATGCCAGCGACATCAAAAACACCCTCCGCGCACTGTTGGAGGCCATCGCCACCGTCTCCCCCGGCGCCAAGCTCGGCGCCACCGCCCCCTATGCGCGAGCCGATTTCGCCCTGTTCGAGAGCGGGCCACAGCAGCCCCGCAGCCTGGCCAACGCCTATCTGCAAGCGCTGCAATTCCGCAGCGGTGACGACCCGATGCAGCAGGCCGTGGATGCCCTGGGCAAGCATCTGCAAGCCGTGGACGGCATGTATGGCGCCACCGCCGAGCAGCGGGTGGCCGCCACTACCAAACAGGGCGCAGCCCTGGGCGACATCCCGCTCAGGCCGCTGGACAGCGCCATCGACGAGACCCTGAACGCCATCTTCCGGGGTTGAAACAATGGAGATCCTGCTATTGCGTTTCGACGCACCCCTGATGAGCTTCGGTGGAGTGATGGTGGACCAGCACGGCCCCACCGACCGCTTCCCCGGCCTGGCCATGCTCACCGGCCTGCTGGGCAACGCCCTCGGCTACCGGCACGGCGATTTCGACCGCCTCCAGGCGCTACAGGGGCGGATTGAGTTTGCCGCCCGCTGGGATCTGGAGCCGAAGCATCTGGTCGATTACCACACCGTGGATCTTGGACAGGAGAAGATGCGCCATCCCGGCTGGACCACCCGCGGGGTAGCAGAGCACCGTGCGGGTGGCACAGGCGCCAAGTTCGGCACCCACCAGCGCTACCGCCACTACTGGGCCAACGGCATCATGACCCTGACCC
>WFXD01000101.1 GCA_015490795.1 Gammaproteobacteria bacterium
CATTTTACATGGGCTGAACTTTGCCATTCTTTCATCTGTTACTCCTGAGCTTTGCCCTTGGGGCTTTCCTCAGGAGTCTTTTTACGCCAGATCGGCAGAGCCTTTTCAAGTCTCACCGGCAAAGCCGGTGGTTTACCTCAATTTGAATTAGCCGCACAGTGTGTCCATAAGACGGTCAGCGGATGACTTCTTTTGTTTTACAATTGTTCATGGTTCAGGTACCAAGGTTCATGAATGTAGGCATCTTCCCCTGAAACAGAAGCCTGAGCACTTCAGTGGATGATGCCCCGTTTTTGCGACAGGTGGATATATAGCTGCAAATTCGACAGAAAAACCTCACACCCATCTCGGAGCGGAAACAGCCAGACACCTTTAAGCACCTTAGCCGCTCCCGCTACGGCTCAACTGATTTTTCTAGGCTGAATGCTGAACTCATTTTCGGAGAAAATCTTTGCGCCAGGAGATTGGCTCCCTGTTCATCTCCTTGGCAAAGAAGGCAAAGGCATTGCGGCCGTTCTCTTTGGCCTGGTACATTGCCATATCAGCACTCTTCAACAGGGCATCAGCATTGCTGGCATCGTCGGGATAAAAGGCGATGCCAATGCTGCCGGAGGTGAAGGGCTCTTTCCGCCCCGCCAGCGTCAGTGGTTGAGCCAGGCTCTCCAGAACCTTTTTTGCCACCTGCTCTCCGCCACCCCGGCCATCGATGTCGGGCAGGATGATGGTGAACTCATCCCCACCCAGGCGGGCTACGGTGTCTGATTCACGTGCGCAGGCTCGTAGCCTCTGCGCCACCTCTTGCAACAACTGGTCGCCCGCCTCATGCCCCAGGCTGTCATTTATCCATTTGAAGTGATCCAGGTCGATGAACATCAGCGCCAGGAGCCATCCCTCACGGTGAGCAGAATGTATCGCCTGGGAGAGGCGATCCATAAAGAGGGTGCGATTGGGCAGCCCGGTCAGCGCATCGAAGTTGGCCTGCCGCCAAAGCCGGTCCTCTTGTTGCTTGCGTTCTGTGATGTCGCTGAAGAGGGCTACGTAGCCCGTTGCCTCTCCCCGCTCACTGCAGACGGCATTTATAATCATCCATGCCGGGTAGACTTCGCCACTCTTGCGCCGTTCCCAGATCTCCCCTTCCCACTTTTTATCATCCTCCAGGCAGCCCCACATCTGCTGGTAGTAGGCCTGGTCATGCCGGCCGGAGCGTTGCAGGGAGGGGTTTTTCCCAATCACTTCATTCTCTGTGTAGCCGGTGATATTGCAAAATGCCCGGTTAACCGCCTGGATACGATTATTCCGATCGGTGATGATGATGGCTTCGGCGGTGGTTTCGAATACGATGGCGGCCAGGCGCAACTGTTCGTCGGCCTGGCGCATGCTGCTAAGCATTTGCTCTCTTTCCAGCAGCCGTTCGATGATGGTGGATAGATGCTCTAGATAACCACTGCCTGGTTCTTTGATGATGTAATCTGCAGCCCCAAGTTTCATCGCCTCAACAGCCACGGCAAGCTCGCTCATCCCGGAGAGCATGACGATGGGTGGCAGGCTCCCCTCTTCGGCCAGGGTGCGGATCAGCTCCAGGCCATTGAGTTTGGGCAGTTGGTAATCGACCAGTACCACTTGGTAACTGCCGGCCTGAATCATGGCCAGCCCCTGTTCACCATCACTGGCCAGATCTACTGAATAACCGGCACGTTCAAGATGCATCTGGGTCATCCGGGCCAGGCTCGGTTCATCCTCTATGTAGAGGAGTCTGGCTTTGGAAGTGGGGACAGCCCTGGTCAATGGAGCCACGCTTGAATCATGATACGCAGACAATGCGGGGGGTTATGGCTGGGGGGGCAGCTTGCCTGCCACACGAACTCAAGTGCACAGCTTGATGATGGGTTATCGGGTACAGCAGCAACCAGCACCTGCCTCATATAGCACCTCCTGGTTATCTCATTCCTGTGGTGGGTGTTCAGTACATCTCTACAGTTGGCATTAAAGAGCCTATCGGATTTGCCAGGGAGAATATATCCGTGTCATTACGTATATGAATTGTGAGATATTACTGTTGTAATAACTCTTTTTCGTCAATAAAAAAGATCGCCCCCACTACGGATCTGCCCTCTCCAGCCTCCTCTGTGGCAGATTGAAGCTGAACGTTGTACCCTCTGCCAATTCTGATTTGCACCAGATCTTTCCATCCAGACGCCGCACCAGCGCCTCAACATAGGTCAGGCCCATGCCCTCACCAGGCTCTTTTTGATCCCCCGCCCGCTGATAGATCTCGAATATCCTGTCGATCTCGTTTGCGGCAATACCGCGGCCATTGTCACAGACATGGAAAGTGGTGCCGCTGCTGCCCTGCTCTGCGCTTATTTTAATGATGCCAGGGCGTCCCGGAACCATATATTTGACAGCGTTGGAGAGCAGATTGCCGAAGATCTGCTGCATGACCAGCGGGTCAGTGTAGAGGATGGGGAGGTGGCCCTGCTCTATTGTTATGCCCTGGGTTTCGATGGCATAAGCGAGGGTTTTCAGATCCTGTTTCACCAACTGCCCGATATCCACCGGCTCATAGCACAGTTTCTGGTGCCCCATGCGTGACAACTTGAGGATAGCCTTCACCAGAGCATCCATTTTGATCGTTGAGGCCTCGATAAAGTCCATGGCTTCAGGGATATGCTCGTCAAGCTCATGCTTCAGCACAGCCTGCTGCGCCTTGCCGAAATGGGGCAACCCGGCCTCCACTGCTTCACGCAGCAGTCTCAGGCCGTGGCGCAGTTCGCCGGTAAAACCCTGGATGCTGACCAGAGGGGCGCGCAGATCATGGGAGACGATGTAGGCGAAGTCCTTGAGCTCTTTTTCAGATCGGGCAAGCTCGGCGCTACGCTCTTCCAGGATGGTTTCCAGATGGTCTTGGTAGCGTGCCAGCTCCTCTTCTGCCAGCTTGCGCTTGGTGATGTCCTGTATTTGGGTGATAAAGTACAATGGCGCGCCTTGCGCATCCCGAAGCAGCGATGTCGATACTGAACCCCAGACAGTGTGCCCCCCTTTATGGGTGTATCTCTTCTCAAATATTGCGGCATCAATACCCCCTTCCAACAGCCTGCGTAGATAATCGGCACCGATCTGCACATCGCCGGGGTGGGTAATATCCTGGATTGTTTTATTCAAAAGCGCCTTTTCTGAATAGCCCAGCATGAAGCAGAGTGAACGGTTGGCCTGTAGAAATCGAGCATCAGGGCTGACGATGGCCATGCCGATTGCCGAGTCGGTGAACACGCTGCGAAATCGGCTCTCTTTTTCCACGAGCGCTTCATTGGCCACTTTCAGCTCTTCTGTGCGCTGTGCCGCGCGTGACTCCAGCTCGTCACAGGCCTTTTGCAGTGCCCGCTCGACCCACCTGCGTGCGGTGATATCGGTAAAGGAGGCCACGGCGCCGGTTATAACCCCTTCGTCATAGATGGGATGGCAGCGGAACTCTGCTGAAAAATGCAACCCGTCTGCCCGCTGGATCAGGATATCTGCACCAAAAATACTCTCACCTTTTTGAAAGACGATGCAGTCCCGGCATGTTGTAAACGTGGGTGAGCGGGCGCCGGGGCAGTCGTGATGCATGAGCCGGCGCATCTGCTTTCCGGTGAGTTCCGATGCCTCTTCATAGCCCAAAAGATCGGCGCAGGCCCGGTTGGCCAGGGTGCAGGTTCCATCGGCATCCAGGCTGTAGATGCCTTCACCCGTGGAGTCGATCAGCCGCCGTATCTCCTGCCCTGCTTGAGCCTCTGCCCGATAGTGGCTGTTACTGCTTTTTTCCATGTCCGTGGCACTCCTGCCAGCTTGCTTATTAGCGTCGTATCCGCATCTGCTTACGGGTGCTTTTTCAGGGTGATGCCGCTCCTCACCGCGCAGAGATTTAAAGGGAAAACATCTAATACACAATGTGATTATAGGGTTATTCTGGCTGTTGCACAGGGTCTTTTGTCAGCCAACCTTTTATGCGGGTATGGCCGATGCAATATGGTGTAATATCATCCGCATTTATCTTCGTCTGTGAGTCCCGCTATCTCTGCATTGCGCCATGACAGCCATTACGAAAAAAACGCTTGCGGAGTTTCTCACCTCACAGGTTTCCTGCGTGGCACCGGACTGCACTGTGGCGGAGGCCCTCGCGCAAATGGAGGCGGCAGGCAGCTGCTATGCCCTGGTGATTGAGGATGACCGGCCGATTGGGCTCTTCACAGAGCGGGATCTGATGAAGAGCGCCGCCCACCAGCCGCCGTTGACGAAGCTGAAAATCGGGGATGAGGTGGGCCAAAAACACCCGCGTACCGAGAGCCAGATCCACATACGCCAGGCCGAACTGGCCCATGTGGCCCGGCTCAGTACCTTGGGTGAGATGGCTTCCGGGCTGGCTCATGAATTGAATCAGCCACTGACGGCCATATCCGGTTACAGCATGGCCGGGCTGGAGATGTTGCGAGGCGACAGCCAGAGTATTGAGCAGGTCATCTACGCACTGGAACAGTGCAATGAGCAGGCCCAGCGTGCCGGTGAGATCATCCGCCGCATGCGCCGGCTGGTCTGCAAGGAGGAGGGTGAAAAAGAGTTTGCCGATATTAACTCACTGATTCAAGAGGTGCTTGCACTCACCAGGCCTGAATTACGGAAACAGGCCATTGCGTTACGGTTGGAGCTGGATGATTCGCTGCCTGCGGTGTATATCGACAGCATCCAGGTCGAACAGGTGATTCTGAATCTGGTGCGCAGTGCCATTGATGCGATGGCACTGCGGGGCGTGCTGGCAGTAAGAACCTGCGCCAGGGATGATGAGTGGGTTCAAATCACGGTGCAGGATAGTGGCTCCGGGCTGGATGCCGAGGCCATGAGCCATCTATTTGACCCCGGCTACACAACCAAAGCGGCGGCCGGCTTTGGGATGGGGCTGTCCATTAGCCGATCCATCATCAAGTCGCATGATGGTTGCCTCTGGGCGGAGAGCGGCACACCCGGTGGCACCCTCTTTCACTTTACTTTGCCAGCAGGTCGAAAATTGCCCGATTATGAAACATGAACCAACCCTCTTTCTGGTCGATGATGACCGGGCCGTCCGTGATGCACTGTCACTCTACCTGGGTTCAAAAGGGGTTCGGGTAACCTCTTACTCTTCTGCTCATGAATTTCTGCAAGCCTACGACCCGGATCGGCCCGGCTGCCTGCTCCTCGATATACGCATGCCGGGAATGGATGGACTGGAGCTACAGGATGCCCTGGCAACCAGCGGCGTCAGAATCCCGATCATCTTCATCACCGGCCACGGAGATGTATCCATGGCAGTACGAGCCATCAAAAAAGGAGCCAGTGATTTCCTGGAAAAGCCTTTCGATAATGAGGCCTTGCTGGCGTGCATCAAAAAAGCGATGGCACAGGATATTGGTGAACGGCAGAGAGAACGGGGGGAGGCCGATGTCCTGATCCGCTTTCAGCAGCTAACACCTCGGGAGCGTGATGTCATGGCGCTGGTGGCGGACGGCCACCCGAACAAATCCATTGCGAAAAAGCTGGAGATCAGCCACCGTACGGTCGAGATTCACCGCAGACGGGTTATGGGGAAGATGGCGGCAGAGTCGCTGTCAGATCTCATTACCATGGCCGTAGCCTGTGGCGTTCATGACATTAAACTGGGGAGAGATCCCCGGCAGCCGCTGCGGGTTAGCGGGCTTTCCACCTGATCCAGTAAAACCAACCATGCCTCAGAATTCTGAAAAGGCGCTGGCAACCGCTATTGTCGCCAATGCGGGTGCCGCAGCACTAAAGTTTTTGACCGCATTTGCGGGCGGCTCGCCCTCAATGATGAATGGGGCCATCCATAATCTGGTGAATACCTTTAATCAGGCAGCGCTCTTTTTTGGATGGGTCGAAGCTGCCCGGCCAGCCGGGCAACACCCTGCCAATGGCCATGCACAGAAAAAACCCTTCTGGACGCTATGGGGTGCCACCGGACTGTTTGCTATCGGCGCCATTTTGGGGCTGGTCAGCACATGGCACGCCTGGCATGCGCTGAACGGGGCGGGCAATCCTGCGCTTGTCAAGGTGCTGGGAATCTTTTTTGATCCGCTCGGGCTGGCGCTTGTCGTGCTTGGCCTGGCCTTTATTATTGAAGGCTGCTCCTTTCTGGCTGTGCTTAAAGCGCTGTTATCCGCCATGCGCAGAGAGGGGTACTCCAACCCCTTCCGATACCTTGCCAGATTCAAAAGATCTCCACTGGCCAGAGCGGTGCTGGAGGGTGTTTTGGCTCTGCTTGGGCTGGCTTTTGCGGTAACGGGCGTTGCTCTCAGCGCGACCACAGGCAGCGACCTCTGGGATATTGGCTGCTCCCTTTTGATTGCCATCATGTTGGGCGGCATGGCCTTTTATTCCGGCATGGTGAATGCACGATCTGCCTGATCAGCCATACTGGAGTGATATTTAACCCTTCTGAGATGAAGATAATACGTTATCATCCAGCTCCCTCTCTCTTCTTTCTGTTGTGACTATATTAAATGCTAGTAGAAAAGTACTACCAGGAAACAGCTGGCCAGATTCGGGTTTCACGCCAGCAGGCCAGTGATTTTGCAAAAAACATTGCGGACGACTTCAACCCGATCCACGACATTGATGCCAAACGCTTCTGTGTGCCGGGTGATCTGCTGTTTGCCATCATGCTGGCCAGATATGGTCTGAGCAGCAGGATGAGGTTTACCTTTTCCGGCATGGTGACCGACGAGGTGTCACTGACTCTTCCAGATCTGGACGAAAGGCATATCTCCATCACCAGTGCAGCAGGAAAGGAGTATCTCTGCTTTGACCGCAGCGGCAACCTGTCAACCCATCAGACGCTGATCGACTGCTTCACCCGCAGCTATGTAGAGTTTTCCGGGCACAACTTTCCACATATCCTGGTGCCGCTGATGGCCAAGCACAGCGTCATGATCAACCCTGACCGCCCATTGGTGATGTATCAGGGGATGTCATTTGAGCTGGATCGGCTTGACCTTGTGGCCCCCAGGCTGGAGCTGGTCAGCTCTAACCTTGAGATCGTCAAGAAAAGAGGCAATGTGACACTTGAATTTTGCTTGAAGGAGTCAGGTGAGGTGGTTGGCAGGGGTCAGAAAATGATGGTACTGAGTGGCCTTCGGCCTTATGAGCAGGACAAAATAGGGCAGCTGGTTACCGCCTATGCACTGCGCAAACAGAACCATAATCCTAGAAAAATCAGTTGAGCCGTAGCGAGAGCGGCTAAGGTGCTAAAGATACAGGATTTTCCCCCACATTTTGAACGATTGCGTATCACCCATACGGTGAGTTCAAAATGTGGGAAAAAATCCTGTAGATTGAGTGCATTAGACGTTCACAGTAGGCTCAACTGATTTATCTAGGATAATAAGCAGCAAGTCTCATCTTTCCCTCAAAATGCCTCGTTAGTATAAGCACAATAGTTACCTCACTGCTGTGGATTGAGGCCTGATATCTGCCGCCCAAGTTCAGTTTTTGGGTTAAAATGGACTTTTTACTTGGCGGAGATGGGTATACATGTTTAGCAAAGAGATGCAGATTAGCGGTTTTGACGATGAGATCTGGGCAGCCATTCAGGCTGAAGAGCAACGCCAGGAGGATCACATCGAGCTGATCGCCTCGGAAAACTATACCAGCCCCCGGGTGATGCAGGCACAGGGTTCGGTGCTGACCAACAAATATGCAGAGGGCTATCCAGGCAAGCGTTACTACGGCGGCTGCGAATTTGTCGATATTGCCGAGCAGCTGGCCATTGATCGGGCCAAGGCGCTGTTCGGGGCAGATTACGCCAATGTACAGCCGCATGCCGGCTCACAGGCCAATGCGGCAGTCTACATGGCGCTTTGCCAGCCGGGAGACACCATACTCGGCATGAGCCTGGCGCATGGCGGTCACTTGACCCATGGGGCAAAACCCAGCTTCTCCGGCAAGATCTACCATGCCGTTCAGTACGGGCTTAACCCGGAGAGCGGCGAGATTGACTACGATGAGGTAGAGCGCCTGGCTCGTGAGCATAAGCCCAAGATGATCGTGGCCGGCTTTTCAGCCTACTCCCGCGTGGTGGATTGGCAGCGGTTTCGTACCATTGCCGATGAGGTGGGGGCCTATCTGTTTGTGGATATGGCGCATGTGGCCGGGCTGATTGCCGCTGGCCTCTACCCCAGCCCGGTACAGATTGCCGATGTGACCACCACCACCACCCACAAAACCCTGCGAGGCCCGCGTGGCGGCCTGATTCTGGCCAGGGCCAACCCCGAGATAGAGAAGAAACTGAACTCACTGGTCTTCCCCGGAACGCAGGGCGGGCCTTTGATGCATGTTATCGCAGCCAAGGCGGTTGCCTTTAAAGAGGCGATGCAGCCTGAGTTTAAGGATTATCAGCAGCAGGTGGTGACAAATGCCCGGGCGATGGCCAGGGTCTTTATTGAGCGGGGCTATGATGTAGTCTCTGGCGGCACGGATGACCACCTGTTTCTGGTCAGTTTTATTGAAGCGGGACTAACCGGGAAAGAGGTGGATGGCTGGTTGGGCAGTGCAAATATCACTGTGAATATGAATGCAGTACCCAATGACCCGCAATCCCCGTTCGTGACCAGCGGTATCCGCATTGGCACGCCGGCGGCAACCACCCGCGGCTTTGGTGAAGATGAGGTGCGTGATCTGGCAGGCTGGATGTGTGATGTGATTGACAGCAGAGGCGATGCGGCCACCATTGAACAGGTGAAGGGGAAGGCAGCCAAGTTGTGCCAGCGCTTTCCTGTCTATTCAAAATAACCTGCCACAAACGCACACTTCACCCCGTCCAACTGAGGATTCCAGGATTATGCGCTGCCCTTTCTGTGGTGCCCAAGATACAAAGGTTATCGACTCCCGCCTCTCCGGCGAAGGGGATCAGGTGCGCCGCCGCCGGGAGTGCACCGTCTGCAAGGAGCGCTGCACCACTTATGAGACGGCAGAGCTGAATCTGCCACATCTCATAAAGAAGGATGGCAGCCGGGTCCCATTTGATGGGCGAAAGGTGGCATCCGGTATCGCACGCGCGCTGGAAAAGCGCCCAGTCAGCACCCAGCAGGTGGACGATGCGCTCAACCACATTCGACGCAAATTGATGGCGACAGGCGAGCGTGAGGTCTCCACCAATCAAGTGGGCGAGTGGGTGATGGATGAGCTGCGCGTGCTGGATCAGGTGGCTTATGTACGGTTTGCCTCTGTCTATCGCAAATTTGAGGATGTGAACGCCTTTCGGGAGGAGATCGATCTGCTGGAGCGCCAGCCAGCCCCTGATGGCCAACAGCAGCAGGACCGCCCCGCCAAAAAAACGGATGGCAGATGATCCTGCCTGAGGATTATCTCTTTATGGCGCAGGCGATCAGGCTGGCGCGCAAAGGGCGTTTTACCTGCCACCCCAACCCCAGGGTTGGGGCACTTCTGGTTCAAAACGGGGCTGTTGTCGGCGAGGGGTTTCACCAGCGCGCGGGGGAACCCCATGCCGAACCTGTTGCACTCTCTGCGGCGGGTGATTGCTCCCAGGGGGCCACGGCCTATGTCACACTGGAACCCTGTAGCCACCATGGCCGCACCCCCCCCTGTGCCGATGCCCTGATTCAGGCCGGGGTCTGCCGGGTGGTGGTGGCAATGGAGGACCCCAACCCCCTGGTTGCAGGCAGAGGGTTGGAGCGCCTCAGGCAGGCCGGGATCGAGGTGCATGTCGGCCTGCTGGAGAGAGAGGCGCAGGCACTCAACCCCGGCTTTATAAAGCGCATGCGTCATGGTCTGCCCTTTGTGCGCTGCAAGCTGGCAATGAGCCTGGATGGGCGGACAGCGATGGCCAGCGGTGAGAGCAAGTGGATCACCTCGGATGCTGCGCGCAGGGATGTCCACCGCCTGCGGGCGCTCAGCGCTGCGGTGATGACCGGGGTGGAGACGGCGATTGCGGATGGTGCCTCGCTCAATGTGCGGCTGCCCACCACTGCGCTGGAGGGTGTCGAACCGGGCAACCTGCCCTCTCCGCAACGTGTAGTGCTGGACTCCAGGCTGCGCATGCCGCCACACTCGAAGATGCTGTCACTTCCGGGAGAGACAACCATCCTCTGCCTCGCAGGTGAGCCTGAGCGGCGAGCTGCTTTGAAGGCGGCGGGGGCAGCGGTGGTCTCCATGCCGGAGTACAATGGGCGGGTGGATTTACGGGCCGCAATGCACTATCTCGCCCGGCAGGAGCTCAATGAGATCCTGCTGGAGGCCGGGCCACAGCTTGCCGGCGCGCTGCTACAGGCCGGGCTGCTGGATGAACTGGTGATCTATATGGCGCCACACCTGATGGGGGATGGTGGCAAAGGGCTGTTCCATCTGCCGGATCTGGTGCAGATGCAGGATCGGATCGAGCTGGAGATTGCAGATATCCGCGCTGTGGGCAGGGATTGGCGCATCACAGCGGCACCCACAAATCGCTGTAACGCATAACCATGGCAGCCATTAACCGAATCGCCCAGCGCTGGGATCTCTGGATCATCATCCTGCTGGGGCTCTATTTTATCGGCCGCCTCCTCTATTTTGCCTTCACTGTCGGGCCGGGCGTGCCGCCTGACGAGATGACCCATATCGGCATCATCAGGCTCTATGCCGATACGCTGTTTGGGATAGACAATTCAGCCGCCTCCCTGCGTTACGGGCTGGTGACGCATGTGCCCTACCTCTACTATTTTCTGATGGGAAAGATCGCGGCCCTGCTGGGCAGCAGTGACTACATCGTGCTGCGAATGGTCAATATTGGCCTGGCGCTGGCGTTTCTGGTCGTGGCCTATCGGTTGAGCCTGCTGATGCTGAAGAGCAGGCTGATGCGGGTGCTGTTTTTTGTGATGCTGACCAACACGCTGATGTTCAGCTTTCTGTCGGCGTCGGTAAACTATGACAATCTGGCCAATCTGCTGGCGCTGTGTGCCATCTATTTTCTGGTGCGTTATTTATCCTCCTCTGAGCATCCGGATTCCGCCAGGCCCGCTGATCTGCTGCTGTTTTTGATCAGCACCATGCTGGGACTGCTAACCAAGGGAACCTTCCTGATGCTGGCGCCGGTGCTTGCGGCAGTCTGGCTGCTCTCACGCAGACAGATGCTGCGGGCCGATCTGCAACGGCTGGTGCAGGAGATCCGCCTTGGAGGTGGCTATATCCGCTCATTGAGTGTAGTGATGCTGCTCTGTGTGGTGGCCAACCTGTCGCTCTATGGCGCCAACCTGGTTCAATACAACCGTGTCGTTCCGGGCTGTGCGCAGGTGCTGACACATGAAAAATGTATGGAAAACAGGATCTATGCCAGAAACTGGATCATCTCCCAATACCGGCTGGGGAGGCTCTCCTACATGGAGGCGTGGCGCGCCACCGAACTGATCCGCCATCCGGGGGATATTGCGCATGCCAAGCGCCTGCTGAACAATGTGCGCCAATACCAGATGACCAGGCCGGAAGATCTGAATGTGCTGGATTATATGCATCTGGTCTGGAATCAGGCGATGAAGCCCTCTATTTTTGGCATTCAGGCACACCGCTCCATGCTGCGATCGCCCAATGAGCTTTGGGCTTATGGGCTGGTCTGTTTTGCGGCACTGCTGCTGATGGTGCGGACACTTCGCTTTGATGGGTCTGACAGGCTGTGGCTGGGGATGGCGGGCATACTGTTCGGCTACTACTTTTTTCTGGTGGGTTACTATAACTATACCGGCTATCTACAGCACCATGCCTTGTTGCTGGGGGTTCAGGGGCGCTACCTTTTTCATCTGCTTGTCCCTGCCTATCTGCTCATGGCAGAATTTCTTCTGCGCCCCTTTCCCAAATGGGGGCAGATAACAGTCGCAGTTGCAGTGGCGGGTCTATTCATTATGGGGGACTTCCCTTACTACCTCAGTCATGTAACTGAGGCGTGGGGAACTGCCGTAGGGTGAGCTTCCTAATTATGTTTAACCTACTTGTTGAGAGCAAAAGACTGATATGTTTACCGGTATTATTCAGGCCATAGGGCAGATTGTCAGATACGAGCAGCGGGGTGGTGATATACGGCTCCATATCAACACCGGCGCGCTTGAGCTGGACGACGTGCAGCCTGGTGACAGCATCGCCGTCAATGGCGTCTGCCTGACGGCGGTAGCGCTGCCAGGTGACGGATTTATTGCGGATGTTTCGCGTGAGTCCCTCTCATTGACATCACTGGGTGGGTTAAGGTTCGGCAGCCGAGTCAACCTGGAGAAGGCGCTGACGCTGAGTACCCCATTGGGCGGGCATCTGGTAAGCGGACATGTCGATGGGATGGGGCGGATTTTAGAACGCAAGGAGGATGCCCGCTCCATACGCCTGCGGGTAGAGGCCCCAGCCGAGCTGGCGCGTTACATCGCACCCAAGGGCTCTATCTGCATCGACGGCACCAGCCTCACGGTTAATCGTGTCGATGGCGCAATATTTGGACTCAATATTGTGCCACATACCTTGCAGAAGACGATTATTGGCGACTACCAGCCCGGCAGCTCCGTCAATCTGGAGGTGGACCTGATCGCACGCTATCTGGAGCGCCTGTTATTGGGCGAGAAGCAGGGATGCACCACAGCAACCGGCATCAGCCGCTCTTTTCTGGCGGAAAATGGGTTCCTGAAATAGGCAATTTGTTTCTCTGCAACGCTTTTGCTTCTGTTATAATTTTCTGTTTGCCGTTGCAAAATAATTTGCACGGTATCTATTGGCCGTAAAGAGAAATCAGCCAGATGGCTTTGAATACAACTGAAGAAATTATTGAAGATCTTCGTCAAGGGAAGATTGTCATCATTATGGATGATGAAGATCGTGAAAATGAGGGCGACCTCCTGATTGCTGGCGACATGGCCACACCCGAGGCCATCAACTTTATGGCGCGCTTCGGCCGCGGACTCATCTGCCTGACCCTGACCGCAGAGCGCTGCCAGCAGTTGCGCCTGCCCATGATGGTGAGCGACCAGGATACGCAGCATGCGACCAATTTCACAATCTCAATTGAGGCGGCAGAGGGGGTGACCACCGGCATCTCCGCAGCAGACAGGGCAACAACCATCCGGGCTGCGGTAGCCGCAGATGCCCAGCCTGAGGATCTTGTCCAGCCCGGCCACATCTTCCCACTCATGGCCCAGCCAGGTGGCGTACTGGTGCGTGCAGGTCATACGGAAGCGGGCTGCGACCTGGCGCGGCTGGCAGGTTTAAGCCCCGCCTCTGTGATTGTCGAGATCCTGAATGACGATGGCAGCATGGCAAGGCGGCCTGACCTGGAGCGCTTTGCAAAGAAACATGGACTGAAGATAGGCACCATTGCCGATCTGATTCAATACCGGGTGAGCAATGAAAAGACGGTTGAACGGATAGCCGAGTGCCAGCTGCCGACACGCTACGGTGAATTCAATCTGGTTGCCTACCAGGATCAGATTGATGATGAGCTGCACATGGCGCTGGTGCTGGGCAAGGTTGACCCTGAAAAGCCGACGTTGATCCGCGTGCACATGCAAAATTCGCTGCACGATCTCTTCGGCACCACACGCATTGACCAGGGCTGGCCACTGCGCAGCGCCATGCGGTGGATTGCTGAAGAGGGAGAGGGGATCATCATCGTACTGCGCAACCACGACTCTGCACGCGAGATTATCCAGCGCATGCGCGATTATCAGATCCACGAAGAGAAGGGCCAGGCACCCAAGAGGGATGGCGGCAAGGAGCTGCGCACCTTTGGTGTCGGCGCCCAGATCCTGTCAGATCTTGGAGTAAAAAAGATGCGGGTATTGAGTGCGCCGAAGAGCATCCACGGCCTCTCGGGCTTTGGACTGGAGGTCGTAGAGTATGTCTGCCCTGATTGCGGCGCTGCTGGCACGTTAACATCAACGTTACAGGAAGAGAGATAAGATGAGCATTAAAACCATTGAAGGCGAATTGCAGGTACGCAACGCCAGATTCTGCCTGGTTGTGGCACGGTTCAACAGCTTTATTGTAGAGCGCCTGCTCGATGGTGCGATTGACACCCTGAAGCGGCATGGCGCCAGCGAGGCCGACATCACAGTGGTACGGGTGCCGGGCGCCTTTGAGCTGCCCCTGGCGCTGGAAAAGGTAGCGGCTGGCGGCGAGCATGAGGCCATTATCGCCCTCGGCGCGGTGATCCGCGGTGGCACCCCGCATTTTGATTTTGTAGCGGGAGAGTGCGTAAAAGGGATGGCGCAAGTGACCTTGAAACATGCGGTGCCAGTGGCCTTTGGCGTCTTAACAACCGACACCATCGAGCAGGCCGTTGAGCGCGCTGGAACCAAGGCCGGTAATAAAGGGGCTGAAGCCGCCCTCTCTGCTATCGAGATGGTCAATGTGCTGCGACAGCTCTGATGGGTGGAAAACGCAGCAGATCCAGACAGCTTGCGCTACAGGCACTCTACCAGTGGCAACTGGCCAGCCAGAATATAAAAGATATTATTCAGCAGTTTAAGGACGATGAGCCACCCAACAGCTATGAAGAGGCGTACTTTGCAGATCTGGTTCGTGGCGTTCCAACACATCTGAATGAGTTGGATAAAGCGCTCGCCCCCTATCTGGATCGCGCCATTCTAAGTGTTGACCCTGTGGAGCGTGCCGCCCTGCGCCTGGGCGCGTACGAACTGGCACACCACCCGGAAGTGCCCTACCGGGTAGCCATCAATGAAGCGGTGGAACTAACCAAGATGTTTGGCGCAGAGGATGGGCATAAGTACATTAATGGCGTACTTGATAAACTGGCCAGGAAGCTGCGTTCAGCAGAGATCAAATCCTAGGGACACCCGTTCAGGAGATGGCACTTTCCGAATTCAGACTGATCCAGCGATTTTTTGCCCACACGGGCGCCTGTCGAACAGATGTAAGGCTGGGCGTGGGTGATGACTGCGCCGTGCTGACCATTCCCACCGGGAAAGAGCTCGTCGTCTCCATCGACACCCTGGTTGAAGGCGTCCATTTTCTTAAGGGTTCAGACCCTGAGCGGCTTGGTCATAAATCACTGGCGGTCAACCTGAGCGATCTGGCAGCAATGGGGGCCGAGCCGGCCTGGGCAACCCTGGCGCTGACCCTGCCAGCCGTGGACGAGGATTGGCTAGAGGCGTTCTGCCGGGGCTTTTCCCGTCTCGCGACAGCACATAACGTGCAGTTGATCGGTGGCGATACCACCTGTGGCCCACTAAACATCAGCATCCAGGCTCATGGCTTTGTCTCTGCCGGTACAGCACTGCGCCGCGACGGGGCGCAGCCGGGAGACCTGATATATGTTACCGGCAGGCTGGGTGATGCGGGGCTGGCGCTGCACGCTGCCGGCAAGATGGCCCTCCCCGCTTCGGTGCAGTCACGCCTCGATTTGCCAACGCCCCGCCTGGAAGAGGGGCAGGCACTGGCAGGGCTGGCTCATGCGGCCATTGATATTTCAGATGGCCTGGTCTCTGATCTGGGGCATATCTGTGATGCCAGCGGGGTTGGCGCAACCCTGTACGTTGAAGATCTGCCCTGCTCCCAGGCTGTCCGTGATTATATTCATGCAAACAGTGACTGGTCTCTGCCTCTTTCAGCTGGGGATGATTATGAGCTCTGCATCACCATCCCGCCTGAAAAGCAGGCAGAGGCAGAGCGGCTTGCCATGAGTTTTGAGTGTGGCTTGACCCCAATAGGGCGCATCAAGGCATCAGCAGGTATTTGTTGTCTGGCGGCAGATGGCCAGGCAGTTCAACCGATCTCTTCCGGTTATGAGCACTTCTCCTCCTGAAACCAAAGCAGAAGTGAATCCACGCCCGGACTGGCGCAATCCCTGGCACCTGCTGGCCTTTGGGCTGGGGTCGGGTGGCGTCCCGAAAGCCCCCGGCACAGCGGGAACCCTGGCGGCTGTACCACTCTATTTGGTGCTCGCCTCATTCAGCACCACAGTATATCTTCTGACGCTGCTGGTGATGTTTGTTTTTGGCATCTGGCTTTGTGGCAAGGTATCCAGGGATTTAGGGGCGCATGATCATGGCGGCATCGTCTGGGATGAGTGGGTCGGCTTTCTCACCACCATGATCTGGGCGCCTTCCGGGTGGCTTTGGGTGCTGGTTGGCTTTCTGCTGTTTCGACTGTTTGATATCTGGAAGCCGTGGCCCATTGGCTATCTGGATCGGCAACTGGGCGGAGGTTTGGGGATTATGCTGGATGATCTGCTGGCCGGGGTCTATAGCCTGATACTGCTACAGATATTGGTACATCTCTGATCCGGCGGGCAGCTGTCCATATAAGGGACTCCTTAAGTAGCGCCAGAGATAGCCGATAAGTAGGTGGGAGGATCAGAGCATATTGTTCCTTCAGTGAACTCCCTGCAAAAGTGAATTATCCGGGTTAAACAAATGAGTTGTATGATGAGGTGTCGTTGATGGCTGTAGTGCCAACAAGTCATGAAGCTGAACTGCTGAAGACGCGGGTTCCGATTAACACGCTATCCGAAGAGGATAGCGCTGCACTGCTGAAAAAGATCACAGTTGAGCGGTTAAAAAGAGGTGAGTATCTATTTCGCCAGGGCGATACGGACCCCAAGAATGTCTACCTGCTCTCTGGCCGGGTTGATCTGCTGCTCGACAATAAAGTGGCAGACACCATCGCGGATGATTTAGAGACAGCACGTTTTGCCCTGGCACACCAATTTCCGCGAAAATTCTCAGCCCGGGCCAAGGAGCCGGTTACATTTGTCAGCATTGAAAGCCAGCTGCTTAGCGACTTGCTGGCACCACCCCAAACTGAAAACAGCTCAACTGCCGATGAAGACTGGATGACTCAGCTGCTCAGGTCATCCGTAGTTCAGCATATACCGCCTGCCAATATCCAAAATGTCATGATGCGGATGGAGAGAGTGGAGGTAAAGGCCGGAGATGAGGTGGTTAAACAGGGTGATGAAGGGTGCTACTTTTTTCTTATCCACAAAGGGCGCTGTGTAGTCACACGAAGACATGATGATAACGGCAGGTCTGAAGAGCTGGCCCACTTAGGGCCAGGTGACAACTTTGGAGAGGAAGCGCTGCTGTCAGACAGCCTCAGGGGCTGCTCAGTGACCATGCTGACGGATGGCGTTCTGTTCCGTTTAGGAAAAGAGGACTTCACCGCATTTATAAAACGCCCCTTGACCAAAGATGTTAATTACGAGGAGGCCTGTAAAATTGTTGCAGCGGGTGGTATGTGGCTGGATGTGCGAGATCCGACTGAGCATCAGCGTAATGGCATGGATGGCAGTACAAACATACCGCTTCATTCACTGAGATTTCAGATTGGCGGCCTGGCACCTGACCGTCAATATGTTGTCTATTGTGCAGATGGCAGCCAAAGTGCGGTTGCTGCTTTTTTGCTGTTTGAGCGCGATGTTCAGGCCGTTGTGCTTAAAGGCGGGATTGACCCTATACTCCAGGCCGAGAAGAGCACAGCAAGTGATCTTCAAGATGAGGCAGCACTGCCACAGCAAGCCTCTGATGAAGCTGTAGATATATCCAGGCTAATGCAAGAGCGTGATGAAGCCAGAAAACAGCTGACCCTGCTGGAGAAAAGCCTCCTTGAGACAACGGAAAAATATGAGCAGGTGCAGCGCAAACTTGTAACCAACATCTCTACATTGAAGCAGGTGGTGCAGGATTTGAAGCTAAAACTTGCCGCCGCCCAGGAGAACAGTGGTGGGGACGAGGCATTGATGCAGAGGATTGCGGAGCTTGAGCACGAAAAAGCCGAGCGAGACAGACAGATCCAGCAACTGGAATCCGGGCAGAGGCAACTAAATGCTGAAATGGAGATTCTGCTGGAGGCCTCTGAGGAGAATGACCGGGCAGGACTTGCTGAAGTGATGCAGCTAAAAGAGCAGATCAATGATCTTCAGCAACAACTAAAAGCTGCAAAGGAGGGGAGTTAGTTAGCCACCAACCCAGCCTGCTGGTTATAACAAGAAGTTATGGCTGCCACTATAAAATTCGTTGCAGCATATCCTGTTCAGATAAAATGAGATGGCCAGCCGGCCCAAATAATGAAATCATCCTTTAAACAAAACAGTCCGTCACCAGTGGAGAAATCCATACAGCATCAACGATTGGTATCTACTCCAGAGGGTGAAGAAGCCCGTAATGGCTTCACAAAAAAGTATCTGCAAAATCCACTAAAAAAACTCTTTACCCATAGCGAAGCCTGGTTCAACCTGGCTTTTGGTACCGCAATGAACCCCTTCTACCATTTGGGTTCCCTTGCCTTCTTTTTCCTGTGGATTGTGCTTGTCAGCGGCATCTATCTCTATATCTATTTTGAGACGGGTCTCCAGGTCTCCTATCAATCCATTGAATATTTAACAAATGAGCAGTGGTATCTTGGCGGCCTTATGCGCAGCCTTCATCGCTACGCATCGGATGCCGCAGTAATTACTGTTGTAGTGCACATTCTTCGTGAATATGCATTGGATCGCTTCCGTGGTTTTCGCTGGTTTTCATGGTTTACGGGCATAGCGCCACTATGGCTAATGGTTATGTTGGGAATCACCGGATATTGGCTGGTGTGGGATCAGGTAGCACAATATGTTGCCGTAGGCTCCGCAAAGCTGCTTGATGTGCTGCCACTCATTGGCGGAGGGATGGCACGTAATTTTCTGGGTGAGAACATGAATGACAGGTTCTTCAGCCTGATAACGCTGCTGCATGTGGTAGGCGGCCCAATGGCGCTGATCTTTGCCCTGTGGATTCATGTCAAACGCATCTCAAATGTAAGCCCAATGGGGCCAGCGGGTTTGGCACTTGGCAGCTTTTTGGCGCTGCTTGCACTCTCATTCATCAAACCTGCCGTTAGCCATGCCCCTGCTGACATGCTGCGCATACCAACTGCGCTGGATATTGACTGGTTTTATCTCAATGTCTTTCCTCTGCTTCAGTATTGGAGCGCAGAAGCAGTTTGGGTCTTGATTTTTGGAGTAACACTGCTGCTCTCACTCCTGCCCTGGCTACCCTGGCAAAAGACACCACCGGCTGCAACAGTGCAGCTGGATCGCTGCAATGGATGCGGCCAGTGCCTTGAAGATTGCCCGTATGATGCCGTATCAATACAGGCGCGCAGTGATGGTGCGCGTTGGGAAAATGAGGCTGTTGTAAATCCGGAATTGTGCGCCTCATGCGGGATCTGCATTGGCTCATGCCCCTCCTCAAACCCTTTTCGGCGCGTGGACAAACAATTAACAACGGGCATAGATATCCCAAACAACCCGGTACACAGCATGCATGCTGCGGTTAACTCGGCATTGGCGGCACTTGATGGGCCGGTAAAAATCCTGGTTTACGGATGCCAGCATGGTGTTGATGTTACGGCTGTCAACTCCCCCGGGGTAGTGACCATTACACTCTCCTGCACAGGGATGTTGCCATCAGGCTTTGTGGATTATGCCCTTAAAAAGGGGGCAGATGGTGTGATGATATCCGGCTGCCGCTCTTTTGATTGTCATTACAGGTTTGGCAATCAATGGGTAGAGCAGAGACTGCGGCGTGAACGAACCCCGAGCCTTAGAAAAAAAACCGATCGCAAGCGGATTGAAAGCTGCTGGGCGGCAGATATTGATAGCGATAAACTGCCTGGAGAGGTTGAGCTCTTTTATCAACGGATATTGAGTGACAAGAACAGAGCGGATGCAAGGTAACCAGCTACTGATTTTATGTACAGATTCACCCTGTCATGCAGGCAGAATGGGGTACAGCATAATCAACAGGGCAAGCGTAAAAAAGAGGATTCCACACAACGCCCGAAAGAATCCGCATTTAACAAAACTTGTTGGCTTCATTTTTCATCCCGTAGTACTTTAAAACTGAAGAAAAATGGCTGAGGCAGTCATTTGTCATAGTAAGGGGCACGATCTTAGCGCTATATTGCAGTACGAATCATCGGGGCTTTATGAAGTATGTGTAGGGCAATTCTTACGTATCAGAAAAGAACACCAGCCATTTAGGAACGCGCACGTTATCCCATGCGCCATAACGGACTCTGGCAGATTTCACCCATCTTCCGCACACCGCTACTCCTTGCCTGAGGCACAAAAAAACCCGCCATTGGCGGGTTTTCAGTTCAGCAGTACAAGCCGGTTATTTAATCTTGGCTTCCTTGTACATTACATGCTTGCGGATAGTGGGATCAAATTTCTTGACCTCCATCTTGCCCGGCATGGTACGTTTGTTTTTTGTGGTAGTGTAGAAGTGGCCTGTGCCGGCACTGGATACGAGTCTGATTTTATCACGCATGATTGAGGCTCCTTAAAATTTCTCGCCACGGGCGCGCAGATCAGTCAGGATCACGTCAATCCCTTTCTTATCAATAATGCGCATGCCATTGGCTGATACGCGCAGGCGAACCCAGCGATTCTCGCTCTCCACCCAAAAACGGTGGTGGTGAAGGTTTGGCAGAAAACGCCGTCTGGTTCTGTTTTTGGCGTGGGATACGTTATTCCCAGTCACCGGGCGTTTGCCTGTTACCTGGCACACTCTGGACATGATTAAAACCTCAATAAATTCGTTCGATGGCCCGGGTGGGCGCGTTGGGCAATGCCTTGCAAGGTGCGGATTTATATCAGAATCAGCCACAGGATACAAGTTGCATGTAAAAAACAGGGCGAAACCATCCCGACTCGAATTTGCCGAAAACTCCCTATTTCTGAACAATCCTGCCGTATGCAAGGTATAAAGCGCCCTGACACACGATACCAGGGAGCCTGCTTGAACCTTTGCAAGATCACCCTGCAACCTGTAGCGGCAGCCGATGAGGCGCATTTTCACTCCGTTGATGCAGGCTCATCACTATCTGGGAACGTTACCGAAGATCCGCCACACTCTGTGGCATGCGGCCACCAGACCCATATCTTCAGCGCTGTCGGCCATCAGCGCCAGGCCAGTTCACGGCCAAGGAGAAGCGGCCGACTTTGCTGGCCGATACCCGCTTGATCTTCAACCTTTGCAAACCAGCGCCATAACCAGTAGAATTTCCGCCCTTAACCTTCCTTTGCCCGATAAAGGGCTCATTTTTGAGGTAAGAGATGCCAAACGTACGTGTTAAAGAGAATGAACCATTTGAAGTCGCCATGCGCCGTTTTAAGCGCTCCTGTGAAAAAGCCGGAGTCCTGGCCGAGGTTCGTCGCCGTGAACATTACGAAAAACCCACCACAGAGCGCAAACGCAAAGCGGCGGCGGCTGTAAAACGCTTTGCCAAAAAGATCTCCCGCGAATCACGCCGATTCGAGCGTCAGTACTAATCTGTTCAGACCCGCCCCCCGTACCACACTTATGTTGAAACAACAGATTCAGGGTGACATGAAGGCCGCCATGAAGCGCGGCGACAAGCGTACGCTTGGCACGATTCGGCTCCTTCTGGCCGCCATCAAGCAGATAGAGGTGGACAGCCGCACTGAGGTGGATGATGCGCAGATACTGGCCATCCTGGACAAGATGGTCAAACAGCGCCGGGACTCCATAACGCAATACGAAAGTGCTGGGCGTACAGAGCTGGCCGAGCAGGAGCTCTTCGAGATTGGCGTTCTGAAAGAGTATCTGCCACAACCCCTGAGTGATGATGAGATTGCCACCATGGTAACCGACGCCATCGCCAGCTGCGGCGCTGAAACCATGCGTGACATGGGCAAGGTGATGGGGCAACTGAAACCGAAGATGCAGGGGCGTGCCGATATGGGCGCCGTCAGCGCCCTGATCAAGCAACGGCTTGGGAGCTGACCGGATTTAGCATCACCACCACAAAAAACCCCATGGTCGGCAGAATACCCTCCAGCTTTATTGACGACCTCTTGAACAGGGTCGATATTGTCGATCTGATCAATCAACGCATACCGCTGAAAAAAGCGGGCAAGGACTACCAGGCCTGCTGCCCCTTTCACGACGAAAAGACCCCCTCCTTCACCGTAAGTCACGATAAGCAGTTCTATCACTGTTTTGGATGCAGCGCTCATGGGTCAGCCATCGGCTTTTTGATGGACTACGACAACATGAGTTTTGTTGAAGCCATTGAAGAGCTGGCGCACCAGGCCGGTGTAGAGGTCCCCCGTGAAGGCGGCCAGGCCCCAGGGCCAGATTGTCGGCCGCTCTATGCCGCCCTGCAACAGGCCGCCCATTATTACGCCACACAGCTGCGAAATCATGCACAGGCCCAGCATGCCATAGCCTATCTGAAACAGCGGGGGGTCAGCGGTGAGATCGCCAGGGAGTTCAATATCGGCTACGCCCCACCTGGCTGGGATAACCTGATAAAACACCAGGGCCAGGATGCACAGGCCCTAAAACAACTGCGCGAAAGCGGCATGACCCTGGAGTCTGAAAACAGATGCTACGACCGCTTTCGTGATCGCATCATGTTCCCCATCAGGGATCATCGTGGGCGCACAGTCGGGTTTGGCGGACGCACTCTGGGGGAGAGCGATGCGCATGGAGGGGAAAGTGCTGCGGGAGGCAGGAAACCGGGAGCGACTCAGCCGAAATACCTCAACTCGCCCGAAACCCCCATCTTCCACAAAGGCCGCGAACTCTACGGCCTGCATGAGGCGCACAAGGCGCTACGAAAGATAGAGCGGCTACTGGTTGTCGAAGGCTACATGGATGTCGTGGCACTGGCGCAATTTGGCATTCGCTACGCTGTGGCAACGCTGGGCACGGCCACCACCTCAGACCACCTGGAGCGCATCTTCCGAACCGCGCCAGAGGTTATCTTCTGTTTTGATGGCGACCGCGCCGGGCGGGATGCGGGCTGGAAAGCGCTCAACACAACCCTGCCCCTGATCCGCGAAGGCCGCGAGGCACGCTTCCTGTTTCTCCCCGATGGCGAAGACCCTGACACACTGGTGCGCCGAGAAGGGAGGGACGCATTTGAACAGCGCATCCAAAACGCCACGCCACTCTCCCGATTCCTGTTTGACAAGCTCTCTGAACAGGTCGATATGAGCAGCCTGGATGGGCGCGCCAGACTGGATGAGCTGGCAAAGCCACTGATTGCCAAACTTCCGCAGGGCACCTTCAGAGAGATGATGCATGAACATCTCAACAAACTGGTCGGGCGGGAAGCCAGGCACGCTACCCACCAGTCAGCCACTGCAAACAGAGGGCAACAACCCAGGCTGAGGCGTAGTGGTCTGGAGCGCATGACTCCAGTGCGCTGGGCCATCATCCTGCTGCTAAAGCAGCCTGAGCTGGCACAAATACCTGACCTGCCAACCCGTTGGGAAGCATTGGACAAACCAGGAGTCGACCTGCTGGCCGAGCTGCTGCATACAATCCGGGAAACCCCATCACTCGCAAGCAACAAAGGTGCGCTGTTCGAGCGCTGGCGCGACCGAAAAGAGGGACAATATCTGAGCAAACTGGCAAATACAAACACCGAGCTGCCAACCCATGAGTACGTCACTGAATTCAAAGACGCACTCATGCACCTGCAAAAGCAACTCGAAGAACAGTTACAGGATCAGCTGCTCGAACAGTACAGGCAAGGCACAATCACAGAAGCGCAATATAAAGAGCGCCTGCGCCAGCAATACCCAGGGAGATAACAGCGCCGTACAGACAACCTCCCCCACGAGCATTGGCAAAGTGAACAACTGCACAAAAAGAGACTCCAACCTAGTACAGGTCGGCCCAGCATGCTAAACTGGTACGTTTATGCAAACTCTATTACTTAATTCGCCCACCGGCGCCAGGTTGGAAATGGATCAACAAGAGCAGCAATCAAAGCTAAAACAATTGATCGCCAAAGGCAAGGAGCAAGGCTTCCTTACCTATACAGAGGTCAATGACCACCTCCCCCCCGGTATCGTAGAAGCCGACCAGATTGAAGACATTGTTCGCATGATCAATGACATGGGCATTCTGGTACATGAAACCGCCCCCGATGCCGATGATCAGACACTGGCGCAAGTCGTCGCAACCACAGACGAAGATGCCGCTGAAGCCGCTGCCGCCGCACTGGCAAGCGTCGACAGCGAATTCGGTCGCACCACAGACCCTGTACGTATGTACATGCGCGAAATGGGCACCGTAGAACTGCTCACCCGTGAAGGGGAGCTGAAGATTGCAAAGCGCATTGAAGAGGGTCTAAAGCAGGTATCTGCTGCCATATCAACATACCCTGGCGCAGTGGCCATATTGCTTTCAATGCTGGATGAGTTCAAACAGGGCAACATCCGCCTCAGCGATATCATCAGCGGCTTTGTCGATCCAAATGAGACAGATGAGATTGCGCGCCCCAACACCACAGGTGCAAAAGAAGAGAAGAGCGACGAGGAAGAGGAGATCGATACCGGCCCTGATCCTGAAGAGGCACTCGAGAAAGCAGCAGAGTTGCGCAGGCTCACTGATATATGGATCAGCAGTCTTGAGACAAACGGCCGCAATCATGATAAGACAAAGCAGGCTGGCGAAGCAGTAACCGCCCAGTTTCTTGAGTTCAAGCTGATTCCGCGCGTATTCCAGGTTCTGACAAATACTCTTCGCCAAACGATTGCACGCATCCGCACCCAAGAGCGCGCAATAATGGATCTGTGCATCACGCAAGCCAGGATGCCACGCAAGAGTTTTATCACCTCATTCCCCGAAAACGAGACCAACCTGGATTGGCTACAGACCCAAATAGATGCTGGCAAAAGCTACTCTGAAAATCTAAAGGAGCACGCCGAAGAGATTCAGCGGCTTCAAAAACGCCTGCTTGAATTGGAAAAAGATTGTCACCTGAGCATTGGCGAAATCAAAGAGACCAACCGCCGCATGTCAATCGGCGAAGCCAAGGCACGGCGCGCCAAAAAAGAGATGGTTGAAGCCAACCTGAGGCTGGTCATCTCCATCGCCAAAAAATACACCAACCGTGGCCTGCAATTTCTGGATCTCATCCAGGAGGGCAATATTGGCCTCATGAAAGCGGTTGATAAATTCGAATACCGGCGCGGCTATAAATTCTCCACCTACGCAACCTGGTGGATCAGACAGGCCATCACCCGCTCCATAGCGGATCAGGCCCGCACCATTCGTATCCCGGTACACATGATCGAGACCATCAACAAACTTAATCGCATCTCCCGGCAGATGCTCCAGGAGATGGGGCGTGAAGCGACACCTGAAGAGCTGTCAGAACGCATGGAGATGCCGGAAGACAAGGTACGCAAGGTACTGAAGATTGCCAAAGAACCCATCTCTATGGAGACCCCCATTGGCGACGACGAAGATTCCCATCTCGGTGACTTTATCGAAGATGCGGGTGTGGTATCGCCAGCAGATTCTGCAACAGTCGAAGGCCTGCGCGAAGCAACACAAAACATGCTCACCAGCCTGACCTCACGCGAAGCAAAGGTACTGCGCATGCGATTTGGCATCGACATGAACACCGACCATACCCTGGAAGAAGTTGGCAAGCAATTTGACGTAACCCGTGAACGTATCCGCCAGATTGAAGCAAAGGCCCTGCGCAAACTTCGCCACCCTTCACGCTCTGAACGCATGCGAAGTTTTTTGGATTCTGACAGTCAATAATTGCTATAATCCGCCAGCGTAAAAACCCGGGCCTGTAGCTCAGTTGGTTAGAGCAGGGGACTCATAATCCCTTGGTCGTAGGTTCGAGTCCTACCGGGCCCACCATATAAATCAATAACTTATCGTATCTTACTAGGAGCCTGTCCGAGAATAGGTAAATATGCAATTTGTCAATAATTAACTCCTTACGAATCAATGAGTTAGAAATTGCATTTCGTAAAAAGCCGAGTTCTCGGACAGCCTCCTAGGGGGCGTTCTCAATTAAGCCAAATGACCGTTGCCACCAAGCTCAGCATTGCTTGATAGGTAACAGCCAATCGCTCATATCGGGTTGCGATTCGTCGGTAGTGCTTTAGCTTTTGAAACACCCTTTCAACCAAATTGCGTTCTCGGTACAAATGCTCATCGTATGCCCTCGCTGTTGTTCTGTTCTTCTTTGGTGGAATGACAGCAATGGCCTCGCCAGACTCAATCACCTCAATAAATAAATCGGCATCATAGCCTTTGTCAGCAATCACATAATCTGTGCTAAACCCTTCTATCAGTGCATCTGCCTGCCTGATTTCAGAATACTGGCCTGCGGTCAGGATAAACCGAACAGGATTGCCCAAAGCGTCTACCGCTGCATAGATTTTGGTACTCAAACCACCACATGACTTACCCATCGCCTCCGCATCCTGGCATTTTTTTTTGCCGCACCATGTTGATGAACACGGACAATACTGCCATCCACCATCAGGTATTCGAGATCGGGGGCAGTGGCAATCGCATCAAAAATCCGGGCCCAGTGACCTTTGTGAGACCAACGGTTATATCGTACGTACACTCGGTGCCAATGGCCAAAATGATCCGGCAAGTCACGCCAAGGAGAGCCTGTTCTGGCACTGAACTGAAAGCATGGCTCTAGTACACCGTCAAGGTTATATTGACGGATAGGAAGGCTTTGAGTTGGGTATTTCATTGCTCTAGGCTATATTTGTTATCCGTCAATATAAAGTGGTCGCTGTACTAGGAGGCTGTATTAGAACCGAACACCGAATAAGCCACCATCTTTGGTAGCATCGGTTAAAACCATGGGAAGTACATATTTTCTTAGATCAAAGCCATCGACGGTTTCCTTGAAGGCATCATCTTCATTCATGGTGACAATGTATTGGAAGCCAAGTTCTTTAGCGGTTGCAGCACCTATTTTTAGAGCACTGATAACTTGCCGCCCATCTACTCCATCAAAAAGATGGCTGTCATGGATTAAGAAGCCTGGCCCAATGCCTCGTTTTGCACAGAGACGCATAAGCATAAGATCGAAGCAGAAAATCTGCATATTCTTGATGCCTTTGCTTCGCGCCCCCTGCATGGGGAACTGAAACATTGGGCCATTCGAAGTTTCTTCGATTGTCATACTTCCGGCTGACTCGTATAGGTGTTTTGAGGTTTCCTCAAAGGCAAGAATGGCTTCAGCTAGACGGTGGCTCTGTTCGGAAAAATCACGACGCAGGCGCAAGGTCAGACGGTTCCGTTCGATCTCCAACTCATTTTTAGTTCCTTCGAGTTGCTCCGCAGTTTCAAATCGCTGGCGAAGAGATTCAACTCCCGCTTCGAGCCTTCCCAGTTCACCTTGCAGTTTAGAAAATTGCTCCAGTGCACCGTGGCTTTGCAGAATCTCCATAACCTCTGCCCGACGTTGATCTAATGTTTCTTTATGCTGTTCACGGGAGTTCATGCGTTGTTGGGCAGCCAGCAGCTCATCTGTGAGATAATCTCGCCGGTTGCGAACCACGGACTCATGGAAACTGCGAACTTCCTCATAGCGTTTTAGAGCCACATTGGGCAGGATGACTCCGACCTCTGTGTAAATTGATTCTAGATCAGTGAGGGATGGCGGGGCTTCTGCTTGTAATGCCTTCTCCAAATCTCGGATCACAGAAATATCGATGGTGTTGTCGTTAGCCAACGTATTTAATTCCTGTGTGATCTGGTCTGCCTCTGCTTCCAGTTCCCGGTATTGCGGCAATACCCGAAACGACTCCACCTGCACCTTGAGTGTGCTCAAATGAGCTTCTGCCACAGTGAGCTGAGTTCGTAGGTTGGAGGCTTTGCCAATAAAGCTCCCAAATGCTCCGGCACTTGCCGCCTTCTTCAGCTCTTTCAGTGTCTTTTCACGATCCCGCACCTGCTGCCAATCACTTGCTATCTTCCAATCCATACCCAGAAGAAACATGAGCGCTACTTGGAAATCCCCAGCTTGCTGCATTGTTGCCTGTTTTTCTGGTGTCGTAAAAGCGCCACTGAGCTGCCGCCGGACGAAATATGAAAAGAGTGATCGGCAGGTGGGCTTTCGCCCACTATAATTTTGCACGGTATCCAATCTGAACATTTGTTCACCGAGGATATCCAGCCATTGAGCTATGCTCATTTCTGGTGTACGGACAAAAATCTGAATGCGGTGTACCCTGTTGATTGATTTTGGCAGATCAACAACCAACAGGGGAGCTACACCGCATGACTAATAGTAATGTTATTGAGCGAATGGCACTAAGTTAAGCCCCAGAGATACGAGCGCGATGGTCTAATTTATTGAAATCAAAGAAGAAGGTTGGCTCAGGATTGGTTAAGATGTTTGCTCTAGACA
>WFXD01000102.1:2500-19787 GCA_015490795.1 Gammaproteobacteria bacterium
ATGCGCGCCACGGTCTGTTTGGCTGCAAGCTGGATCAGATCCGCCGCACTCATCTCATTCATCCAGCTGGAGTTGAACACCACCAGTGTCTTTTCCGGGTCAAGAATCTTGAAGATCTGCTGCTCGTAAGTACGGGCATTATCCAGCACCTCACTGCGCGTTAGCGGCTTGCGGGTGCTGTTTTTGCCGGTGGGGTCACCAATCATTCCAGTGAAGTCACCTATCAGGAACAGCACCTCGTGCCCCAAATCCTGAAACTGGCGCAGCTTGTTGATCAATACGGTGTGGCCCAGGTGCAGATCCGGCGCAGTGGGATCAAACCCTGCCTTGATGCGTAACGGCCTCTTCTCCTCCAGTTTCTTTAGCAAGGCCTCTTCGAGAAGGATCTCCTCTGTGCCTCGCCGTATTATTGCCATTACCTCTGTGGCTGATCTCATCCCCTGCCTCTCATATTGGATATAGTAAAACGGTTCGCGGCGCACAATTTACCCGCACTGGCAGCAAAAAGTAACCATTCTGTGACAGACCCCATAGTTGCAGCACTAAATATATAGTAGGAAGAGCAGCGGTTTTGAGTCATAATTACATTAACTTTCCGCCGGTTGCCGCATTTACATGATAAAAGACTACAGACGCAGCGCCTACTACGGCTATAGACCACGTCACCGTTTCCGCCGACTGGCGCTGTTAGGCATCCCTTTTATCCTGGCCGCTTCCGGTCTTTATGCCGCACTTCAGGGCATGGAGCCTCCCAGCATATCAAACGAGACCCAGAAAAAACCCGGATCACGCGTTGTTGCACTGGCGCTCCCGGGCAACCCTGGCACTGCCGAGCCAGAAATCACTGTAGCAAGCAGTGACAACCAAGACACACACCAAGCCAACACCAAACACACACTCCAGCAGACCACTGCCAAATCACTGCAACCCGCACCCCCCAGCAGCGAGCCGCCCATCGCTGCCCCCCAGGCAACAGAGATTATTGAGCCTGCATACCAGTGGAAAGAGCACCGCATCCGCCCCGGTGACAACCTTGCACTCATTTTTCCCAAACTTGGGTTGAGCGCCAATCTTCTCCATCGCATTGTCTCCAGCGGCAAAACCGCTGCCCGGCTAGCCCACATCAAGCCAGGCGAAACCCTGCGCGCTGCGCTGGATGCCGACAACAATCTGCACGAACTGATCCTTGAACAGAGCGCAATCCGCAGCCTGAAAATCACCCCCGACGGCGATACCTTCAGCGCCCAGACCATTGAGCGGCAACTGGAATCACGCACCACCCACATCACCGGCATGGTGACAAGCTCACTCTTTGTCAGTGCGCAGAAGGCGGGGCTTTCAGACCGCCTTATCATGGAACTGGCCAACATCTTTGGCTGGGATATCGACTTTGCACTGGAGATTCGCGCAGGTGACAGCTTTAGCGTCATCTATCAGGAGAAGTTTCTGGATGGCCAGAAATACCGCGATGGCGCTATTTTAGCCGCAGAATTTATCAACCGCGGCAAATCTTTTCGCGCCATACGCTATACCGATGAGACCGGCAGGGCGGACTATTTTTCACCCGATGGCAAGAGTGTGCGCAAGGCCTTTCTGCGCAGCCCGGTAGATTTTCGCCGGATTAGCTCCCGGTTTCAAAAATCACGCTGGCACCCGGTATTGGGTAAAAAGCGCCCCCACCGCGGGGTGGACTATGCCGCTGCAACCGGCACCCCCATCAAGGCATCAGGCGATGGCAAGATCATACTGCGCGGCCGCAAAGGCGGCTATGGAAGAACGGTCATGATTGAACATGGGGGCGGCATCGTAACACTCTATGGCCACATGTCCCGCTATGCATCCAGGCAACGCCGCGGCACCCGCGTTAAGCAGGGGCAGGTCATCGGCTATGTTGGCCAAAGTGGATTGGCCAGCGGCCCCCACCTGCATTATGAGTTCCGCATCAATGGCAGCCACCACAACCCTCTGACCGTAAAGCTGCCGGCGGCCGCACCCATAGCCAAAAAGTACCGCGCCGACTTCCAGGAGAAGACTGCACCACTGCTTGCCCGGCTGGAGATGCTCAACAAAACCCTGGTAGCAGAGGCCGCGCCTTAACCGGATGGAGCCAGAGGATACCAACATCTACCTGGGGCTGATGTCTGGCACCAGCGTTGATGGAATTGATGCCGCACTGGTTCGCTTCCCTGCAAACAGCATCGAGCTGATTGCAACCCACAGCCACCCATGGCCTGAGCCACTACGGCGGGCGCTGCAGGGGCTGACCACCCCCGGGGATAACGAAATCGACCAGCTGGGCGAGCTGGATATCCTGGCCGCCGATGAGTTTGCATCAGCGGCCCAAACCGTGCTGGCCAAAGCCGGTATCTCACCTTCCGCAGTGGCCGCTATCGGCAGCCACGGCCAGACCATCCGCCACAGACCCGATGCCAAAAACCCCTTTACCCTCCAGATAGGCGACCCCAACAGGATTGCAGAGCAGACGGGGATTACCACTGTGGCCGATTTTCGACGCCGCGACATGGCGGCCGGAGGCGAAGGTGCCCCGCTGGCACCGGCACTCCACAGCGCCCTTTTTGGCAGCCACGACAACTACCGATGCATTCTGAATATCGGAGGCATCGCCAACATCACCCTGCTGCCACCAGGCAGAGCGGCGGTTGCCGGCTTTGACACCGGCCCAGGCAACTGCCTGCTGGACAGCTGGGCAAACCGCCATAACCACGCCCCTTTTGATAAAGATGGCGCATGGGCAGCAACCGGCAGGGTTCATCCCGCCTTGCTCAAGCGCATGTTGGCAGATGACTATTTCAGTCGCCCTCCCCCCAAATCCACCGGGCGCGAATATTTTAATCTGGCATGGCTGGAGAGGCTGACCGGCCAGCACCCAGGGCTGTCACCCGCAGAGATCCAGGCAACACTGGTGGCGCTCACCGCGCAGAGCATCCGCAACGCCATCAAGGGCGCAGCTCCGGAGTGCCGGCAGTTGCTGGTGTGCGGTGGCGGAGTCCACAACCCGACACTAATGGCGCAGCTACGGCACGATCTGCCAGAGTGCCGTGTTGAGAGCACCCGCCACTATGGCGCAGACCCCGACTGGGTGGAGGCCATCGCCTTTGCCTGGCTGGCCCGGCAGACCCTGCTTGGCCTTGCGGGCAACCTGCCCTCCGTAACCGGGGCGCGCCACCCCGTTATCCTTGGCGGCATCTACCAGGGTTCACGGGGCGCTACTGGCTGAACCCATACAGCAGCTTGATCTCCTGCGGCCAAAGCGTGCTGTCTATCGTCTCTAAAATCAGCGGCATCTCATCCATGCGCTCATCCTGCATAATGAAGCGGAAGGGGGCCTCTCCCAGCTCCCCCTTGCCAATACTCTCATGCCGATCAACACGTTTTCCCAGCTTGGGTTTCGAGTCGTTCAGGTGCATCGCCTTCAAGTATTCAAACCCCACTATCTCTTCAAAGGCACGCATGGTCTCGCTGTAGGTTTCAGCAGTGCGCAGATCATAGCCTGCGGTAAAGGCATGACAGGTATCGAGGCAGATGCCAATGCGGGAGCTGTCCTCAACACGTTCGATCAGATGGGCAAGATGCTCAAAGCGATAGCCCAGATTTGAACCCTGCCCAGCCGTATTTTCAATGACCGCCATTACCCCCTCGGTTGCATCCAGTGCGCGGTTGAGTGACTCGGCAATCAGATCCAGACAGCTCTCCTCATCCATCAAGCGCAAATGGCTGCCGGGGTGAAAGTTGAGATAGACAAGCCCCAGTTGCCGACAACGGTTCAGCTCATCAATAAAGGCATCCAGCGATTTTTGGCGCTTATCCGCTTCGGGGTGCCCTAAATTAATCAGATAGCTGTCATGCGGCAACACATCCGTCGGCCGGAATCCGCCCTTTTGCATATTGAGGTGAAACTGTTCGATCTGCTCATCACCCAGTGGCCGGGCCTGCCATTGGCGCTGATTTTTGGTAAAGAGCGCAAAAGCGCGCGCACCAATCTCTATCGCATTCAGCGGGGCATTCTGCACACCTCCCGCCGCACTGACATGGGCACCCACTCGCTTCACTCCGCTCTCCTGTTCAGGCTTTGCAATCCAATCTACAGGGGATCACTGATGATGATCCTTTCAGGTGCTCCATCCTGAAAATCAACCCGCCTGGCCATGGCCGGGTTCATATAGACCGTGCCCGCCTCATCCACCAGCATCACATATTTCAGCCGCATGCGCCTGGCAACATGATACCAGTCACCAGGGCCTGCCACGGTCAAGGCCGTGGCAGCAGCATCGGCCCGGCCTCCCTCTCTGTCAATCACCGTTGCAGATGCAATATGCCTGACCGGCAACCCATCACGGGGGTCAATAATATGGGGGTAACGCACCCCATCATGCTTCCGGTATCGCTCATAATTGCCTGATGTAAGCAGGCACTCACCATCCAGGGCATCCACTGCGGCAAGAATCCCGACACCTTGCGGATGCCGTACGCCAACGCGCCAGGGCCGTCCACCATGATCGCCACTGACACAGAGATCTCCGCCAGCATTCACAATGGCGCTCTCTACCCCCTGCTTGTGCAGGAGGTCAATCGCAATATCCAGCGCATACCCTTTGGCAAAGCCACCAAAATCAAGCGCTACCGCTGGATTATGGCTGCGCACCTGACCGTTCGACACCTCCAGATCATCCATGCCAGGCGCCAAATCCACCAGTGCAGCAATGGCTTCTGGAGAGGGGGGTGGACCAGATGGCAGCTCATCACTATGAAATCCCCACAGCGCAATCAACTTGCCAATGGCAGGATTAAACAGCCCTTCACTCTGCTCAAACAGCAGCTGGGACTGGGTAATCAGCGGCAGCAAAAAGGGGGTCACAGGGTGCGGCTTATCAGAGGCAAAGCTGCGGTTAAGAGCGCTTAGCTCACCAGGTTTCCAGGCGTGCCAATCCCGGTGCATCCGCTGAAACGCCCGCTCCACAACCTGCACTGCCTCCTTGGCCTGCTGGTCACTCACGCCGCGCAGTTTGAGATCAACCACCGTGCCAAAAATGAAGAGGCTCTGACGATACTCTGCCGCCGGTTTACTACAGGCCACTGCTACAAACAGCGTTATCGCCGACACCAAAAGAGACTGTTTATAGGGTAACCGCATATATCCAAAGACCATACCTTTATAAAGCCGCCCTGAATACTCAACGACTATCCGCCAAAAGTCCACAGTTTTGACTTTGCCCCCTCTCCAGCGTTAGGGTGCGCTGCCGACAAATGAGATTCAAGCAACGATTTTGAGAAAAATTCTGTTTATATCCAAGGGATTGAACGCCTCTTCAACCCGCTATCGGGCAACTGATTTTTTCCCTCTACTGGAGGCCGCAGGGTGGCAGCCCTCGCACATCACCGACCGGCGCTCACTCGCAGCTCGCTGGAATATACTCCGGGCAGCCGCAAAAGCCGATACCGTCGTCATTGTCCGGCGCACTTATGGCCCTTTTTTTGCCAAACTGCTTCGGCGGGCATCCCGGCAGCTGATCTTTACATTTGATGATGCCATATTTGCAAAAAGCAGCGGTGCCCGCTCCGCTGGCCGGGAAAGCCGCTTTGCTGCCACGCTCCCTCTCTGTGATCAGGTCTGGGCGGGCAACCACTATTTGGCGGAGAAGGCTCTTCAATTTAACAGCCGGGTCGAGGTCATCCCAACCGCTGTGGATGCCGACCGGTACAGCATCCTGGCAGAAAAGCCCTGCTCCACGCTGGATCTTGTCTGGATTGGCAGCCGGTCAACCAAAAAACACCTGGTTACTGTTCTGCCAGCCCTCGAAGCGGCTGCCAAGCACTTGCCGATGCTACGCCTGAAGATCATCACCGACTTCTCTCTGGAATCGGACAGGCTGGAGATTCTGTCTGTCCCATGGTCTCCAGAGACAGAGCATATTGAGCTGGCATCCGCACATATCGGTATCGCCCCGCTGCCTGACAACGCCTTTACCCGCGGCAAATGTGGCCTGAAGGTGCTGCAATATATGGCTGCCGGGTTACCCGTCATCTCATCCCCCACTGGCGTCAACCGCGAGATGGTGAAAAACCAGGTCAGCGGGCTGCTCGCCACAACCAGCCCGGAGTGGCAAGAGGCCATCCGGCTGCTTGCCCAAGATGAAGAGCTGCGCAAAACAATGGGGGCAACAGGCCAGCGGCAGTGCCATGAGCACTTTACTTTGGCCAGCACTTTCCAGAAAATGGCTACCACGCTTACCTCCACCCCATAACCAGACCAACCACTCCCGCCATGCTCAATGTCTGATCACACCTCTATCCAGACTCAGCCCTGCCCCATCTGTAACGCGCCTGGGCAATATGCCTATACGGGAAAAGATCTCCTGTGCGCTCTCCCCGGCGAGTTTCACTACGCCACCTGCAGCCGCTGCAAGACTGTATACCAAACCCCCATGCCAGACATGGAGACCATCGCCAGCTTCTACCCGGATGACTACGATGTCTACCGGCCCGCCAAGGCAAAGGCGCGCAACCCCCTGCAAAAAGCTGTTTTACGCACCACCTACGGATACCGGCATCTCTCCAGCAGCGTCCCTGACTGGATAGGGCGGCTGGTTGGAACCCTTGCCTACCGAAACAGCATCCCCTACAAAACAGATGGCCGCCTGCTTGATATTGGCTGTGGCAGCGGCAAGTTTTTACTCTCCATGCGACAACTCGGCTGGCAGGCACAGGGGGTGGAATTCAATACCAGCGCTGTAGAGATCTGTAGAGATGCCGGGCTTGAGATCTTCCGGGGCGAACTGGCTGCGGCCACTTTTCCTGACAACCATTTTGATCTGGTCACAGCACGCCACCTGATAGAGCACATTGCCGATCCAAAGCCCCTTATCAAAGAGATATTCCGCATCCTCAAACCAGGCAGCATCATGGTTTTGGTCACCCCCAACAGCCAGGCTCTCGGGCGGGGCTGGTTTGGAACCAACTGGTACGCCAATGATGTGCCACGCCATCTCACCCTCTTCAACCCCAACAACCTGCAACAGCTCGCAGCCCAGGCGGGGTTTCAGAAAGTGGCCATACGCACCTCCTCCTCCCCCAAAATATTCCTGAACAGCTGGGACTACCTGACACACAACACCGGAAAGCCATCAAAACACAGAAAGATCCGGCGCTTTTTTGCCCGCGCCTACGTGCTTGCTGCCGCACTGAGCCGGTCTGGCGATGAGATTTTCGCAATTTTTCAAAAGCCTTAAGCACGGCTTAAAGGCACCTTTATCAAACCAGGGAGCCTCTCTATTCAATTTACACACTGAATGAAGATGCAAATAAGATTAGAATCCCCCATAAGCACAGATAGATAACTACTGCATCATGAATAACGAACAGCAAGAGACAACCACATTAGCATTCTCCGAAAAATACGACGAGACACACGCCCGCTACTACTTCGAAAAACATGAGCAGGAGTTCTGGCGGCGCCTCTCCAACTGGCGTGATCACCAGATCTGCGCCAGGGCACTCCGGATTGCCGGAAACCCCAAGAGCATCCTGGACATGCCCTGCGGCACCGGCCGCTTTTGGGATCTGCTGGTAAAAGACCCCGACTGCAAACTGTACGCTTCCGATAACAGCCAGGATATGATCAACGCCGGGTTGAAATACCGGCCAGCCGAGGTCGCCAGCCGCTTCGAGACCTTTCAGGGTTCTGCCTTTAACCTGCCGGTGGCAGATAACTTTGTCGAATCCATCTTCTGCATGCGCCTGATGCACCACATTGGCGAGCACGAAGACCGCCTGAAACTACTGGCCGAACTGGCACGCGTCGCCTCTGACAGCATCCTCATCTCACTCTGGGTCGATGGCAACCTGACCGCCTGGAAACGCAAGCGGCGCGAGGCAAAACGGAAAGAGAAGCGCTATCAGAACCGTTTTGTGATCCCGCAGGCGGTGATCGAAAAGGAGTTCCATGACAGCGGCCTGACCATCGAGGCCCGGCTGGACTTTATCCCCTACTATGCCATGTGGCGCACCTATGTCCTGAAGGTTCGATGAACGTGGATTTTTTTGGCGAAGGCTGGCGGGAGATTCTGCAACAGAATGGACTGGACAGCTTTGATGCCCTGTGGAACCTGGATGTAGAGTGGTTCGAGGCTCCCAATGAGCGGCGCGGTGGTTGGAGCGGTGTCGCCCGCATCCAGCTGAGCGCACCTAATGGAAAGGAGATCGGCCTCTTCCTTAAACGTCAGCAGAACCACATGTGCCGGTCACCCCTGCACCCGGTTCGGGGCATCCTGACTTTTGCCCGTGAATTTAAGAATATCTGCCATTTTCGGCAGATCGGCGTCCCGGCGCTGGAGCCAGTCTTCTTCGGCCAGCGGCAGGCCAATGGGGATCGCCAGGGCATACTGGTTACACGCGAGCTGGAGGGCTTCAGCCCAATGGATAGGCCGGTATTTCTACCCGGCAGGCAAGGGCTGCTGAGCACCGTCAAGGCGCGACGGGCACTCTTTGCAAAGCTGGCAGAGCTGCTGCGCCGCCTGCACGCCAGTAGGCGCCAGCACAGCTGCCTCTACTTCAAACATATCTTTGTAAAGCCAGTGGGTGAAGCAGCATTTGAGGTGCGCCTGATCGACCTGGAGAAGGCACGCTGGCAACCCCTGAAGCAGCGCGCCGCCTTTCGGGATCTCTACACCCTCTCCCGCCACGCCGACAACTGGCCTCTGACCGACTATATGCGGTTTTTTCTGATCTATCGCCAGGAGCGGCATCTAAGCCCTGAATCAAAAAGGCTGTGGCGCGCCATCGCAGCAAAGCACGCCGCCAAAGGCAAGCGAAAAAGAGACAAAAGCAGCGCTACTTGCGGGGCGGCAGGGGGATAGCTCTTGGCGGCCGACGGCTCAGATTGGCCGCAACCTCCCGATAGAGCCGTTTCGCATCACCAGGCTTGCGTCCCTCCCCCAGGTATCTCCAGATAAAGCGCATCCGGTCATAGCGGCTAAGCAGGCTCACCGCAATACGCGCCAGCCCGGCAAGATCCACCACCACCCCACGGCGTCTGCGAAACGGCATGGTCGATGCGCGAGGGGCATCGATCCAGACCGTTGAGTAGCCATCGCCCTGTTTCTGAACCAGAATATTCCGCCATTTGAGGTCATGATGAAAAAACCGCCCCTGATGCGCCTTTCTGACCTGCTCGACAAGCTGGTTTGAGATCCTCTCATAGAGCTGCCGCCGCATCGGCCCGGTCATCCGATACCAGTTATCCAGCGCAAACCGGTCCAGATCCCGGCTATCCGGCACGGCACGACTGATCAAAAAACTCGACTTCAGCACCCCCAGGGTGCGCTCTTCACCGAATGCCACCACATCCAGCGTTGGAATACCCAGCGCTGCCAACTGCCGATAGGCCCAAACCTCGACGGCCGCCTTGCCGGGGCGCATCCAGAACTGTACCCCCCGTTGCAGAGGACAGACATAGCGTTTGAAATAGAAGGCGCTGCCATCACTGGCGGTGATGCGATAACAGCGGGTGGTGGGTGAGTCTGAGATCAGCTCGCCATCAGCGTAATCGACCCAATCCATTGCGGCATGGATGCCCAACCCCTTCAGCTGCTGTTCGACGGCCGGTTCAACCAGAAACCTCCGGCCGGAGAAGCAGTGAATACGGCGCGCCAGGCTAAGCACTCTCTGGCTGCCAGGGTTATTTGCTGACCAACAGATCCTCCATGATCAGATACTCCAGATCCGATCCGAAGAACATGTTGAGCGCATCGGCGGGCGAGCAGACCATCGGCTCGCCCCGCCGGTTGAGCGAGGTATTGAGGATGACGCCGCTGCCGGTATACCCCTCCAGCGCCTCGATCAGTTCATAGTAGCGGGGGTTGGTCTCGCGGGTCACCACCTGGGCGCGGGCGGTGCCATCTTCATGCACCACCTCGGGCACCCGCTCCTTCCACCCTTCGGCCACATCGAAGGTAAAGGTCATGTAGGGGGCGGGGTGATCGGTCTTCAGCATCTGCGGAGCCACCCGATCCAGCATGCTGGGGCAGAAGGGGCGCCAGCGCTCACGGTATTTGATCTGCTCATTGATCCGGTCAGCAATCCCCTCGGTATTGGGCGCGCCGAGGATAGATCGGTTACCCAGCGCACGCGGACCAAACTCCATCCGCCCCTGAAACCAGGCCACCGGGTTACCATCGGCCAGCAGCTGTGCCGCCCGTTGCGGCACCTGGTCGATCCGCTCCCAGCTGGGTTTTTCCGCATGCTGCTGGCAGGCCTCGATGCACTGCTCGGTGGTATAGCTGGGGCCGAGATAGGCGTGCGCCATCGGCTCAATATCATCCCCCAGCTCATTGGCCACATAGGAGGCGGCACCGATGGCAGTGCCCGCATCGGAGGCGGCAGGCTGCACAAAAAGCTCTTTCACATCAGGCCGGCTGATGATGCGCTGGTTCAGCTTCACATTCAGCGCCACACCCCCAGCAAAGCAGATCTTGCCGCTATCTTTCAGGATATCGCCGAGATAATGGTCGATCAGGCCGAGAGAGACCTCTTCCAGAATATGCTGGATGCTGGCGGCATAGTCGATGTAGGGGTCGTCGATTGCATCCCCTTCACGCTTTGGTCCCAGCCACTCGATCAGCTTGGGGCTGAAGTAGTAACCCTTGCCGTTGCTGTCCTTATAGCGCCGCAGGCCAATTACATTGACCAGCTCGGTGTTGACCTTGAAACCGCGCTCATCAAAGGTGATCAGCCGGGAGAGATCAAACCGCTTCGGGTCGCCATAGGGCGCCATCCCCATCACCTTGAACTCTCCATCCAGCATCTCAAACCCCAGATACTCGGTCATCGCCCCGTAGAGGCCGCCGAGTGAGTCCGGGTCATAGAACTCCTTGATTTTGTGGATGCGGCCATTCTCGCCATAACCAAAGAAGGTGGTGGCGTACTCCCCCTTGCCATCAATACCGAGGATCGCCGTCTTCTCTCTGAAACCACTCAGGTGATAGGCGCTGCTGGCGTGCGCCAGGTGGTGCTCCACCGCTTCGACCCGCACCTTGCCACCGCCAATATTGAGATCCGAGATTAGCTTGTTGAGCTGAACCATATTACGGTGATGACGCCGGTTGCCATTGAACAGCGCCGTCAGCGCCCGATCCGGGGCGTACCAGTGGCGTGCCGCATAGTGCCAGCGGGCGAGGCTGCCAAGCGGGATCTCGGCATGCGGAAAGGCCACCACATCGACAGCTTCCGGGCGGATACCGGCAAACTCCAGACAGAAGCGGGCCGCCTCATAGGGGAAGCGCCCCTTGGCGTGCTTGTCGCGGATGAAGCGCTCCTCCTCCGCCGCTGCGACCAGCTTGCCATCAATAAAAAGCGCCGCAGAGGGGTCATGGCTGATCGCGCCGGATATGCCCAAAACTATCATGGAGTGGATTTTTCCGATGGGTTGAAACAGAAGCGCCAATTTTGCCAGCGATTAGGGTTTGGTGCGAGTTTTAATCCGCATCCCTGCCCCTCGGAGGCGTGCCTTCAGCCCCGCTTCCGGTTGTCTCTCAATAAAACAGCTGTTCAATCTCTGGCGCATCCTGCCAGTTGCACATGAAGCGTTGCTGATCTCGCTGCCAAGCCTTGCGGAAAGCGGCTTCATCTCCATGCTGCTGCATGGCATCCAGATCGATCAGCAGCGGCCTATCGTCTGCAATCAGGATATTGGTCGCCTTCAGATCACCATGGCTGATTCGCTGGGCCTCCAGCTGTGCGAAGAGCGCCACAATCTTTTTGGCCATCTCCGCTTTCTCGTCCATTGAAACAGCAGGCTGCTGAAACCAGCTCAATGCATCGACCCCATCGACCGCTTCCGCCAGAAAATAGGCGACAGGCTGTAGCGGGCCTCGCCTGATTTTAATGATGGCAACCGGCCTGGGGGTGGCAATGCCATAAAAGAGCAGCCGATGGGCGCTCTCCCAGGAGGTCATCGCCCTGCCGGGGCGGGTGCTGAGTTTTAGGCCATGCAGCAACCCTTTGACATTGTAGCGTTTGATCACCAGCTTCAGCACACCCGCAGATGCAGCCCAGACGGTGCAGGTGTTGCCATTTTTCAACGCCTGCTCCCGGCCGGGAAAGGAGACATCAGGGTCTGTCAGCAGGGTTTCCAGCTCCGGGCTGTCACTCTCCCGCTCAATTACAGCGTAATACCCTCTGCTCTTTTTACAGATGAAGGCGCTGCACTCCCGGAACAGCTTGCTGCGCCAGTTGTGCCAGCGCCGTTCACGGGCGCTGCTGACCCGCCGCCGCAGATCATCACCGTCAGGGGGCTGCTCCCAGCCCCGGCCATGCTGGTAGTGCATCAGCAGCGCAGGGATCTGCGCCTCCCACTCGGGCGGCAGCTGGGCAATGAAGAGCGCCAGATTATCCAGCGAAGCGGCCCGCTCATCCTCTGCTGGCAGCCACTTCACCCCATCACCATCGAGGCTGAAGATCTTCTCGCCTGACAGCACGAAATTGCCCAGATGCAGATCACCCTGGCAGATGCCTGCCCGGTGGTGGCCGGCCAGCAACAGCACCATATCCCGCAGCAGCTGCCGCCTGTGATGGGTTCCCGCGACATCCCAGGCCACATTCAGGTCAACCGGATTGTCGATCTGCGCTGAGACGATCACCGGCTGGTTGTGCGTCTGCTCGCTGCCGGCATAGAGCAGCTCCGGGGTCAGGATGCCGTGCTGTTGAAAGGCGCGGATGCCCTCCAGCTCACGCCGCCAATGCCGCTGTGCCCGTTTGGCGCTGAGGTAGCGTTTGACAAAAACCGGCCGCCCCTCCAGCTCACCCTGCCAGACCTCCCGCCGCCCCGGCAACAACCGCACCAGCCGCTGGCAGTGCAGCTGGCGACCATCCTCCAGTTGGAGCTGTAACGGCATCATTCAGGCAGTGGCCGGGTACGATAGAGGGCATCGGCCCGCTGCTGCACCGCCCGCAGCAGCGCCGCCTCGCTCCTCAGAAGCTGGCGCAGTGGCCGTCCGAAATAGCACCGCAGAAAGCGCAGCCGATCCCGCCGGGTCAGCCCGATCTCCATCGATGAGAAGTGCAGTGAGCCGACATCCTTCACCACCCAGCGCCTGGGGGTCTGCCGGCGCATCTGCACCCGGTGCAGGTCGATCAGGTGCAGGTGCAGCGAGGCATCCCGCCCATCCCACGGCTGTTGCAGCAGAAAGTGGCAGATGTAGAGATCCCGATGGTTGAGGCCGTTCCCATGCAGGCGGCGGGTCATTCCGGCCACCCGTTCGATCAGCGCCCTTTTCCGGGCAAAGAGGGGCGGCTGCCGCGGCCAATCCCGACAGTAATCTTCGAGGCTGATACAGCCGGCCAGCTCTTCGGTGATGACGAAGGAGCGCCGCCGGGCGGGGTTCAGCCCGCTCTGCCCGTAACCGGCCAGCTGCATGGTCTCCACCCCCAGCTGCTCCACTCTTTGAATCGCCTGCCACTCGTTTTTTGCCCCCAGCACCGGCAGCCGCAGGCTGGTGAGATTCTTGATAATCTCGCGCCAGCCGACCCCCCAGTGCAGCTTGAGGTAGAAGCTCCGCCCGCCACGCTCGAAACGGAGCGTACGGCGGTTGGCGCCGGGCGGCTCCCGGTAAATTTCACCGGTTATTTTGAATATCTCTGTCATGCCAGGGGCAGCTTTTCCCCAGGCGGCCAGAAATTTTGGCGCAAACCAGATCACTTGCCGTAGGCCTGTTTCAGAATGAGGCTCGCTGCCAGCTCCGGCATGCTGTAGAGATCCTCTGTTTGACCATATTGGATGCCGCTCTTGCGCCACTGCTCACGCTGAGGTGAATCCAGCATCTCCGTCAAATACTGGTTCAGCTGTGCCTGCTCAAAAGGTGCTGGCACCACCCGGCCGCCGCCGCTCTGCTCGACATGGCAGGCGTAGCCGCAGCTGGCGGTGGTCAGCACCGGCAGCCCGGCCACCAGCGCCTCCAGCAGCACGGTACCGGTATTCTCATGGTAGGCGGGATGGATCAGCAGGTCGCCACCCTGCAAAAAACGGGGCACATCATCGCGCCCGGAGATGATCTCAAACTGCTGCGCCAACCCCAGCCGCTTCGCCATTCTGATGAAGGGGGCGGGGTTGTCGCTGCCCATCGCCAGCAGCCGGGTGCGTGAGCGCTGCCCCTCCGGCAGTGCGCTGATGGCCCGCAGGGTGCGATCCAGCCCCTTGGTCTTGAAGCCGGAGCCGATCGCCAGCAGCAGCCGCTGATCCTCGGCCACTCCAAACTCCTGGCGGAATGCCTGCCTGATCCCGGCGGCGTTCGGCGGCGCCATGCGATCCCTGGCGATGCCCGGCGGCAGCAGGTGCAGCCGCTCTGGTGCAGTGTTGTAGTGGCGCTGAAAATCGGCCTGCTGCGTGGGGGAGATCAGCAGGGCATGGGTTTTGGAGCCGGGGCCGAAGACGGCCTCTTCAAATTCCAGAAAATGGCGGTAACGGGGGCTAAGTTGAAGCAACTTGCTGCGATGCGACAGCTTCTCCTTGAAACAGCTATCTGCTGCATAGTAGATATCCAGCCCCGGCATGCGGTTGAAGCCGATGACGCAGTCGATCCCCTCATCGGCAAAGCGGTGCGCCAGCGCCTGCTGGAAGGCCCGGTATCTGGCATGGTTGGTCAGCCGCTTTATCTCTGCCTGGTGCACCAAAAAGCCGTCGGGGACCGGCCCCTCCCAGCTCAGGCAGTAGACGTGGATCCGATGCCCCCAGGAGCGGCATGCCTGCGCAATGCGGCACATATCGCGTTGCAGACCACCGTAGGGGAAGTATTTGAACAGCACAAAGGCCAGCTTCTTCATACCGCCTTCCACTGCACCTGTTTTCTGAAGCACTCCCAGACCACGGCCGGCGTGAGCTGCTCATAGCAGGCAGGCTGCACGCTGGATTCGCCCGTATAGCCACAGTGTCGCTTCAGGCAGGGGGCGCACGGGAATGTTGCCGCCAGATTCTGGTGCCATGCGCCGGTCACGCCGGTCAGATCCTGCCGGGTGGCGCCGTAGATCGTCACCCCCGGCACCGCCAGCGCCGCTGCCAGATGGCTGAGGCCGCTGTCGAGTCCAATGACGCCGACGGCGCAGCGCAGCGCCTGCATCAGCTCGGCCAGCCCCATTTGTGGCAAGACCTGCACCATCGGATGGCCTGCCGCCAGCCGTTCAGCACGCTGCCGCTCTGCATCCCCGCCCCAGGGCAGGCGAACCGCCAGCCCCTGCCGAATGGCCAGCAGGATCAGCTCTGCCCAATAGGACTCAGGCCAGTGCTTGCTCGGCCAGGTGGTGCCGTGCAGCAGCAGCAGATGGGGGGTCTCTCTCCGGGTTTGGGTGTCCAGGTTTAGGCCATACTCCGGTGCGGTTTCCGGCAACTTGTAGTTCAATGCCTGCGCAAACAGCTGCCGCACCCGTTTGATTGCGTGCTGCTCACGCAAGACCGGGTAGCGCCGCGTATAGGTGAGCGCCACCCAGGGGTCGCGCGCCGAGCGGCGGTCATATCCGGCACGCGGCCCTCTGGCCAGCACTGCCACCAGCGCGCTTTTGAACATCAGCCCCTGGGCGTCGATAATGAGGTCGTAATTTTCCTGGCGCAGATTTTTCAGGAAGGCGGGGATTTCACCGCGGCTGCCAAAAGCAGGCGCTTTACGCGAAGCGCGTTTCCACGCTTTGCGCCAGCGCCGCAGGGCGATGGGGATCACCCGCGCCACCGCCGGGTGCGCCGCCGGAATCTCGGCAAAGGCCTCCTCCACAACCCAGTCGAAGCGGATGCCGGGGATAGCCGCAGCGGCATCTGTCACGGCAGGCAGGGTATGGATCAGATCCCCCAGCGATGAGGTCTTGACGATCAGCACTCTCATGCGAGCAGGCCGGCCAGCGCCTCCTCCACCTGATCCACTGCAAGCCCTTCCAGACATTCGAGGCCCCCCTTGGGACACTCCCGCTTGAAGCAGGGGCTGCACTCCAGCCCCAGCGTGACCACCTGCGAGCGGCGGTTCAGTGGCGGGGTGAAGCCCGGATCGGAGGAGCCGTAGATGGCCACCAGCGGGCGCTCCAGCGCTGCGGCCACATGCATCAGGCCGGAGTCGTTGCTGACCACCGCATCGGCCAGTGAGAGCAGATCCACCGCCTGCGCCAGCGAGGTGCGGCCACTGAGATCGACCCCGCCCCCGGCCTGCTGGATGATCTCGGCGCAGACGGGCCGGTCCCTGGCCGAGCCAAAGAGCCAGAGATCCCAGCCCTGCGCCATCCTGCGGGCGGCCAGTTCGGCATAGTGGCGCTCCGGCCAGCGCTTGGCCGGGCCATATTCGGCACCGGGGCAGAGCGCCAGCACCGGCCGCTGCCTCTCTCCCATCCCCAGTGTCTGCATCGCCTCTTCGGCGGCGCTTTGGTCGATCTGCAGTCTGGGGGCGGGGATCTCCGGAATCCCCTGAAAACCGGCAGCCAGCCCCAGCGCGACAAAACGCTGCACCGTCATGGTGAGGGTGGTTTTATCCAGTTTGCGGATATCGTTGAGCAGGCCGTAGCGCATCTCGCCGACCCAGCCGGTGCGTTGCGGGATGCCGGCCCAGAGCGGAGTAAGCGCTGACTTCAGGGAGTTGGGCAGCAGGATGGCCTGGTCGTAATGGCGGCTGCGCAGCCCGCGGCCCAGCCGCCAGCGGGTGCCAAGATCGAGCCTGCCATGGCCCAGTGGCATCTCGATGGCGCAGCTGACCTCGGGCATGCGTTCCAGCAGCGGCCTGCTCCAGCCGGGCGCCAGCACATCGATCTGCGGCGCGGGGTCACGCCGTTTGAGGGTGATGAAGAGGCTCTGAGCCATCACCATGTCGCCGACCCAGGAGGGGCCGACGACGAGGATTTTCGGTGGCAGGTTCAATCCACCAGTTCGTACTGGGCGCCGCAGTATTTGCAGACCGCCTTGCCGCTCTTTTTGATCTCCAGAAAGACGACCGGATGCTCACTCCAGCCACTGGCGCCCTTGGGTGGACAGCTCAGTGGCAGATCCTTACGGCTTACCTGGGTTACAGCTTGGCTCTGTTGGGTCATCTCTCTCTCCTGATTATTGAACCTAGAAAAATCAGTTGAGCCTACTACGAACGCCTAATGCACTCAATCTACAGGATTTTTCCCCACATTTTGAACGATTGCGTATCACCCATACGGTGAGTTCAAAATGTGGGGAAAAATCCTGTAGATTGAGTGCATTAGGCGTTCGTAGTAGGCTCAACTGATTTTTCTAGGTTCAATAATCAGGAGAGAGAGATGACCC
>WFXD01000103.1 GCA_015490795.1 Gammaproteobacteria bacterium
AGGCCGGCCAAGGCAAGGCGCAGTCCGCAGGGAATGGCATGCCCTTTCCAAGGACTGCAACGCGGCATTGGCCGACCTGGGGCGCTCCCTTCGGGCCAGCCGGAAAGCGGTCATCTGCGTTGTTGCGCTCCCTTGAATTAGCGCTGCTAGTTCTGCGGTCGCGCGCCTAGCAGCTAACCGCTTTCCGGCTGGCTGCATCCCAAGTTATCACCTTGACGGAGCACTAGGAGCCTGTCCGAGAATAGGTAAATATGCAATTTGTCAATAATTAACTCCTTATGAATCAATGAGTTAGAAATTGCATTTCGTAAAAAGCCGAGTTCTCGGACAGCCTCCTAGTACACCGCGTTAATCAGTTGGGCCACAGCGAAAGCGGCTAAGGTGCTTAAGATACAGGCTTTTTCATATATTCTAAACGAAGCCGCACCACCCATACGGTGGGTTCAAAATATGAAAAAACCTGTAGATTGAGTGCATTAGATACTGGCATTTGTGCCCGCTTTTTGGGGAGCAGGCTCAACTGGTTTTTCCAGATTCAGTATTAAAAAATCGAATATAGTGCTCGGTATACTCTATAGCTTGATTTTTCTGCTGGGCATCCAGGAAATTTTCTACCTCCTGCTTAGTAACCCCGGCATTGCGAACAAAATCAGACAGGCTCACTTTTGCTATCAAAGCACCAGAGCAATTCAGATCTGGCACAGCAGAATTTCGAATATCTTTCAGCGCATATTCCATGCGGAATGTATCAGAATCGTGCACCAGAGCCACTGCCAACTCATCTGCCCTACGAATACGTTCAGAAAAGATGCTTAAAACATCCTGTATTTTATCCGGATTTTTTTGCAGCCCTTCAATAAAATCATCCCTGTTCAAGGCTATAAGCTCTGTATTTGTAACCGCTGTAGCCTGGGCTGATCGAGGATGCGAATCAATCAGTGACATTTCACCAAAAAGATTGCCTCGCCCCAGTGTTGCCAAGGTTAGCTCTTCGCCCGTGTCACCGATTTGGCTTGAAATTCTTACTGTTCCTTTATCAATAATAAAGGCTTCTCTCCCCTTTTCACCTTGCGGGAATATTACTTCCCCTGCGCCAATGACAAGTCTTTGAAAACGGTTTGAAAATAACTTTGTAATGGTATTGTTTGTTACATAATCTCGAAATGCCCACTTATAAAAAGCCTCCAGCGAACTCGCCATTGGCACAATATATTCACCAATTTCCTCTACCCACTGCTGATCATCAAGCGTTTCAAAATTCATCCGCTTATACATGCCTGCCGTCTTGGCATTAACGGAAGTCACAAGGTGAGTAGCCTCCCACGCACAGCCAACGCCAGCACCCACCTTTAATAACGCACGAATCACATCACGGCGATGCCTCCAGCTCTTTTTAATCGCCAGCATGCCCGCGCTGCCTATGCTTGGCTCCTTATCGTATTTAGCTCTCCATTCATCAGTAACTTTCTGGCGGAAACCGCTATAATCGTAAAGCTCTTCTGGTGGCAGGCCCTGCCCCAAATCAAGGTTTAGACGTATGGTTCCAATGGGCTCCCCACCACTATATGCCACAATATTTGCAACCAGAGGAAGCACATCAAATTGATCAACTATTACACCATGGGCATCTTGCTGTGTATCTTTAAAGTAACCTTCCTCCCCAGCATAAACCTCATGCCGCAGGCGAAGTACATCCACAAGCTCTTTGGCACTTTCAGCAACCTTAACCCTGATGGACATAATTAATTAACCCACTACGCACTACGTATTAAACCTTGCATTCTGCCTTCTTAACCTATCTCAAAAAATATCACCCAGTACAACGACCACTATATTGACGGTGTACTAGATTTAAGACGCACTTCAAGGCAAAATCCACAATCTACCAATTTTCTTATCGTCTACAATATTATGTAGAACAATTCTTTGACAGAATCAAATAATAAGAATCATAGCACCCTTAATTAAACATGTTGGCATTCATTTTATTTGCTGTTTTGCAAACTTAATGAACTCACAGCAGGGTACCCAGGCAGATGCAACCATTTGACTACACGACCGCCTTCTCACGCAATATTGGCTGGATAACTCACAGCGAAGCCAAAATACTTCGCAACAAGCGAATAGCTATCGCTGGCATGGGTGGCGTAGGCGGAGTTCACCTTCTTACACTAGCCCGTCTGGGTATTGGAGCATTCTCAATTTCAGATTTTGATACCTTTGAACTAGCCAATTTTAACCGTCAAGCGGGGGCAATGATATCTACCTTGAACAAGCCCAAGGCAGATGTGCTCCATGGTATGGCAAAAGATATAAACCCGGAGCTAGATATTAGCGTTTTTCCAGAAGGGGTAAGTGAAAAAAATGTAGATGCTTTTCTCAAAGGTGTCGATCTCTATGTAGATGGCCTCGATTTTTTTGTTCTTGATGCCAGAAAGCTCGTTTACAGCGAATGCGCAAAAAGGGGAATCCCAATCGTCGTTGCGGCTCCATTAGGGATGGGCGTAGCCATCATCAACTACCTGCCAGGAAAAATGCCGCTCAATCAGTATTTTGGGCTGGATGATGGGGAGGAAGAGATGCAAATTCTACGTTTCTTATTGGGCCTGTCACCTGCTATGCTGCAACGTAGTTATCTGGTAGACCCTTCTGCTGTAGATTTTGCCAATCACCGTGGACCATCCACGCCGATGGCCTGTGATCTTTGCGCAGGCCTTGCAGCAACTGAAGCCCTGAAGATACTGCTCAACCGTGGACCAGTTCGCGCAGCACCCCACGGTTACCATTTTGATGCATATCGCAATAAAGCCACCCATACATGGCGCCCGGGGGGGTACCGTAACCCACTACAGCAACTTGGTTTGATGATTGCTCGCTATCAACTGGCCAAAATGAGGCCGAGTGGATAGATTATGTCTGAAAACAAACCACGCACCACCATCAAGAGTCTCTTGGATTTAGCTCGCTGGGCACCCAGCGGTGACAACACCCAGCCATGGAGGTTTGAGATTATCGATGATCAGAACTTTGTTATTCATGGGCGCTTCATTGGAAAGAACTGCGTCTATGATCTGGAAGGAGACGCCAGTGAACTGGCTCTGGGTATCCTCATTGAGACACTGGCTCTTGCTGCCACTCGATACCATTGCCACCTGAAAGTGGAAAGAAGAGAAGAGATTCCACTAAAACCTCCAACATTTGACGTACATCTGGAATTTGACCCGCAAATAACACCCTCTCCGCTTATTGATTATATAGAGAAGCGCAGTGTTCAGCGCCGCCCACTACAAATACGCCCCTTGTCATTATCAGAAAAAGAGGCATTACAGAATATTATAGATGAAGAAAACTACAGCATTCTATGGCTTGAGGGTTTTAGCAGTCGTTTACGTACAGCCCTGCTTATGTTTCGCAATGCCAATATTCGTCTTACCATCCCTGAAGCCTATGAAGAGCACAAAAAGGTCATCGAATGGCGGGCGCGCTACAGTGAAGACCGTATTCCTGATCAGGCTTTAGGCACTGACCCAGTAATGACTCGTATTATGGAGTGGGCCATGAAAAGCTGGGGACGGATTAATATGTTAAACCGTTATGCCGCCGGTACGTGGCTGCCTCGAATTGAAATGGATCTTGTTCCAGGCATCATGTGCGGCGCCCATTTTGTGATCATTGCAAAAAAAATACTGCAACAGCCCAGCGATTACACAAAAGCCGGCCGTACAATACAGCGTTTTTGGCTTACTACTACTCAGCTTGGATTGCAGTTGCAACCTGAAACCACGCCACTGATTTTCCGGAAATATATTAAGCATGATATTCAATTCACCCGTATTGCCAAAGCCAGACAGAAAGCCAATGCATGTGCAATGCAGTTAGAAGGGTTGATCGGTAAAGAGAATGCTGATCGAGCAGTCTTTATGGGGCGTATTGGCGCGGGCAAAAAAGGGGACGCAAGAAGCAGAAGACGCCCATTGAGCGAGCTTATCTCAACTAAAGCAGATTAATCGTATCCCGGTTTTAATCAGCTGTTTCATAGACGCTGGCATCAACAAAAACCCCCTGCCGACTAAAGTCGACAGGGGGTTTTGCTGGCAGTCGCTACTATTTTTTAGCTGGCTTTGCGACGGCGGCCAAAACCTGTCAGGCCCAACAGCCCGGCGCCCAATAGCGCAAGCGTTGCAGGCTCAGGAACCACCCTTGCGCTACCATTATGAGTCATCTCAACCTCTTGTCTACACAACTCGTAGCTATCGACTGCCCCATTACTATCTGCATCTATGCCACAATCAGTGCCATAACCAACAGGGACATATGAAGCATCCAGTGCCGGGACAATCTCATCTACGTTAATATCCAGACGAAAGGTCAGTGGATCCACGTCATTATACAGATCAGCTCCACCACCCTCTACCTGCCATACGCCCGTTGTGCTAGCATCGTCCATATCCCAATAGATTACGCAGCTCCCTTGAGTTGTTGTGCCATACGGAACGGCACAATCCCCACTGGCATTACTCAGGTTTGCAATGATTGTTTCAACACCACCTGAACCAAGACCGGAACCCTGATCATCGTCATACCACATTGTCGCGGTGCTTGCAGACAAGCCGCTTGCAACTACGTTTGTTCCAACAATGCCCGCCGTGCCTATCAAGGTAAAGTCAGCAATTATATCGTACTCACCGGCTACACCCGTGGCAAAACTATTCAGATTGGCACCGTCTTTTCGGAAGGTTCCCGCTGCAACCAAGCCAATCTCCAGGAAGTCATCAGCTGGTCCAATCTGACCATCATTGTTTGAATCAATCAGTGTTACTGTAGATGTTAGAATTGAGCTAAACAGAATCTCATCAGCATCAAATACATACGCCGGGGCACCGGCACCGTCATCCACAGTATCATTCAATGAAGTGGTATCAAATCTAAATGCAGCAGCTTGGGCGCTACCTATGGCTGCCAGCCCTAAAGCACCCGCAATGGCTACTGCGGTTAGTTTCTTTTTAATTTCCATCAAATCTCTCCTAATAGACCAAAATTAACCCGCTCGACCACAGGCTATCAAACACAAAATTCATTAATACCAAAGCAATTCACATGCCAACAATATAGTGCGCTGGGTATGTGATTGTTTCATATAGATTTTATTGGACATACGCCACCTAAACCATCTACAGCAAGCCGATGCGCCAAAGTTAAGTGTAAAAAAAACTGACAATTTATCACTGTGCCTTCTTGTGTTTAAACATAATAATCTAACGCACAGTCATGTATGCTGTTGTTTAATATAGTAATTACGCCTCAAACAGTTGGTGTAAAAAAAACAAACACCCTACTAAACACACCTTGAAAATAAAGAGGCTGGCACGCATCAGAGTGCAAGCATTACAAACTCTTGCCATTATCATTGGCCAGTAAGGCGCTTAAACAGCAGCTCAGCATCTGCTCTTTCTGGAAAATTCTTTTCTTTTTCCAGCAGCTTACCGAGCTCTATAGCCAGCTCTTTTTTATCGCTGTTATTTTCAAGAATCAATAGCCTGTGGTAGAGAAGCGTGGGGTCTCCCGGCTTTATCACTAAAGCACGATCAATAAAACGCCGTGCTCGCGCCGTTTCTCCATTTTCCAGCAAGACCATTGAAAGCGTATCCAGAACCGTTGGCGACTCGGATGCAAGAGCGTATGCCTTTTCAGCAAAATAGAGGGCTTTGTCCAGGTCAGTCTCTTTCAGATACCACGCAAGATCATTGAGCGCTATAACATTATTTTCAGACACATCTAGGATCTGCTGGTATTGGCGCATGGCTTCCTTCAATTTGCCCAGTTCTATATATCTATTGGCCAACTCAAGCATTGTGCCTATGCTGCTTTTGTGAAGATTATTCCATTCTATTAATCCAGTGATTGCATCATTTTTCATCCCCATCGACCATTGCAGCCGGGTCAATGCGAGGAGGGATTGTGCCCCTGGTCTTAACTCAAACATGTGCCGATAGATGCTGAGTGCTTGTGCATGCTTTCCTAAACGCTCAAACAGTTCACCTTCCAGAGCAAGCACCTCTGGAGTAGCGCCTAACTGTTTTTTCAACGCCTTAATGATTTCTTGTGCCGCGCTGAAATCTTTTTCGGCTATTTTCAGTTGGGCCATGGCGATTTTTGCTTGTACATAATCAGGACTGTATGCTAGAGCCTTTTTCAACTCAATTTTATAGTTTTTACGGTCTTTTAACCCCTCATATGCCTTGGCCAGCAAAAAATGAGGCTTACTTGCACCAGGGTTCAATGCAATCAAGTTCTGAAAAGAGATCTTTGCATTGTTATATTCTCTAGATGCCAGCTGAATTTCACCAAAAACGGTTAGCACAACCGGGTTATTGCGGTTTTTTTCAATAATTTCCCCAAGTATAAGGCGAGCTCTCTGCACCTTTCTTTCTCTCAGATATTGACGTACTAGCAGAACTCGCGGCTCAATGGCATCAGGGTTGGTTTTAATTGCTTTTTCCAGTACAGCTTTCATCGCAGCCAGGTTCTCTTGCTGGGCCTCAAGCTTGGCTATATTGAGAAGAGTAATAAGATGTCCTGGATGCTGCCGGAGAACATCGTTGTAATAGTCTCTTGCCTTATCAACTTCATTATTCTGGAGAGAAATTATTGCTAAATTATGATTTGCCTTGGGGTTTCCTGGTGCTAATGTTGTTGCCTTTTGGAATGCAAGCACTGCCTCGTCTATCTGCCCATTAGCAGAATACGATGCCCCTAACATATTGTATGCAACAGGGTTATCGGGCTGTTTATTAACAAAAGCTTTGGCTCTGTCTATCGCTTTCAAAAACTCTTTTTCTTTAATGTAGTTAAGAATTAATAATAACTCTGCTTGCAAAAGCTTTGGATCTAGCTCAATAGCCGTTTCCAAATGCTTAACTCCACTGTTTTTTTCTCCATGTTCCAACAAACCTACACCCAGGCGCATTTGTGCCTGTGGCGACTCTGGTTTGATAGCCACTATCTTCTCAAGTATCTGAACTCCTTCCGCAGTTTTACCTTGCCCAAATAGAGCATTTGCTAAAATATTTTGCGCGACAACATCTTCTGCATCATGCATAATCACAGGCCGAATTAGTTTCTCTGCCTCACTATATGCTCTCTCTTTCAGCTTAATTTGAGCCAGTATTTTTCTAGCTGGAGGGTATTGCGGCACAGCCACAATAAAATTAGTCAGTGAGTTTTTTGCCTTATCCAACTCACCCAGTTTGTATTGAGTTGCTCCCAGAAAGAATAATGGTTGCATGCTGCCGTCATTAGTTGCTAATGCCAACTCACTTTCAGCTTCATTAAGCCTGCCATTGAAAAAGTGGAGCAGCCCTTGGGAATATCTTGTCCCTGAATAATTTGGAACTTGCACCTTCAGCACATCAACATCGCTCTGTGCTTCTTCATAGCGCTTCAGCCTAATAAGAATGAGCGCTTTTTTCTGTAAATCCAGTACATTAAAGTAGGCTCCTTTAACTGCATTTGCATAAGCATCAACTGCTTTTTCCTGCTTATTCTCTGAATTCAGTAAATCACCTCGCAGGCTCCAGGCTGGCTTATAATCATTTTTCCTTGCTAATGCTTTATCTAAGTACTTGTATGCCTCATCCAGGTTTCCTGCTGCTGCAACAAGTCTTGCTTTTACTGTATTGGCATAAACAGAATCAGGAAATTGCTCCAAGGCAATGTCTATCTTGTGATTTGCCTTTTCAGTTTCTTTTTGAAAAAAATAAGCTGATGCTCTGACAGCCAACAGTTCAGCTACAAGTTCTTTGTCTTGAACCTTGCCAATGTCTTGCTCCAGTAAATCAGAATACTTTCCCTGCATCAGTAATGATTTTAATAACAATGGCAGTACGGCCGCATCATTTACACCATATTCCCTTGCTTTTTTCAGCTCTTTTTCAGCTCCTTGCGGATTTCTTATTTCCATATACAGCCTACCCAGCAGCCAACGAGCTTGTGCATTATCTGGATTATTAGCAAGGGCATTTTTCAGCTCAATTGAGGCTGACCCCAGCTTGCCTTCATCCAAAAATACCTGCGCTCGAGATACATACTCTGCATCTGAAACATCACTGAACATACCGTCACAACCAACCAATAAAAAAGCCAGCAGGACACCAATAATTCGTCTCATTTCCTTACTCCATCTAATTCACGCAGCAAAATATCACGATGACATATCACGGCCACTCATTTTAAAAACAGCAGGATTCTGCTATTTGCCTCGCTTGTTGTAAATCAAAATCAACATTGCAGGCAGCAATAATAGATCAAACACCAGTGCTGCCCAAAGCCCAACGCTGGTCAACAGCCCATAATGCGTTGTTGGTACAAATTGGGACACCAAAAGAATCAGAAACTGGGCACACAAGATAATGGTTGTTGTCATGACTGCCCGTCCAGCTTGCTGGAATGTTCTTGATAATGCCATCACTGGAGCTATACCTTTTTTTACACGCCGAATAAAACCATGATACACATGAATCGTGTCATCAACTGCAATGCCAACTGCTATGCTTGCAATTAGAACGGTAGCGATATCCAACCAGATTCCTACTGCACCCATGATTATGAAGATAAGTAGAACTGGTGATATGTTAGGGATCATGCATAACAGTGCGCTACCTATTGATCGCCATAGAATCAGCATTAAAATAAAAATGAGTGCTATTGCTGTCCATAAACTAAGTACTTGACCATGGACCAGCAGATCAACTTGATCTGCAAACAGGCGTCCATGACCAGCAATTTCCCAGCTTAGTTTTGTCCCTACTGATGTGGTTAAATTCTCTTTTATTTGTCCAATAACGCGTTTTATTTCATTTGCACCATGAACATTAATATTCAGATTTACGTGTGCTACTTGAAAATCTCTATCTACAAAATCATAAAGATCATTCCCATCATAAACGAATAGATACTGGCTTATGAGTTTAGTATTGTCCGGTATGCGACGATATTTTGGGCCCTCAGCATTAAACGCCCAGCTCATCTCTTCAATAAAATCAACGTGTGAGGTTGAATTATCAACCTCAGGCAGCTGGTCTGCCCATAGTTGAAAATCACGAATCAACTTTAGATTTTCAATTTGCTTTAAGCCATCGCGGGTGGGTGACCTAAAAACAATGTCTAATGATGTTGTGCCAGATAGTTTTTGCTCTATTCTATCTGTGGACACTCTTACAGGATGGTCATCAAGAAAGAACTCTTGCAGGTTAGACTCAACTTTAACATTCCATATCTGTGGCACACCAACAGCTAAAGAACCTAGAATCAGAACGATAACCCATACTGGGTAACGTATACCAATCCGAAGCAAGCAGGTAACCAAATAATTCATCCAACGCAATCCGCCTCTATTTCGGGGCCATGGTGCATAGTCCCAACGCATAAATATATTGGGTACTATTCTGATCACAACAAAATAGATTAAGATTACACCACCTGCCGCAATTAAGCCGAAGTCTCTTATTGGGGGAATAGAGCTGGTTGCCAATGATGCAAACCCTGCTGCGGTTGTCAGCGTTGTAAACAGTGCTGGCTTTTGGATTTCAGCTAGTGCTTTTTCCACTCTATCCCGCCCCACCAGACCCCGCTGCGATGCATGGTGCAACGCACTAAACAAATGAACCAGGGTTGCAACTGTAAGTGCAGATAGAAGCGGGGATACAATGCTGGAAATAAGCGTAAAAGGTTGATCAAAAACCACATAAAATGCCACCGTTGAGCTGGTAACAACACCAATGGTTACTCCAGCCACAATGACAGCAAGCCAACGGCGGAACAGCAGCCAAATCAGTGACAGCCCTATAATGACATTAGCTGGTATGAATACCATATTATCTTGCAACATCGAATGAAACTCAGCGACATCTACAGCAATCTGCCCGGAAACTGCACTGAGGTAGCCTTTCAGGCGCGCATCATCCACTGCTTGAAGGACTGAATCTTGAAATTGAAGCCGCTGAATACTGTTTTCATCTTTTGCCGGTACTACAACCATCGCAAGTGCCGAGCCATCTTTTGCAACAAGCAGATTTTGCGCAAAACGGTCACTGAGGACATGTTGCAGTCTATCCTTTGGTTGTGATTCACTTAACTTGTTTATGTCTATTAGTGGCGCAACAGAAAATCCATCTTCACTACCTGCAATATGATCCTGGGTTACCACAGAGATCACATCATCTACCTTTGGATCAGAGAGCAACTCCTCTGAGAGCTGACCAAAAGCCTGCAAAAATCCATCAGAAAACAGCGCTACCCCTTCAAATAGCAAGATCAGTACTTGATCACTGGGAAAAGTTTCACGCAAAGCATCATCAACCAGGACAGCTGGCGCATCTGCTGGAAAATAAACTTTTGGTGCATTATTGATATTGAGCTGCATCAGCAAAGCAGGGGGGATAACAGTAAAAACAACCAGAAAAACCATACTTAAGTATAATTTCCACGGCAGATTTAATAGTGTATTTGTTAGCGTTGCATCCTCTTTTGTTCGTATTGAAAAGAGAACACAGTTTTCACCATCAAATACCGTATGGTGTGAACGGGCAATTGCAACAAAACGTGAGCCATCCTCCTTCAGCATGGATAATTTGTCAGAAGGCAGGTCTGGTACTGAGTGAGGAATTGATTCTGCACGTTTCAGGTGTGCACGAAATCTCTCTTGATAGGTTGGCTCTACCAGATCAAGCGCTGTTATGGCCTCTAACTCTTCAAAACGGTTATAGCCGAGGCGCTTTAAAAAAGCCGGGTTGGCATAGACAAACACGCCTTCATGAACAATCGCAATGGGCTTGCGTGATTGATCAAGTTTTATACGGCGGGTTTGTTCGTCTTCCATTGGGCAGTGTTTATTAGGGCCGGTTATTTGGGTCTATGCCATGTTGAGTGGGGCATCATGCCCCTTCCCTCTTTAAGGGGGAGGGAGCTTTTGCATGATCTATCATCCACTCAGTATGGCATAGGCCAGATGTCACTTTTTAGAACTTGGCACGCCAGCCAAGCGTTAAAAGAGAGTGATCCTGGTGATAGCCACCAAGGGTACCGGCTGACCCTGTAAAGTAGTGGGTGGCCAGGTAGATGTCGTGTGGCTCCCAGCCAATATAGGCAAGCTCGGGGTTGATGTAGATATCTTTTTTGTCCAGTCCAATAAAGAATCGTGTATTCAGGCGCCAGCGCTCATGTGCAAACGGGATGTCAACAGCACCATTAAAGGTGTAGATCTCTGTACGATCAAAAATACGGGGGGCATCAATAAGGTTGGTGCCTATCAACTGAAGGTTAACCCGAAGGTCGGCATCCCCAGGGTAAAACTCTACGCCTGCCGCCCAGGAGACGCCTTCAACAGTGGTGTAGCTGATATCTGTTTTTGTTACGGGGATGTCACTCAACCAGGCTGCTTCAAAGTTCCAGGTGGCATCCAGTGCTTCAAAACCAAAATCACCACCGACCACCCAGGAGCGTGGATAGCGCGCCTTGAATCGGCCCAAGCTGACCAGTTCATAGTAGGGGGTCGATTGCCTGACCCGTTGTGCTGTAAGCGCATAATCAAAGCCGGAGTCACTGCGGCTATAGCGTATTCCGCCGCCTGCATCGCCGTGCGGTTCATCTTCTGTAAAGCGGCTACCCTTGATGATTGTACTCATTGTGGGCGTGGGTTCTATCCCCAGGAGCTCCCCTTTTTGTTGATCGACTATAGACCAGATGCTCTTCTGTCCTGGCAGTTCTGCGGCTCTAAATTCTGGCAGCCAGACAAGATCAAACTTGCCTGCGCCATTGAAGTACTCCAGTCGAACCGCCGGTGCGGCGCGGCGTCGATCCTGGTGGTCGTCAAGATTAAAGCGGGAGAGGTCAACTACGCTCATCCGGTCTGTGGGTGGCAGCTCATCGATCCGCCCCCAGATGATCTTTTGGGTGCCCAGGGTAAACCGGATATTTTCACCACGATAGCGGATAAAACTCTCTCCATAGTCCAGTTGGGTGTGGTCAAGGTTTTGTCTGCCAGACTGATAGTAACCATCAATCCGGCCTGCCAGCTGTGCCTCCCAGGCTGACCCGGAATCCCAATGGGCGCTAAATGCGATATGCAGGTAGTTGCTGGTATCTGCTTCAGCACCAGATTTGGTCAGATGCCCGGCTTCCAGTTGCACTTTATCCAGGTTTGCAGAAATCTCCGTACTTTGCAGCGAGGCATTATCACTGTATGCCATATCACTACTGCCCTCTGCCATTGCATTATCATCTTCCATAATGAGCTCTTCCCCCTCATCCGAGGCAACACCATCCTCTATGGTTAGCGCTTGCTCATCCTCTGATGCAATATCATCTTCAATGATCAGCGCTTGCTCATCCGTCTCATCAACCACAACCCTATCCAGCTCTTCCCCAACAGCCGGGAATACAGTGCAACTAAGAAGCAGGGCGATATATAGATTGAATATAGGTTTCATTGGTTATAACTCCCCCGTTATACAGAGCAAGCCGGCCTGTTTAAGGGCGGAACCTCTTCTCTCGCGAATCATCGGCCAGTGCCTGGTCAGTAAACAGGGTTGCAGGTACCCCCTGATCATATTTAATGGCTTTGGTAGTTATTCTTGTTTTATGTCCTGTTTTCAGGTCATGCATGGTGCTGTCTAAAACTGTCCAGTACCCCTGGATCTTTTTCAACTTGCGCACCGTCAGCCGCTTAATCGGTTTTTTCTGCCCTTTCTTGTAGTAATCAACCCGGAGTGGAATGAGTGTTTTCGGATGAATCCAGCTGATTCGCTTGGAGTAGACGGAGTTTCCCGGATCCACTGGTGTGCTGACCAGTATGTCACACATCTGACCGCCGGCCTTGCCTTTGCCGGCCAGGCGGTGGTGATCCATATCGACCTCTCTGTCTTGAAGGTCTTCGTAGTAGAGGTCAGAGCCTACAAAACGCCCACCTTTGCGTGATGATACAATGCGCCTGACCTTGTCGAGCGCAGGCAGGTAGAGCTTCTGATCACTATCACCACCTGGATAATCCTTTGTCAGAAGGCCTGTGCCGGCAATATCGGCCGGTTTTGTGAAGCGGGTAAGCGACCACCTCTCCCCTTTCCCGCGATCCATTGCATAGGTAAACAGGTTTCGCAGGCGGGGGCTGTGCCCCTTTTCAGTGAGAATCATGACCGCCCGGGTGCTCACATCCCTCCCGTCGGCCCGGTCATAGGCACGCTGGGCAAGCGCTGTGCCATCCCTCAGTTCGGCAGGGGCAGAAAAGGTGGAGGTGCTAAGTAGCAATCCAGCCATTAACCAGGGCAATAGAACCAGCAACCTGCCCATGTTAAACAGATGAGTGGGGCCGCTCCAGCTGGCAACAGATTTATGATTCCGCGTCATTTTCTATGATATGCAATAAGTTACACGCTAGAGTCAATGTCAAGTATACGCTAATACTGAAAAAAAACAGCTCCATCTGGTTTTTGGAATAAAATTGGCTTTTCCCTGCTACAGTTCGGGATACTACGTCAGACTCAACTCTACCTGCCATATTTCTTGCTGCCCCTGATCAAATGCATCCCACAGCTTCTGATAGGTGCAGCCACTCACCGGGTGTCTCATCTGCCCCGCTACTTCAGCAAGTGGCCGCAGTACAAAGGCATATTGCATAATTTCATCCCGGGGAATCTCTATCTCCCCTTCATTTATGATCGCATCACCATAGAGCAGCAGGTCAATATCCAGCGTTCGGGATGCGAATTTTTCACCGCCCCGAATACGCCCATGTCTCTCTTCAATCTCTCGGAAGCGGTTGTTTAGACTACTGGCCGATAGTGCTGTTCCCAGGCCGGCCACCAGGTTGTAGAACGGATCACCATCAAAGCCGATGGCCTTGCTTTCGTAGACGCTCGACAGCACAAGTTTGCCAAAGGCATCCTGTAGTGACTTTACAGCACCACGGATGTTTCTCTCCCGGTCAATGTTGCTGCCAATACTCAGCCAGACTTGAGGCATTTCAACGGCTGCCACGCTCAATTATGACGCCCACATCCTTTGCGCTTCGTACGGCACCGGCCTTGTTCAGCGTCAAACGCAGCCAGGGGACGCTGAATTCATCGCGAATAATCTGTGCGCAACGCTCGGCCAGTGTCTCAACCAGCTGAAATTCACTCTCGGCGATAAAACGCTCCACCCGCTTGGCGACTGATTTATAATCCAGCGCATCCTGGATATCATCTGTGGCGGCTGCCTTGCGCACATCGGCTGCCATCTCCAGATCCAGTATGACAGTCTGCTTGATTCGCCTCTCCCAATCATAGACGCCGATCACAGTATCAACACGCAAACCCCGTAAAAAAACAATATCCATACCCTTATCTCTGATTTTGCCAGCTCATGGGAAGAATGGTAAATCAGTGTGGCAAAGAATAAAATCGTTTAACCTAGAAAAATCAGTTGAGCCGTAGCGAGAGCGGCTAAGGTGCTTAAGATACAGGGTTTTTTTCCACATTTTGAACGATTGCGTATCACCCATACGGTGAGTTCAAAATGTGGGGGAAAATCCTGTAGATTGAGTGCATTAGACGTTCACAGTAGGCTCAACTGATTTTTCTAGGAGCCTGTCGGACTTAGGTGGATTGTAGCGAGGGAGTGGGAGAGTGAGCGCAAATATTCCCGGTTTTGAGGCGCATAGTGGGCCTACGCAACGAAAAATCGGGGATATTTGAGCCGCTCTCCCACTTCCGCAGCCAGTTCATCCTAAGTCCGACAGGCTCCTAGCCTGAAAAAGCCAGTTGGATTTGCATCATGCGCGCACGTCCAGCTGTTTTTCCAGGTTCAATGCGGATGATCGATAGGAAAACCACCGATCTTTTGCAATAATCGCAGGCATACAGCCCTCCCCACTTTGCACAGATGCCCCCATGAACAAAAAAGCCCTCTCTGGTTTTCTTATCGCTGTCCTGCTGATTTTGGCTATAGCCATCATGTTTCCTGCCGGGAAAAACAGCCCGGAAACACCCAGGCTGCCTTGGGATATAACCATTGATGCAGCGGGAAACACAGCGGTTTTTAACCTGACACTCAGCCAAAGCACACTGGCAGACGCTCAAAAGGAGTTTAAAAAAGAGGCCGAAATCAGTATGTTTGTCTCACCTGAGGAGAGCTACACCATTGAGGCCTATTTCAAGCGGCTCTATATCAGCGGCATTCGCGCTGACCTGATACTTACACTGGATGTAGACCAGGCAACTGCTGCCAAGATGTATGATCGTGGGCAGAGGCTCAGCCAATTGGGCAGTGGTGAGAAAAAGATCACGCTGGCCCATGCGGACAACAACAGAGTGATGGCGGCACCGATTTCACACATCACCTACCTGCCAGCAGCCAGCCTTGATGCCGAGCTAATCCAGGATCGTTTTGGAAAACCGGAAATGCGCCACACCGAGCCATCTGGCATTGCTCACTGGTTGTATCCGAAAAAGGGGTTGGATATAGCGCTGAATCCAGAAGGGAGAGCAGTGCTGCAATATACATCACCGGCCCAGTTTGAGCAGCTAACCAAACCGCTCTATTTAAATATAGACTCTATCGAATAGCCATCTTTCTCAAGGATGACACGCAAACGCTTCAGCGCATCCATCTGTATCTGCCGCACCCGCTCCCGTGTCACCCCCAGCTCATTTGCCACCTGCTCCAGTGTTGAATTTTCATAGCCGTGCAGGCCAAAGCGGCGCTCAACAACCTCTCGCTGCTTATCATTCAACTTGCCAAGCCAGCTATCAATATTGGCATTCAGGCCTTCATTTTGCAGCCGAACTGAAGGGTCGAGTGTTACCTCATCAGGGATGGTATCCAGCAGGGGCTTGTCTGCATCTTTACCATAGGGTGTATCTACAGAGGTTACGCGCTCATTCAAGCCCAGCATGCGTTTTACATTATCAATGGGTTTATCCAGCAGTTCAGCAATCTCTTCTGCAGAGGGTTCATGATCCAGCGTTTGCGCCAGCTTGCGCGCTGCACGCAGGTAGACATTGATCTCTTTTACAACGTGAATGGGCAACCTGATCGTCCGGGTCTGGTTCATTATCGCCCGCTCAATCGTCTGTCTGATCCACCATGTCGCATAGGTGGAGAAACGAAAGCCCCGCTCCGGGTCAAACTTCTCCACCGCACGAATCAGCCCCAGGTTACCCTCTTCGATCAGATCCAGCAGCGCCAACCCGCGATTCATATAGCGCCTGGCAATCTTCACAACCAAACGCAGGTTGCTCTCGATCATGCGCTGGCGGGCAGGTACATCCCCCTTTTGCGCCAGCCGGGCATAGTAGACCTCCTCCTCTGCTGTCAATAGTTGGGAGAACCCGATCTCACTCAGGTAGAGCCGCATGGCATCAACCTGTCCATCAGCCATATCTGCCGAGGCACGGCCCTTTGGTCTGGACTTGGCTTTTTCCGCTACTGGTTTATCTTTCACATCGTGCATATCATTTTTTACGCCATCTATTGATTTCATATCCTTTGGTCCATCACTCTCTTCCATCATGTCACCAGCAATTTGTTAACGTCGTTTTGGTAAAAGTGCTGCGGGGTCAACGGGCTTGCCCCCACGTCTAATCTCAAAATGCAACAGTGCTTTACCATCAGCAGTATGCCCCATATCCGCAATTCGCTCTCCTTTGGCCACTTTATCTCCCTCCGCAACCAGCAGCTTTCGATTATAACCATAAGCGCTTAAATAGTGTTTATCATGCTTGATAATAATAAGATGGCCATAGCCAATCAGGCCGCTGCCACTGTATACAACCTCTCCTGATTCTGCGGCCCGAACAGACTGCCCAATACGGCCACTTATCTTTAACCCTTTTCTGGTTGAGTCCCTGCTGGAAAAACGCTGTATTACCGCTCCATTCGTAGGCCATTGCCACTTTAGCTTCCGGGTTGCCTCCAATGAGGCCGGAAGCCTGCTGTCTTTAGCGGCACTACCCTGTAATATTGAAGGTTTTTTTGCCGTTTTTTTTGTTTTTTGTGACGCAGTCGATGTTTTTTTATGATTTAAATGTTTACTGCTTTTAGAGATTGTACTAGCTTTTCTGCCTGCTCTGTTTGCTGCTGGATTCAGGCGCAACCGTTGACCGAGGTAGATGGTATACGGATACCTGATTCGATTCCACTCTGCCAGCTTTTTGTAATCAACGCCCCTCTTCCAGGCAATGGCGTACAGTGTATCCCCCCGCTTAACGGTGTAGTGGGTAGCGCGATCAAATGGCTTTGCTGGTGCAGTATGATTGCGGCTAACAACCGGTGCCCCCCCCGGACTTCCACAGGCACTGAGCAGGCATATAACAGCCATTGCAACCAACAACCGAAGCCATAAATTTGATACCGATATTGGCAGCCGCCTCATCCAGTCACCACATGCACTAAGCTCAGTATCGAATGATTAATACAGCTATGGCCGCCAGCACAATCGTCAACCATCCGAGGCGGTCTATATATTTATGAAGCGCCTCTTCCATACGCTCTCCGCCCCATGCCATTAGCAGTGCGACCAAAAAGAAGCGCCCACCACGACCAATCAGGGAGGCAATAATAAAGGGGGCCAGCGCCATGGAGATAACCCCGGCGGTAATGGTAAACACCTTATAAGGTATGGGGGAGAAGCCGGCCAGAAATACCGCCCAAAAACCCCACTCATCAAACCATGCCTTGGCTTGCAGATATTTTGGGTAGTAACCGGCACTGTGCAGCAGCGGTTCAATCATATCAAAGGCAAACAATCCGATGAGATACCCCAGCAGGCCACCCAGCACAGAGGCTATGGTAGTAAGGGTTGCAAACCATATCGCACGCGCTGGATTGGCCAGCGACATGGGCGCCAGCATCACATCCGGAGGAATAGGGAAAAAGGATGACTCGGCAAAACTCAGCCCCGCGAGATACCGCTGCGCATGCCGGTGGCGCGCCCACTGCATGGCTCTGCTATAGAGCGGTGAAAAGAGCTGCATTAGCGCGTCCCTCCCAATAAAGGTACAAACATCACCCTTTCGAGTATCTCTTTCTCATAGCCCTGTTCCGTGCGAACAACCAACACCAGCACCTGCTCATCACGCAGGCCGATGGGCAGCACCATTCGCCCACCAATCACCAGCTGGTCAACCAGCGCCAGTGGTATCCCCTCAGGTGCCGCTGTGACAATGATCCCGTCAAAGGGGGCGTATTGGGGTAACCCAATGCCACCATCGCAGTGGTTAAGCCGGATATTGCGCAGCTGCAGCTCCTGGAAACGGGAGCGCGCCTGTTTGATGAATGATTCAATACGCTCCACGCTATAGATACGCTTCACCAAAGGGGAGAGGATCGCCGCCTGATACCCGGAGCCGGTACCCACCTCCAGTACAGTATCCAGAGGCCCACCCGCCAGTAACAGCTCTGTCATTCGCGCCACAATATAGGGCTGTGAAATTGTCTGCCCAAGACCAATCGGCAGCGCAGTATCTTCATAGGCACGGCTGGCCAGTGCCTCCTCCACAAAAATATGGCGCGGTGTGTCGCGGATCACCTCCAGCACCTTGCGGTTGGTTATCCCTTCGGCCGCCAGCCGCTCTACCAGTCGGTCCCGTGTGCGGCGGGATGTCATGCCCACGCCAAGAAGCTCTTTGTTGACCATACCCTGCTGCACCTACGGCCTGTCCAGCCAATCTTGTATCTCTGGCAGGAGTTCATGCCGTGTCAGGTCGATCTTCAAAGGTGTAACCGACACATATCCCGCTCGCACTGCATAAAAGTCTGTTCCTGGCCCGGCATCCTGTTCAGCACCCGCAGGCCCAACCCAGTAGATGACACGCCCCCTTGGGTCAGTCGACTTGACCACCGGCTCCGCCTTATGCCGGTGCCCAAGGCGTGTAGCCTGATAGCCTTTAAGTGCTTCATAGGGCAGATCTGGCACGTTGACATTCATAATGGTATCGGCGCTTAAGGGGTGCTGACATATCCGTTGAACCATCTCCATTGCTACACGGGCACCTGTTTCAAAGTGCTTTGGCGCATGTGATGCCATGGAGACCGCTATCGCAGGGAAGCCAAGAAACCGCCCCTCAGTGGCGGCGGCAACCGTGCCTGAGTAGAGCACATCATCCCCCATATTCGCGCCGTCATTGATGCCTGATACCACCATATCCGGTTCATCTTTCAGCAGCCCGGTAATCGCCAGATGGACGCAATCTGTCGGGGTGCCATCAACACTGATAAAGCCACTCTCCATCGTGTGGGTGCGGAGCGGACGCTCCAGCGTAAGTGAGTTGCTGGCGCCGCTGCGATTGCGCTCTGGCGCCACGACGGTGATCGTTGCAATAGCAGCCAAACCCTCTGCAAGCGCCTTGAGGCCAGGGGCTTGGTAGCCATCATCATTACTTAGCAGGATTCTCATGGAGGTGAACGATGGACTCTTTCTGCAATCATGGAAATTAAGCGCCTAATTGTACTGGAAAAACAGCGCTGACACACAGCTTCTGAAACGCCTTAAATATCCTGCTTCAGGCAGGCATTTCTGGGGTGCCGGGAAATCTGTAGCTTGTGCTGTGCATCTCAATCAGACACGGTTCTTGGGTATAATCCTCGCTATGCCAAACAAAAAGAGCCCTAAAAGCAGAGACCACGATGAGTTGACGCTGTTTCAAGAGGCGCTTCAGGGGGTTGAACCACTGCAGCAGGATAAAATGCCGCCTTTTCGCAAACCCAGACGCCCCAGGCCTTTGCCACCAGAAACAGAACCGGCCTCTCCGTCTCTTGCAGATATGGATATTGAGACCGCCGAAGAGCTTCTGTTTGTACGGCCTGGGGTGCAAAAAAGGGTCATGAGAGAGCTGCAAAGGGGGCGCATCCCACCTGCCGACTCTCTGGATCTGCATGGCCTCAGGGTCAGGCAGGCGGAGCCGCTCTTTATTCGCTTTCTCAAGCAGGCTCAACAGCAGCAGCTGCGCTGTGTGCTGATCATCCACGGCAAGGGGCGTGAATCGGCAGACCAGCAGCCCGTGCTGAAACAGAAGACCAATCAGTGGCTGAGGCAGTTGCCCTTTGTACTCGCCTTCTGTTCAGCCGCCTATTTTGATGGGGGGACGGGTGCAACCTATGTGCTGCTATCCCGAAAGAGGGCGGAAGAGACCCTGTAGTCCAGACACTCCCCCAACAGCACTGTGGCATAGCCCCCTTTGGGCAGCGTAAAGCCAATCACCATCTGGTCTGATGTGATCTCCCAGCTCATGTCCTGCACCGGCGCCCTTAGCGCACGGCGCTCCATCTCTGCCCCACAGCGCTCCAGAGCTGTCTGCCACTCTGTAAACCCGGCCAGTACCGCTGATTCAATCTTCGCCGCCTCTGCCGTTACACCGGCATCGCCTCTGCCCCACAGGGGGCCTGTCGGGTGTATATCCATTGCATCCAGCCGGGGTTGCAACTCGGCGCCGATCTCTTCCACATGAAAGCTGCTCCTGCTGCCCTGTAGCGCCACCCGCTCGCCTGGCAGGATCCGATTCCAGTTTCCCAATTCAACACGTCTCGCCAGCAGGTGGTTGAACAGCAGTGAACGCGCCGCTGAGATATAGAGCCCCCGGCGCTGGCGACTCACCCGCCCCAAGCTGCCATCAAACAGGGATTGTGCATATTTCAGGTTGCCACCCTGGTGGCCAAAGCGCTGCTCACCAAAGTAGTTGGGGATGCCTTGCTGCTGGATCTGGCGCAGTTGTGACTCCAGCTGGTCTCTCTCCCCGGCCAGCTCACGCACCCGAATGGTAAAGCGATTGCCACGCAGGGCGCCCCGGCGGAGTTTTCGCCGATGGCGGGCGCTATCCAGAACCTTCAGGTTTTCAGAAGCCAGCTTCTGCCACTCCGGTTCGGCCCTTCCAGCCAGCCGGACAGAGAACCACTGCTGTGTCACCGCATGGCGATCTTTTAGCCCGGCATAGCTCACATCGCGTGCAGGCACGCCCGCCAAGCGAGCCAGCTGGCGGGCAACCCACTCGGTATTGTCACCACGTTTTTCGATCTTTAGCAGCACATGCTCGCCCTCACCATCCGGCTCGCAGGGCGGGAGCTCTTCAACAAAAAAATCTTCGGGGGTGGTTCGAATAGCACCGCTCGCACCAATGGTTCCAAACGCATGTGGCAGAGATGGCATCGGCAGCCTGTTTTTGGTCATACGGCCATTACCCGGGGGTTTGCCCTGCCGGGAGCAGTGGTAAAACCAAGTTTAGCTCTGCTTCTCTGGTCTCTCTTCAGTGGCAGCCTGCAAGAGGCTGTCAATATCTTCATCAGAGAGGTTGTCGGAAGGGGCATTCAGTGTCTCGGTTATCTCATCTGCAAGCTGCTTTTCCGCCTGCTCTTCATGGCTTTCTGCCGCTTCACTTGCAGCCTGTGCAAGCAGTTCATCAATCGGATCGACGGCGGCATTTTCCCCGGCATCGTCCTCTTGAAACTCAGGCAGGGGGGTTTCATGGCTTTCGAGCGTTTCATCTATTGCTTGTGCAAGCAGCTCTTCTGCCGGGTCTACGGCCGCTTCAGCGGTCAGGTCATCCTCATCGAGATCAGCATCCGTATCAAAATGCGCCAATGCTTCATCTATCTCTTGATCCGGCGCCTCTTCGGCCTGTTTGCGGTTTTCTGCAGCACTCTCCGATGCTGGTTCATGCTCTTTATCCATTACCGAGACAGAGGAGGCATCAGCATCCGTAAGTGATACTGCGGCTTCATCTTCAGCTGTGCTCTCCTGCGTGGATATTTCATCATCCTCTTGAAACATGCCAACCAGTGAGGCGCTGTCAAGGTTCTCATCAGCAGTGCTCTCCTCTGCCGCTACATCCTCAGCCCCATCCGCCTCCTCTCCAGCTGCTGCCATCTCAGTCGCTTCAGCCACTCTATCATTTTTTGCGCTCTCCTGAGCCACATTTTCTAATGCGGGATCATTGACGATGAGCTCAGCAACGGTACCCTGGTCATTTTTATCCGCACCCATTTCAGAAAATATTGTTGAGTACTCATGCAACATTTTACTGATGGTGTTCATGGTGACTTTCAACTCGTCACTAAGCTCCTGGTTTAGTTTATTAAGCCGTTTTATCTCTGCGCTATCATCTTTTTCCTCCCCATCTGCCTCACTCTCTTCAGCGATCCTGGGGGGTTCCAATGTCCGGTAAGGCTCTACGGCCTCTTCAAAGGTGATGCTCAGGTTTTCAATGGCTACGGTATCACGGGTAGTAAAAAGGTTGGCCAGCATCTGATAGAAGCGTTTCTCTTCACGAATGATTTTTCGGGTGCTCTTTTCCAGGTTTTCACCACTGTAACCATATTTTTTTTCCAGCAGCTCACGGGTCTCCTTTTTTCGACGCTCTGCACCCTGCCTCACCAGGGTAACCAGTCGCTCGATCGATGCCTTTTCCCGCCTGCGTTTTTTGACAAATCGAACCATAAGCACTACATCCACTGCAAGCAGCAGCAGTACCAGCTCCCATAGCCCCATGAACAATACGGAATTAACTTCGATCATCAACGCTCTTCCTCATCATCTTCATCAAGGAGCTGTACTGAATCACTGCCTTTACGTTTTTTATAGAACCAGTATCCTGCACCCCCCAATAGAATCACCAATAAATTGCCTCCGGCAAAAAGCAGGGTGTTCTGCACCCATCCGCCTGATGCATCTTCATCCTCTGTTGGCTCTTCAGGTCTCTTCTCTGGCTCAACAACTGGCGCTGGCTTCTGCTCCAGGGCGGGTGTCTCAATGGCGGGTGGAGGTGGCAATACGGCTTCAATAGCCACTGGATCTAAATTCAGCTCTACCCAGTTGCCTCTCTGGCTGGTGGCTGTAATCCTGACCCGCAGCTGTTGTGGCTCTGTCAGGGTGGATCTGTCTACCCACCCCTGCCAGCCGCCTGTCCCATCCGGGGTCAGGATGATGCCTGCCCGTTTGCCATCAGCTGTTTCACGCCAGGCTGCGGGGTTCAGACTGTCTCTTTTGATAAGCCTTTCATCGGCTTGTAGCGTAATCTCAAGACCTTCCCTTTTGTTCAGAACTTTTTTGTTCACACCCAGCTTTACCGGAAGCATCGCCTCAAAGGCCTGACGCCGCTCCCGAACAAATGTTTTTCCTTCGGCAACAATAATCAGCTCACCCCTGCCGGGCTTTAACTCCCCCCTCACTATTGCGCTGAAGGTGCCATCCAGTGCCGTTTTGTCTCCAGATTTCCCATCATCACGTATCGGCTGTGGCTCGCTGTATCTGTCGCCAATTTTATATTCACTGCTAACATTTACCATCTTCAGAAAATCGGCGCGCACTATTTTTTTGCCATGATCACTGAACTGAATAATAAATGGCAGACGCTCACCCACTGATACCCAGCTGGCAAGATCCGTGGTGTGCATCCTGAGGTCTGTCACAACCATTACCCGATTGTCAGGATCAACCTCTGCCTGAATGCGCCACTCTCCCTGCTCTGGCCTGGAAATTGTCAGCAGGTCATAGCCCTCATCCTGATGCCATGCGATGGATTCAGGGGTGTTATGGATGCCATAAATCTTCCCGCTGGGTGAGATGATCTGCGTAGGTTTCAAGCTCCCTTTGCTTTTGAAGATGAGCAGCGTAGCCTCTTTGATGCTGCTATCAATCTTGAATCGATTGTCTTTGAGCGGAACCGTATCGGGCTTGCTCACCTTTTCAAAAATCCGTAAAAAGAGACGTTGCAGATGATCAGCCGACTCTGCTTGTTCATACCAGCCATTGGTTACGGTTGATAGCGTTCTCATCAGATCATGGTCGGCGCGCCCCGAGAGCGCTATGGTGTGGATGCGAGCCCCCCGCTGTTCAAGCTCCGGCAGCACCTTTGTGATAATGCGTTTGCGTGAGGCTGCATTTTTTTCAGCATCTTTGGAGATATCCACCATGCCATCGGTGAGCAGAATTACATCTCTGCGAAAACGTGAGGGGGCGCCTGCCCAATCTTTTGTAGCACGATTGAGCGCCGCTTCAATGTCAGTAAAGAGGCCACGCGAGTGAACCTGTTCCACTCGATCCCGTGCATGCTCTTTCCAGACCTCATTCACATGCCCAAGTGGAACCGGCTCATTGACATACTGGCCAAAGGTCCAAACCCCGGCCCGGCTGCCACTGGGCATCAGACCAATCAGCAGCCTCAATGCCGGACGCCGCAGGTTCTGCGGGTCATTTTTCTTCATGCTGCCGGATATATCTATCAGGACTCGAACATCAGACAGTTGGGGGGGTGGCCCTTTTTTCGCAAGCAATGGGGCACCCGGACAGATCAATAGCAGCATGCATATGCAGCCTAAAACCCATCTTCTATATTTTGGACAGTCCATCTGTGGCATCACCAACCGAATCAGAATCTTTTAGATATAAAACGGATAGCGTCTTCACCACTGCAAGACTTTAATTCGTTGACGCTTTTCCGGTGGAAAAAAGCAGACTCTATTTTAATGCTGCATATCGGTTTGTTTTACCATCAGGGTGCTTTCTAAAGCGCTTGTAGCTCCATTGGTATTGCGTTGGGCAGATGCGAACGCAGTTCTCAACCCCTTGATTGAGCGCAGTGGCTGCCACCACAGCATTCGTATCGTTGATGCCTTCAGGTGCCTGCACCCAGTGCATCCGGTAGCCTTTTCCACGCGGCAGACGCTCAGCAAAGCAGAAAATCACAGGCGCACCGGTTTTGGCAGCAAGCCGGGAGATCAGCTCCATGGTCAATGCGGGCTGCCCAAAAAATGGGGCAAATACCGCACCACGCATGGATTTCGGCTGTTGATCCGGCAAGATGGCGACCATCCCTCCCTGCCGCAATGTTTTGTACAGTGCTTTCACCCCGGAAGCATCGGTTGGAACCAGCCTGGCTCCGGTCTGGCTTCTTCCCTGGGCCATCAGCTTGGCCAGGGCATCATATCGGGGTGGGCGGTAGAGGGTCGTAACAGGGGCGATGCGTGCCAGAAACAGCCCACAAATCTCCCAGCTGCCCAGGTGCGGGCCTGCAACAATCACCCCTTTGCCCTGTCTGATGAGTGAGTTCAATGCCCTCTGTTCGTCCGGGTCATTGAGCCGCGACAGTAGATAATCTGAATTTCCACACCAAAAGCCCGGCATCTCTACCATGGTTATCGCACTTTCAATCATGCTCTGCTTAAGCAGCTTTTCCTGTTCCTGGCTCGATAACTCTGGAAAACAGAGGCCAATATTCACGCGGGCAGACCTTTTTTCCTGATTGGGAAGCCAAATAAACAGCTGCCCAATCAACCACCCAAGCCACTGGACAACACGCCAGTTAAGATGAGATACCAGCTTGATTGATAATAAAAATATATGCTGCTTCAAGATATTGACCGTGATGGATGGTTAAGGAAAACTACAAATACCATTTTACTCCCTGCCAGAGAATACTCATAATAAGGGATTCAGACCAATAGCATGCTTTACAGCTCCTCAACAGGCAGTGCCTACATCCGGTTGCAAAAGCAATGGAAAGTTTAAACTCAGATATTCAACCACCCAGCTTTAAATACCAGCAGGTCATAGGACAATGCAGAGATCTGGCTCTTATTGAACTCTCTGCCCTTCTTAACGAGATGTACAATCACGCTGAACCTGCACTGCTTGAGTTTGCAGATAAAGCAGAGAGCAACGCCATCAGGAATGTCTTTATTGAAGCCTCCCAGAGTGTGGGGAAGATGCGCTCTCTTGTTGAGCAGACCTTTCAAAAAGAGATATCAAAGGGGTATGCCAATTTCCTGCACAGACGCCCCTCAACACCGGAAGAGAGCAGCCCAAAAGCATCCGAGCACTCACAATGGTCACTCATTGACAAAACAGACCTTGAAGATGGCATCGCTTTACAAAAAATCGCCTATAAAACAAACAATCTCTACTATAAGGAGATCTATGCATACACCCAGCGCATGACGCTGATTCATGGTGGCAAAAAACTGGCAGATCGGGATATGCCGGCCAACCCTGTCCAGATCATGAATGCATTCAAAACGGCCATCTCAAAACTTGAAGTTGATAGCCGAACCACGCTCATTTTGTATGCCCTCTTTGAGAAGTTTGTCATGAAAAACCTGGAGGGCATCTATAACGGCTGCAATGAGTACTTGATTCAGGCTGGCATCTTTCCCAATCTTAAACCCATTATCAACCACCCCACTGCATCGGAACCCCCCTCCCCCTCCAGGTCTGGTAAGCCGGCACCTGAAAATAGAGGAGTCCCTCCGGCGCAGCCTGCAATGGACGATAAAGAGAATCTCACGGCATCTGGCCCGGAGACTCTCAGTTCAGAAATATTAAATACCATAAGCTCACTGCTCATTAGCCGCCGGGAAAAAACATCTGATTACCCCGCAGCCCCTCCTCCAGGTGCGGCACCCATCAACATGGCGAGCAAGGCGACACTGCTTCAGCAGATATCCAGTATTCAGCCCTCTGCCAGCAAAGCAACTCCTGATACTGAGGGTTCACCAACGGGTAGAGGGCGACAGGTAACCATTCCAACATTACAGGTTGATCAGGTTTTTATCGAAGATCTGCGCAACACACTCACAGAGGAGCGCAACAAGCTCTTTGAAGGGGTTGATCGACGCAGAATCCCAACGGCTGATATGAACACCATTGAGCTGGTGGGGATGCTGTTTGAGCAGGTGCTGGATGACCCTGTCCTGCCCAATGCGGCAAAAACATTGCTGTGCCACCTGCATACGCCCTATTTGAAGGCGGCCATACTGGATGCATCAATACTCACATCAGAGAGACACCCCGCCCAACAGCTGCTGAACCTTATGATTCGCGTAGGCAGCCAGTGGATAGACGAGACGGATTTTAATGTCGGCATCTATCCTCACCTGCAGGAGGTCGTTGACACCATCCTGGCTGATTTCGAAGAGAACCTGCAAATATTTGAAGAGCTCTATAAAGAGCTGCAAAGGCATGCAACCCGGCTCGAGCAGAGGTCCGCTGCTATTGAAAAGAGAGCTCAGGAGGCGGCTCGTGGGCGAGACAAATTTGAAAGCGCACGCGTACAGGCAAAACAGACCATCAGGGACCGTACAGCAGCACACCAACAGCCTCCAGGCATTGTCCTGCAATTTTTAAAACACACCTGGACAGACAAACTGATCCTGATTATTTTGCGCGACCCTAACTACAAAGACTCGGAAATATGGCGTGAAACCCTTCAGATCATTGATGAGATACTGGAACTCATAAACACAGATGCAGCCGAGAAAGAGGAGATACCCTTCCGCAAGCGGCTCGGCAGCCTGCGTAACCGCATTGAACAGAGCCTCTCCACCCTGGGTAACCACCGCGCCGGGGAGATTGATATTTTATTCAAGCTGCTATCTGGCAAACTGACAAAAGCAGAAGAGCAACAGGCGACAGCAGCCATTACAGCTGCACCGGAAAGCACAAAAGAGTCACTGGGGATCGACTCTCAAATACTCACCTTCACCGATCAAGAGCTTGAGATGTTACAAAAGCTGGAGACCATAAAATGCGGCACCTGGTTTGAGTATCTCACCAAGGGGCGCAAAGGCAAACGGCGCATCAAGCTCTCCTGGTACAGCCCGGCAACAAAAAAGTATATGTTTGTTGACCACAATGGCATACAGGCCATGGTTATATCTGCCCACAACCTTGTTCGGGATCTTTGTGAAGGGAGGGCACGTATTCTTGGCCGCACACAGATCCCTTTTGTCAGCCAGGCCTACAGAGCCATTAAAGACAAGCTGCAACAAACCCTCAGCACACAACCTGCTCCAGGCTAACAGCCGAAACCTGATCAACCAATAAGACTAATATCAAAGGGTATATCCGCCATGCGGAACAAAAGAACCTCCATCAGAAAACGCCCCAACGAGAGCATTGCCATCTGTGACATCAACACAGGCCAGCCCCTTGGGCACCTGGTAAATATAAGCATGGATGGCATGATGCTTATTGGCCAAATATCCACCGCACCCGGCACACTATTCCAGCTGCGGATGCCATTGGCAACGCCCGTGAATGGCGCAGAAAAGATCGAATTTGGAGTAGAGACCCTCTGGTGCCAGCGAGTAAAGGAGACCTGCAGCTACTGGACCGGATTTCAGATTATCGACATCTCGGATTCAGCATCCAGAACCATTGAATCGCTTATCTCAAGCTGGCACTGACCCGGTCTGGCCGGCACTGCTGCGTTGAACCAATTATCACCCACATGCTCTAACCGATAAGCTATAAATCAGGCATGGATTATATTTACAACCCGACAGCAAGGCTTTGGAGCGCAACATGAAAACCAGGATAACCGTTATCGCCCTCATATCACTCGCGCTGTTGATTGGCTGCCAGCCAACCAAGAGAGAGACCGGCTCCGTTATCGGCGGCATCGCCGGAGGCGTTCTCGGCAACCAGGTGGGTAGCGGATCTGGCCGCACCATTGCCATAATTACCGGAACCCTGCTGGGCGCATACGCTGGCAGCGCCATTGGTGAGCAGATGGATCAAAATGACCGCTATCGCACCCATCAAGCGCTGGAAGCTGTGCCGACCAACCAGCACAGCAGCTGGAAAAACCCGGACTCAGGTAACGAGTATACGGTAACGCCCACCCGAACCTACAGCACCGCCAGCGGCCCCTGCCGCGAGTACACCACTGAAGCCAGAATTGATGGCAGACAAGAGATTGTCTATGGCACTGCCTGCCGCCAACCTGACGGAACCTGGCAGACAGCAAACTGACAGACTACGGGTCTGAGCCTGGCAATGCGCCAGGTTCAGGCATATTTTCCAGCTCGACCTTCTCTATCTTCTCAAACCGGCTGCTGATCTTTCGTGCCGAGGTATGAACCAGCTCAACATCCTTATGCGCCTGGCTGATATGCTGGGAGAGCTTCTCCATTCGATCCTGAAACCGCCCAAAATCCTTCGACAACGCCCCAAGATGCTGCTGGATAATATGCACCTGCTCACGGGTTGCCGCATCTTTCAGTACAGCCCGCGCTGTCGTCAGGATAGCCATCATGGTGGTTGGCGATACCAGCCACACCCGCCGCCGGTTGGCCTCTTCCACAAGATCAGGATAGTGGGCGTGGATCTCGGCAAATACCGCCTCCGCCGGGATAAACATCATCGCCCCATCCGCCGTTTGACCGGGCAGGATATACCGCTCGGCAATATCAGTGATATGTTTACGAATATCCTGCCTGAACTGTCGGCTCGCCTTCTCTCGATCACTATCCGGCAACTGTGGATCCATCATGCGCTGAAAACTCTCCAGCGTAAATTTGGCATCCACCGCAATATTCCCCGTTGGCTCGGGCAGAAACAGCATACAGTCCACCCGCCGGTCATTTTTGAGCTGAAACTGCAATGCAAAGCTCTTTTCCGGCAACATATTACGTACCAGCGCATTGAGCTGAATCTCGCCAAAGGCACCACGGGAACGCTTGTCTGCCAGCACCTCCTGCAGGCTGACCACGCTGGTGGACAGCTCGGTGATCCGCTTCTGCGCCTCATCAATGCGCGTCAGATGTGTCAGCACCCGCGTGAAGGTCTCCGTGGTCTTCTCAAACCCCTCGCTCAGGCGCTTGTCCACCTGTCCGCTGATCTCCTGTAGCCGCTTATCGGTGCTCTCCGTCAACCCCTCCACCCTTTTGCCCAACTCTTCCGTGTTGCGAAGCAGCACCTCATTGACCTCTTTGCCCACACTGCCGATCCCCTCGTGCAGCGCCTTCTGCAGCGACTCACGCAGATCAGCGTGCGACCGCTGCTGCGCCAGACGGCCATCTGCCAGACGCTCCGAAACGGTCTTTTGCAGCGACTCAAAACGCGCCACCAGATCCGCACGCAGTTTGGCTGCATCCTCTGCCAGATGCCTTTGCATATCACCAAAGCGCTGTTCCAGGGCTTTTTGATCATCTGCCAGCTCGCGCCGGAATACCCGCTCCTGCTCACGCAGCAGCTCCTCTATTCGGGCAAGCCCCGCTCCCTGGTCATCCGCCCCTCTGGTTGCCTGGGTCAGCCGCAACCACAGCAACCCCAGCAGCCCCAAGGTCAAGAGGCCAAGCAAGAGCAGCGCCATGAGCAGGCTATCGGTTTCAAACATCTGGCAATTCCAATTTCATAATTCAGTGCTTCAAGGTGCTAGTCTATCACCTTGAAAGAGCGCCAGCTTGCAATACACTTGAAACAAAAGCCAACCACAGCTACGGTTGCACCCTTTTAACCACCAGCACCCACCAGCAGATGCGCATTCACCTGAAAACCCTTGGCTGCCGCCTCAATGAAGCAGAGATTGAAGCCTGGAGCAGAGATTTTCAGGCGCTCGGCCATGAGTTGACCCAAGAGCTGAGCCGTGCCGATCTGGTGGTGGTGAACAGCTGTGCCGTAACCGGCGAGGCAGTGCGTAAATCACGCAAACTGATCCGCCGGGCACAGCGCAATAACCCCGCAGCCAAGCTGGTTGTCACAGGCTGTTATGCCTCGCTGGACCCGGCCGGCTCTTCAGGCATCGACCTGATCGTCAATAACCGGGATAAAGACCGGCTGGTTGAGATCGTCTCAAAACAGCTCAACCTCCACGCCATGCCAGAGATGGCAACCGAACCCGGCGAAAACAGCCTGCTGGCCAGAGGCCGCCAGCGGGCATTCATCAAGGTGCAGGATGGCTGCCGCTACCGCTGCACCTTCTGCGTCGTCACGCTGGCCAGGGGCGAAGAGCGCAGCCGGCCCGCAGCGGAGGTGGTCGATGAGATCAACCAGCTGCATGCAGACGGTCTGCTGGAGGTGGTTCTCACAGGCGTACACATCGGGGGCTATGGCAGCGAGATTGGAAGCAGCCTCTTTCAACTGATCCAGACCATCCTCGAGGAGACCAGGATTCCGCGCATCCGATTAGGTTCGGTGGAACCCTGGGATCTGCCTGAAAACTTCTGGTCACTGTTTGAAAACGACCGCCTCATGCCGCATCTGCACCTCCCTCTGCAGAGTGGTGCAGACTCTGTACTGCGCCGTATGGCACGCCGATGCAGCAGCGCTGATTTCCGGCAGCTGGTCGAACAGGCCCGGCAGCGGGTGCCCGGTTTCTGTGTCACCACCGACATTATGGTTGGCTTTCCCGGCGAGACAGAGGAGGAGTGGCAGCAGACCCTGGCATTTGTTGGGCAGATGCAGTTCAGCCACCTGCACATCTTCAGTTACTCGCCACGCCCCGGCACAAAGGCGGCCGAGCTGCCCGGGCAGATCAGCAAGGCGCAGCAAAAAGAGCGCAGCCAGGCACTCTATGCGCTGGGGCAGCAGCTAAAGCAAGCCAATCAGCAGGCCAATCTGGGGCTGGAGCTCCCGGTTTTAATCGAAAGTAAAACAGAGACCAACGAGGAAACGGCAATCTGGAGCGGCTACACCCCAAACTTTCTTCGGGTTGCGCTGCGGGCGCCTGCCGGGGCTGCACTGGAAAACCAGATCCGGCAGGTGCGGCTGGAGGCACTGTCTGAGGCTGGAGATCACATTACCGCCTCTTTGCTATGAGCCACACCCCTGCAAGTCTCAAAGGGCACAAATGTTATATACTGCGGGCAATCGTAGATCCTGTTTTTTTCACCCCGGCCCGCCATGATGAGACTGCTTCTGTTTACTGCGCTGATATTTGCCACGGTAAGGCCCGGCCTGGCCGCTACGGTACAGGTGGCAACCGCAAGCAATTTCAGTCAACCACTACGGCTTTTGGCACAGGCCTTTGAAAAAGAAAGTGAACACAAGGTGCGTATCAGTACCGCCTCCACCGGCAAGCTCTATGCTCAGATAAAGCATGGCGCCCCATACCACCTCTTCCTGTCTGCCGACCAGAAGCGCCCCGAAAAGCTGGAGCAGGAGGGGCTGGCAGTCCCCGGCAGCCGTTTCACCTATGCCATGGGACAGCTGGTTCTGTGGGCGCCCCGGCAACAGTTTCAAGGCGAAGCCAAGGCGCTGATCAGCCAGGCAGATCTGCGGCGCTTCTCAATCGCCAACCCCAAAATCGCCCCCTATGGGGTTGCCGCCCGCCAGACGCTGAAGGCCATGGGGTTGTGGGAACAGCTACAGGGGCGGTTGGTGCGGGGTGAAAATATCGCCCAGACATTTCAATTTGTCGCCAGCCGGGCGGCAGAGATGGGGTTCATCGCCCATTCACAGCTCTCTGAAGAGGTGAAGTCCACAGGCTACCACTGGATGGTGCCACAGGCGCTGCATGACCCTATTCGCCAGGATGCCGTGCTGCTCAAGCGCGGGGCAGAGAACCCCGCCGCCAAAACCTTTCACGCCTTTTTACAGTCTGAGCGCGCAAGGGCACTCATCAGCGCGCTGGGCTATGGCCTGGATAGCCGTTGATGGAACCAGCCGACATCAGCGCCCTGTGGGTCACCTTGCGGCTGGCACTCATCACCACCATCATCCTGCTGCTATTGGGCACACCGCTGGCCTGGTGGCTGTCACAAACCCGGTCACGCCTTAAAACGGTAGTAGAGACCGTGGTGGCCCTGCCTTTGGTATTGCCCCCCACGGTGTTGGGTTTTTATCTGCTGATTGCACTGGCACCGGGCGGCATCATCGGTGGCATGACCACGCATGGGCTGGCCTTCAGCTTTACCGGACTGGTGATCGGGTCAGCACTCTACTCACTGCCCTTTGTGGTGCAGCCGCTGCAGAACGCTTTCCGCAGCATCAACCCGTTGAACCTGGAGGCGGCCAGCACTCTGCGGGCATCGCCACTGGATCGCTTTCTCACCATTGTCCTGCCCCTCTCCCGCCCCGGCTTTATCACGGCGGCCACCCTGGGGTTTGCCCACACGGTGGGGGAGTTCGGCGTCGTGCTTATGATTGGCGGCAATATCCCCGGCGAGACCCAGGTGCTCTCCATCGCCATCTATGATCATGTCGAGGCACTGGAGTATGCCCAGGCACACTGGCTCTCTGGTGGCCTGCTGCTCTTCTCGTTCATTATCCTATTCCTGGTCTATCGCCAGAACAGCCGCTGGCCTCACACATGAGCGGCATTGAGTTCAGTTTTGAGCTGAAGCAGAATGGCTTTCAGTTGAATGCCGGGGCGACGCTGCCCGGCATGGGGGTTACCGCACTGTTTGGTGCATCAGGCTCTGGCAAGACCAGCCTGCTGCGCTGCATTGCCGGGCTGGAACAGGCTGGCAAAGGGCACCTGACGGTCAACGGCGAATGCTGGCAGGATAGCGCCAAAGGGCTGTTTATCCCACCCCACCAGCGTGCCTTGGGGTATGTCTTTCAAGAGGCAGCGCTATTCCCCCATCTGCGGGTCAAGGCCAATCTGGAGTATGGCTGGCGGCGCACCCCCCGCACAGAACGCAAGGGCAATCTGAACCACATCTGCGACATTCTCGGTATTGGCAAGCTGCTGCAACGCTATCCACATCAACTCTCCGGGGGGGAGCGGCAGCGCATTGCGCTGGGACGAGCACTGCTCAATAGCCCCCGGTTGCTGCTGATGGATGAGCCCATGGCGGCGCTGGATCGGCCACGCAAGGCAGAGATCATGCCCTATCTGGAGCGGCTGCATGCCGAAGCTGATATCCCGATACTCTATGTGACACACGATCTGGAGGAGCTGGCTCGTATCGCAGACCAGCTGGCGCTGGTCGAGAGGGGGCGCATCCTGAAACAGGGGCCGCTGGCCGAGATGTTTGCCGACATCGACCTGCCGATCGCCAGGGATGAAAATGCCGGTGCTATCATCAAAACCCGGATCACCCGGCATGATGATGAGTACCACCTGACTCACCTCCAGTTTTGTGGTGGGGAGATTCTGGTCAGCCGCATTGAACGCGCCACAGGCGAGCTACTGAATATCCGTATCCACGCCCGTGATGTCAGCCTCGCTTTGCAGCCACCAGGCGAGAGCAGCATTCTCAATGTGGTTCAGGCGGTAGTCACAGAGATACTGGATCAGGGCGCGGGACGCATCATGGTGCGTCTGGATGCCGGAGGCACGCCACTATTGGCGCGGATCACCCATAAATCCCAATCCCGGCTGGGGCTGGAGGCAGGTACAGCACTCTATGCCCAGATTAAAAGCGTGGCTGTGAGTATCTAGGAGCCTGTCCGAGAATAGGTAAATATGCAATTTGTCAATAATTAACTCCTTACGAATCAATGAGTTAGAAATTGCATTTCGTAAAAAGCCGAGTTCTCGGACAGCCTCCTAGTGTACTGTCCTAAATATATTACACATTTTGAAGTATGACCTTAGCCCGTCCAATTTATTCAAGTATCTGATCAACGCGTTTAGTCCAGACAAATGGCTCTGGATCTTTATTATGTTGATCAATAACGAGATTGTGCATAATTTATGAATTTTCCGGGCCAGAGCAACCAATATGCTACATCTACTTGACCCAGGCAATCCTGATGCCCCCTTTCCCAATGTGGCTCTGGCTGAAAAAGAGCCAAATGGCCTGCTGGCATTGGGAGGCGACCTCTCACCAGAAAGGCTCACCAACGCCTATCGGCACGGTGTTTTTCCCTGGTATAGCGATGGGCAGCCTATTCTGTGGTGGTCACCAGACCCGCGCACTGTGCTCTTTCCAGCGCAACTGAAAATCTCTCGCAGCCTGCAAAAAAACCTGCGGAACAAGCCCTTTACCGTCTCTTTTGACCGCCATTTTGAGCATGTCCTGCAATACTGTGCCAGCCCAAGGGATACTGCTGAGGGCACCTGGATTACAACCGAGATGGAGGCTGCCTATATTCAACTGCACAGGGCACAGATCGCACATTCGGTTGAGGTCTGGCATCAAGATACCCTGGTGGGTGGCCTCTATGGGGTTGCCATTGGGCAGGTTTTTTTTGGCGAATCCATGTTCAGCCGGATGAGTGATGCATCCAAGGTTGGCCTTGTCCACCTTGTATCCCATCTGATGCGCTGGGGCTACCAGCTCATCGACTGTCAGGTATATTCCCGCCACCTCTCCAGTCTGGGCGCACAGGAGATAAAGCGCCAGCAATTTATTCACTATTTAAAACAGTGGTGCAGCCAGCCTGGCCGGGATGGGTCATGGCTAACGACTCCAGAGCCACCGCTCCACACCATAAAATGAGAGCATCACTGAATCTCTACCGCAGCCAGGAGGATGAGTGCGCCTACCTGCCTGAAAGGCAATCAACCACACTTTTTGTTGACCCTGCCGCTGCCCTGGATACACACATCTACGGTGAGCTGTTAGCGCAGGGGTTCAGGCGTAGCGGAGACCATGTATACAGACCTTACTGCGGCTCATGCCAGGCCTGCACTCCCCTTCGTCTCCCTGTTGCCCGTTTTAAACCCAACAGGAATCAACGAAGAGTATGGGCAAAGAGTGTAGAAAAGCTGCTCATCCAGACCAAACCCGCACTATTCCAAAATGAGCACTTTGAGCTTTATTGCCGTTATATTCAATCAAGGCATCCTGATGGGGAGATGGCCAATCCATCCCCTGACCGTTTTCTCGGTTTCCTCACCAGCAGTTGGTGCCAAACCCGATTTTTTGAACTACAGGTTGCACAAAAACTCACTGCCATTGCGGTTACTGACCTGCTGCCAAATGGACTCTCTGCCGTTTATACCTTCTTTGATCCTGAGCTATCACATCTCAGCCCAGGTGTGCTGGCACTGCTCTGGCAGATTCAAGAGGCCCAGAGACGGGGATTACCCTGGCTCTATTTGGGGTATTGGGTGCCTGGCTGTAGAAAAATGAGTTACAAATCAAACTACCGCCCCCTGCAGATATGGAGAGAGGGGCAGTGGCAGGCGTTTGATCAAAATGAAGAGATTTTACCGTCGGGGTAGGTTTGTTAGTACATCGTTGTGCTATACTCCCGCCCCAATTCAGCATCTAAGGTAACGAGAAACCGAATGGCAAAAGAAGATTTTATTGAGATGGAGGGGACAGTGACTGAAACCCTTCCCAACACAATGTTCCGGGTAGAGTTGGAGAACGGGCATGTTGTGACCGCCCATATTTCAGGCAAGATGCGCAAACACTATATCCGCATCCTTACAGGCGACAAGGTTACTGTTCAACTGACCCCGTATGACCTCAGCAAAGGCCGCATCACCTACCGCGCCCGTTAGCCAGAAGAGTCAAAAGGCCTTCATTATCTTCCACGCTAGTGGGCAACGGCGCGCTCCTCAAGATCAAATACCAGTTCACCATCAGAGACGCTGATCCGAACACGACCACCACCTGACAGGTCGCCAAACAGCAGCTTTTCAGCCAGCGGTTTTTTGATCTTCTCTCGAATCACCCTGTCCATAGGCCGCGCGCCCATCTTGGGATCGTAGCCATGCTTGGCCAGCCAGCCGCGCGCATCCGGATCAATAATCAGTGACACCTTCTGCTCCTGAAGTTGCCCCTCCAATTCAAACAGAAACTTATCCACGACACTGCCAAGCACTTCAGCCGACAGCGGTTTAAACTGGATTGTGGCATCCAGGCGGTTACGAAACTCAGGGGAAAAGATCTTCTTGATCGCCTCCATGCCATCACTGGTATGATCCTGATTGGTAAACCCGATTGAAGCCCGGCTCATATCGGCAGCACCTGCATTTGTGGTCATGACAACCACCACATTTCGAAAATCTGCCTTGCGCCCATTGTTATCCGTCAATGATCCTCTGTCCATCACCTGTAGCAGCAGGTTGAATATATCAGGGTGCGCCTTTTCAATCTCATCCAGCAACAGCACGGCATGCGGATGCTTGTTGATCTCTTCGGTCAGCAGCCCGCCCTGGTCAAACCCCACATATCCGGGCGGCGCCCCAATGAGACGGGAGACCGTATGCCGCTCCATATACTCTGACATATCAAAGCGGATCAGCTTCATGCCCATGATGCGCGCCAGCTGCTGGGTAACCTCCGTCTTGCCGACACCCGTCGGGCCGGCAAACAGAAACGAACCCACCGGACGCTGATCTGCCCCCAGGCCAGAGCGGTTCATACGAATAGCCGATGTCAGGGTATCAATCGCCTCATCCTGCCCAAAAACCACCATCTGTAGATTCCTGGCCAGATTCTTTAGCACCTCTTTATCAGAGACCGATACCGTTTTGGCCGGTATCTGCGCCATCTTTGAGACAATATGCTCGATATCGAGCACGCTGATGCTTTTCTTACGCTTCGCAACAGGCTGTAGTTGCACACTGGCACCCGCCTCATCAATCACATCAATGGCCTTGTCCGGCAGATGCCTGTCGTTGATATAACGCGCCGAGAGTTCCGACGCAGTTCTTAGCGCCTTTAAAGAGAACCGCACGCTATGGTGCTCTTCAAAACGGGATTTGAGCCCTTTCAGGATCTCAAAGGTCTCATCCACCGATGGCTCTGCAATATCAATCTTCTGAAAACGCCGCGTCAGCGCGTGGTCTTTCTCAAAGATGGTTCGAAACTCCTGGTAAGTTGTCGAGCCAATACAGCGTAGCTCGCCAGAGGCCAGCATCGGCTTAAGCAGGTTCGAAGCATCCATGACGCCACCTGAAGCAGCACCTGCCCCAATGATGGTGTGAATCTCATCTATGAACAGAACCGCTTCCGGTTTTTCGCGCAGCTCAGCCAGAACCGCTTTCAGCCGCTTCTCAAAATCACCACGATATTTCGTGCCTGCAACCAACCCGCCCAGATCCAGGGAGTAGATAATGCACTTCTCAAGAACCTCAGGGATATCACCCTCCACAATCTTCTTGGCAAGCCCCTCTGCAATTGCCGTTTTGCCCACGCCGGCCTCGCCCACCAGCAGAGGGTTGTTTTTGCGCCGGCGGCAGAGGATTTGTGCAGTACGCTCCAGCTCCCCTTTACGACCAATCAGCGGATCAATCCTGCCCTGCCTTGCCATCTCATTGAGGTCAGTGGCATAGCACTCCAGGGGGCTTTTCTTCGTCGCACCACCTGCATCTTCGACATTTGTGGCCGCATCTTCATCTGCATCAGAGTCGCCATGCACCTTGGAGATACCATGTGAGATATAATTTACGACATCCAGACGGTTAACATCGTGCTGCTCCAGAAAAAAGACGGCCTGCGACTCCTGCTCATTGAATATGGATACAATGACATTCGCAGCAGTCACCTCCTTGTTACCCGATGACTGCACATGAAATACAGCACGCTGCAAGACGCGCTGAAAGCCCAGAGTAGGCTGTGTTTCACGATGATCTGATTCAGGAAGGATGGGCGTTGTCTGTCGAACAAAGGCATCAACCTCCATTCGAAGCTGTTCTGTGTCTGCTCCGCAGGCCTGGAGAACCTTAGTGGCCAGCGGATTATCCAGCAGCGCGAGCAGCAGGTGCTCAACGGTCATAAATTCATAGCGCCTCTCATTAGCCTGTTGAAAGGACTGATTGAGCGTAAATTCAAGTTCTTTACTCAGCATTATCGCCTACCTTCGACTGCATCCAGCCGTACAAATCTATGGCTAAACCATATGATCCAGTACCGATATAGACCCGCTATATTCAGTTTTTCTCCATTGTGCAGAGCAATGGATGCTGGTTCTTTCTGGAATGCTCATTCACCTGAGCCACCTTGGTCTCTGCAATATCACGGGTAAACAGGCCACAAACCCCCACACCTTTCGTGTGTACATGCAACATAACCTGCGTCGCCCTCTCCCGATCAAGCTGAAAAAATGACTCCAACACCTGAATCACAAAATCCATCGGCGTATAGTCGTCATTTAACAGCATCACCTTATACATTGGAGGCCGTTTTAGCTTCGGCCTCCCCCCTTGCACCGCCAGATCACCATCCGCACTGTGTTTGTCTTGCTCTGTCATAATGTATGTATCGACCTGTATTACCAGTAATTTTAGCTGAAATCTGAGCCGTTTGTAGCAACCCACTACTCATAGAAGGGATTATACTCGCTCTGCGACCTGTCCTCACATTACACTACAAGATGGGCATTCACCGATACATATCAAGGTATTACGGTACATCTCCACACGTTTAATTTCATGCCAAAGTAATTGACCAATTGTCAGGGATGGCTATACTTTCAACAGCAGTGCTTTTTGCAACCCCGCCCCACTACCCAGGAGGAGTGGGCGCGCAGATGAGCCTGCTGTTGGAAACACCAACCAATATACACATATAAAGGCAAGCCAAGATTGCCTTGAGCAAAGGAAGTCAGGAGGAGTACCTGCTATGTCGTCAACAGGTGTAGTCAAATGGTTTAACAATGCAAAAGGATACGGGTTTGTTACCCCCGACCAGGGTGAAAATGACGTTTTTGTACATTTTTCATCCATTACCATGGAAGGATACAAGACCCTGAAAGAGGGTCAAAAAGTCCAATTTGAAATAACAGAGGGCCCAAAAGGCCTGCACGCATCAGATATCAAAGCAGTAGGAGAGTAGCAACAGTTTTAAGTCCTCGACCCCCTTCGAGGCAGCCAGCCTACCGTAGGCCGGCACAGGAATACGGGGCATAGCAAGCGGGAACATGAGCCGTTAGAGACAACCCCGTCTCTTGCAGCCCGTCTCCCGTACCCCCTGCCCATTGCTATGTCCCGTATTCCCGTTTTATTTTTCCCACAAACCACTACCACTTTATATCCCCGAATTCAGAAAGCAAGTGCAGACCTCAAAAGGCACCTGACGAGCACCCTCTCAGACAGCGCCTTATGAAACCAATATCCTGCACAACAATCAGATAAACTTATGAAACATTCAGGCCACACTCAAATTGCATAACACCATTCACAGCAAAGGCCAGGTCATTGTAGGCATGTCTGGCGGCGTAGACTCATCCGTGGCCGCCCTGTTGCTAAAAGAGCAGGGCTGGAATGTTGAGGGTCTGTTCATGAAAAACTGGGAACAGGACGACACCTCTGAGTACTGCTCAGCAGAAGAGGATCTGAAGGATGCTCAGGCAGTAGCGGATCATCTGGGCATTCCACTCAATAGCGTCAACTTCTCTGCCGAATACTGGGATAGCGTTTTTGAATTCTTTCTCAGCGAATACCAGGCTGGCCGCACACCAAACCCCGATGTGCTATGCAACCGGGAGATAAAGTTTAAAGCCTTTCTCGATTACGCATTGACCCTTGGGGCAGATTGCATTGCCACAGGCCACTATGCCCGTACCACACAAACGCCCACTAACATCAAAATGCAACGGGGAGTCGATGAAGGGAAAGATCAGACCTACTTCCTCTACATGCTGGGACAGCCACAACTCCGTCACAGCCTCTTCCCTCTGGGTGGCCTGCTAAAAAGCGAAGTAAGGGCGATTGCAAGGCAGGCTGGCCTTCTCAATCACAAAAAGAGAGACAGCACCGGCATCTGCTTCATTGGGGAGCGAAAATTCAGCGATTTTCTAAGCCGTTACCTCTCCCCCAATCCTGGACCGATTGAAACCCCGGAAGGCCGATATATCGGCGAACATCAGGGACTTATGCACTACACCCTGGGGCAGCGCAAGGGGTTGGGCATAGGCGGCCAGTCCGGTGCCTCTGAAGCGCCCTGGTTCGTTGTGCGCAAAGATATCAGACGCAACCGGCTGCTGGTGGCACAGCAGCATGACCACCCACTGCTGCTCAGCAACGGGCTGGAGGCCAGCCAGCTGCACTGGGTAAGTGGATCACCCCCCCAGGATATCCCCTTTATCTGCACCAGCCGCATCCGGCACCGCCAGCCGCTACAGGCATGTAAAATAACCCATCTGGAAGGCAACCGCTGCCAAGTCCATTTTGAACAGCAGCAGCGCGCCATCACCCCCGGTCAATCCATTGTCTTCTACCACGGCTATGACTGCCTGGGCGGCGGCACTATTGAACAGACGCTGGAGTTTTAATGAAAACCGATCAAGACCAAATCATTGCCCTTGCCGGCATATTTCAAGCAGCCTGCCTGACGGATCAGGTTGCCCACAATGGCGTAGCGGATGCATCGGCCATGAACGCCAGCATCTACAGCCTCTTCCAGATTGATGCTGAATCCGCCAGCGCCGTCTATGGTGGGACAGAAAACATCCGAACTGGATTGCAAAAGCTGGGGCAGGAGATGGAATCCATCAACCTGCAGAGCGCAGAGATTACACGCTATGTACTGGCACTCATGCTCCTGGAGCAAAAGCTGCGCAAAAATCCCGCCATGCTAAAGCAGATTGGTGACGCCATAAGCCTTGCCACAGAAAGACTGGACCATTTTTCCATGCTGCACAGCAATATTATTGCGCTATTGGCCGATGTCTACACATCGACCATCAGCACGCTACAGCCTCGCATTATGGTCAATGGTGAACCGGCACACCTGCAAAACACCGACAATGCCAACAAAATCCGCGCCCTGCTGTTGGCCGGGGTCCGCTCGGCCATGCTATGGCGGCAGTGCGGTGGCTCACGAATAAAACTGCTGGTCAGCCGCCGTAAAACAATCAACCAGGCTAAACAGTTACTAAAAACCATGTCACATAGGGAGCAAAATGCACAATGAACCGACCCACCACGCTTATCGCTATCTGCCTGACACTACCACTCCTCACCTGTAATGTTGCAGCTGCACCTGTTGCCCAAACACAAGCGCCACAGGAGACAACCCCATCAACGCAAGAGATGGTCAAGCAGGCCAAAGAGCTGGGCAGCGCCGCATGGGAAAAAACCAGACAACATACCGCGCAAGTGGGCAGCACTATCCAGAAAAGGTCAAAAGAGTATTATAAGGCAGCAAAAGAGAGCGCCTCGGAAGCAGCAGAAGCTGTAGCAGAAAAATCAAAATCATACTATAAAACAGCTAAAGAGAAGTCAGAGGAGTATCTGGAAAAAGCCTCTGAAACGGCTGCCGATCTTACTGAGGCAGCAAAAGAGAGCGCAGGCGAATATTACGAATCTGGCAAGGAGATACTTCAACCAACCGGGGATAGAGCCAACAACACCATTTAAGAGCCTGCCGGGTTTAGGTGGATTGTAGCGAGGGAGCGGGAGAGTGAGCGCAAATATTCCCGGTTTTGAGGCGCATAGTGGGTCTGCGCAACGAAAAACCGGGGATATTTGAGCCGCTCTCCCGCTTCCACAGCCAGTTCATCCTAAACCCGACAGGCTCCAGTCCAACATCTCTGTTTGAACCAAGGAGTAGATTATGGACCGCATAAAACCACCTGCCGTAGCAGGGCTTTTCTATCCGGACGATCCGGATGAGCTGCGCTCACAAGTGTCGACCTTTCTAAAAGAGGGTCAAGCCGGACGGGTTGAAAAGCCCAAAGCCCTCATCGCGCCCCATGCGGGCTATATCTACTCAGGCGCTACCGCCGGTCATGCCTACGCACAGCTAAAGTCAGTAGCCGACACCATTACACATGTTGTCATCCTGGCCCCCTCACACCATTTGGCATTTCCAGGCATTGGGTATTGCAGTGCGACACAGTTCCAGACACCCTTGGGCTACCTGATGGTAAACCAGCATGCCATATCCCTGATCAGCAGCCTGCCCCAGGTCAACCAGGTCGATGAGGCATTTGAAAAGGAGCATAGCCTTGAGGTGCAGCTCCCTTTCTTGCAGATGACACTGGGGGATTTTCAAATCACGCCACTGCTGGTAAGTGATGCAAAGAGCAGTGACGTTGCCGAGGTGCTGGAGCAGTTATGGGGTGGCGATGAGACCCTGATTGTCATCAGCTCCGATCTCAGCCACTATCTGGACTATAAAAGCGCCCAGAGCATTGACCGGGAGGCGACCCGCGCCATCGAGCAGCTGGAGCCGGACGGGCTTAGTTACTATCATGCCTGCGGTCGCACACCTGTGAGCGGACTGCTGATTGCGGCACGCCACCACCACCTTAGCGCAACAACACTGGATCTACGAAACTCTGGCGATACAGCGGGTTCCCGCAACCAGGTTGTGGGCTATGGCGCCTATGCCTTCACCTGATACAGCAGCTGTGCCACTGGATGACCAGGCCCGCAGCCTGCTGTTGCAGATTGCTGAAGCATCCATTCAGCACGGTTTGCGCTACGGCAGGCCACTCCGGGTTGATCCTGAAGATCACCAAGAGGCGCTTCAGGCCAACCGCGCAAGTTTTGTGACACTGCAAAAACATGGAGAACTGCGCGGCTGCATCGGCCACCTTGAGGCCATTCAACCACTGGTGCTGGATGTTGCAGAGAACGCCTATGCCGCCGCTTTTCAGGACCCACGGTTCCCCCCGCTATCCGACCATGAAGTGGGAGATATTGAGACCCACATCTCTGTCCTTACACCCGCAACGCCAATGAGATTCAGCAGTGAAGCAGAGCTGATAGCCCAGCTGCGCCCAGGCCGGGATGGCCTGATTTTGCAGGAGGGTTACAAAAAGGGCACCTTTCTGCCCTCTGTTTGGGAGTCGCTGCCGGAACCGGCAGTATTCATCAAGCAGCTTAAACTCAAGGCCGGGCTGCCTGCCTCTTACTGGTCAGAGAGCCTCAAGGTGTTTCGTTATGAGACGGAATCTTTCCCTTAGTTGCTCTTCCTGTTGCAGCCACCTACAGAACCGGCAAGGCATGTACCGCCATCAAACCAGACCGCATGATCCAGTCTGGCACCCTCCAGCACCACCCCGCCAGGTGTAGCGCCGCGAAGGATCGCAAAACTGAGGTCAGCATCCGCAAACACTGTATTGGTCAGATCTGCATTCTGAAGGTTGGCCCCTTTCATTTTGGCTCGATTCAGTTGTGCATAACTTAGATCAGCGCCGCTGAAATCAACATATTCCAAGTCGGCATCGACAAAAAGCACACCGCTCAGATTGGCCCCTCTCAGCAAGGCTCCCGCCGCCTTGACGCCGGTCAGATCTGCAGCGGCATACTGAACACCATCCAGACGGCAGTTTTGCCAGTTGATACCGGGAACAGGCGCTCTTTCACATTCAGCCGCCGGAGCCTTCGTGGGTGCTCCACGGTAGAGGCCAAAACCTATGATCACCGCAACCAGCAGCGTGCTTATCAGTGCTGGCCGAAGGGGTAGCCGCTCCTTTTTTCTTTTTAAGAGCAGCGACCGGGCCGCCCGATATTTATTGGTGGCCCCTGCCTCTTCTGCGCGCCGCTCGCCCTTTCGCCTCTGTTGATAAACCGCATCACTCTCGGCCGTGCGCCGCTCACGGCCAGAGCGTGTATCTTCACGCCTTCTGCCTGTTTGCAATGCGGCATCGTCACCCTCCTCCAGCGCCTTGCGCAGCTCTGGAGGCATCACCTCTGGTATTTTTGAGGCAGGCTGCCAATCCTTGCCATTAAAGCTCACCTCATCGGCAGGCACTATCCGCCCCAGCAGCAGGGAGCGGCGAACAGCACCGCCGGGAAAAGGGCCAAGCACCTTCCCTTTATGCTTTACATACCAGAGTTTCTGTTTTCCTTTTTGGTGAGCTTTATGCATTTTTCATTTACCCTGTCCGTATAGTTATCACCGGACAGGCCGATAGAGAACCCGATGCTTATTTCCAACCAACTCTCACAGCTTCCGCTTCAGCTGTCAAAGCCTGATTTGCAAAAACTTTTGCAAAACCTGCAACCAGGGCAGTTATTGAAAGCAACCGTTGTGCAACGGGTGACAGCGGACTCTGTGCAGCTGAAGATAGGCGCACAGGAGCTGCTCGCCTATACCCGGTTGCGCCTGGCAGCCGGTCAAAAGCTGACCATGAGGGTGACAAAAGGGGGGGAGATACCTGAGTTAAGGCTGCTGCAAGAGCGCACTGGCAGCGAGCTGCAAAGCCAGATCCTGCGCCAGGCCCTGCCCAGACAGATCCCGCAGGCCAGCCTTTTCAATACACTTCAGACCATAGCACGCACCCCTCCCGAGCTTTTACAAAAACTGCTGGCTGGGCTGCTGCGCAAAAGCAGCCCGGATCAGGGGGCGGCAGGCCGCACTCAATCACCACCAGCAGGCTCGTTGCCACTGCAAAAGGCATTGGGGGAGGCCTTTCAAAAACAGCCTGCTGAACCTTTGCAGGGCGCCATAACCGGCCCGCCAGCCGCGAGTAAGGCGCTGCTGCCAACCGACCTGCAAAAAGCCATCCAGGCCATTCTTGCCAAAGCCCTGCCCCAGGCTGGCAACCTCTCTGCCCCGCAAATCCGGCAGGCACTATTGAATTCAGGCCTCTTTTTAGAGGCCAA
>WFXD01000104.1 GCA_015490795.1 Gammaproteobacteria bacterium
CTGAGGCATTTTTTGTGCTGGCACCAACAGTAGGCGCTTTAGGCGAGGCGCGGTGAGGCGTAATAGTTACTCTATTGCAACGAACCGCAACGCCGCCAGCATGAAAAAGGGCCAGAATCTCGCCACGAACGGTGATTGAGAACACCCCCTAGGAGGCTGTCCGAGAACTCGGCTTTTTACGAAATGCAATTTCTAACTCATTGATTCGTAAGGATTTAATTATTGACATATTGCATATTTACCTATTCTCGGACAGCCTCCTAGTACTCCATCAAGGTTATATTGCCTATCGCCTGCCCCATTTCAAGGGTGGCATCAGGGGTCATTGCAGCAGACCATTCAACAGCATCTTTTCCAAACAGCAGCACGACCGTTGAACCCATATTGAACCTGCCAATCTCTGCACCCCGTTCGAAGATGATTGGCTCAACGCTGCTGCCACACTCATAACTCCAGCTTCTTATGCTGCGGGAGCGTGGCGCAACACTCCCCGCCCAGACGGTATCTATGCTTGCCACAAAAATAGCGCCAACCATTATAACGGCCATTGGCCCTGCATCCGTTTCAAACAGATTGACCACACGCTCATTGCGGCTAAACAGTCGTGGCACGGTTCTGGTGGTGGAGGGGCTGACACTGAACAGACGTCCAGGTATGTGCAACATCCTGGTTAGCCGCCCTGCCAGTGGAATATGAATACGATGATAATCCCGTGGTGAGAGATAGATGGTAGCGAAGCTGCCATCCTCAAATGCCTCCGCTAGTGATCGATCCCCTCCCAGCAGCTCTTCCAGCGAATAATCTATCCCTTTGGCCTGAAAGATACGCCCATCAACAATCCGGCCAGACTGGCTAACTGCGCCATCAACCGGACTCAATACACTGTTATCGCCAGCCGCCAAGGGGCGCGCGCCTGCACGAAGCGAACGTGTAAAGAATGCATTAAAGCAGCGATAAGCCGCAGGATCAGGCTCTGCGGCAGCACTCATATCAATGTGATAGAGCTTGATCGCCTGGCGGATCAGCGTGTTTTTCAAAGGCTCCCATTCGCAACGGGTGATCCAGTAGACCAGCTGGGAGAGCAGGTGATGCGGCAATAGATACAGCAGCAGCGCAAACAGCTTATCTGTCAGATTTACATCAGAATTATTTGCCATCACTCAATCGGGGTATCGTCTCTGTTGCCCCAGTCAGACCAGGAACCAGGATAGCTTTTTACCTGCGTATACCCCAAAGATTTAAGTGCAATATAGGTGAGTGATGAGCGGTGGTTTGTCTGGCAGTAGGTGATCACCTGCTTGTTTGGCGTAATGCCGCGCTCGGCCAGCGCCTGCTCCAGCTCACACCTGCCTTTGAAGCGCTGGTTGTTGAGTGGATCCATGATCTCCTGCCAGTCCCAATGTTTTGCGCCGGGAATGTGTCCGCCGCGACGGGCCATCACCTGGCGCCCAATATATTCATCCCTGCTGCGGGCATCAATCAGCACCACATCATCACTCTCCAGATGCTGCAAAATATAGTCCGCCTCGGCAATGGGCCGGGCGGAGTAGTGGTTGATAAAGGTAGCGGGGAGAGCCTCTACAACTCCGGCATCCAGCGGGTGACCATCATTCGCCCAGGCATAAAGCCCGCCATTCAGCAGCGACATCCGCTGGTGCCCCATGATCTCCAGTGTCCACAGCAGGCGCGCTGCCTTGCCTCCACCCTCATCATCATAGGCCACCACATGGGTATCATTGCCAATACCGATAGCGCAGAAGAGACGCTCCAGATCAGCCGTCTCAGGCACCAGACCCTGCACCGGCGGCCTGGCTGCAATAATCTCTCCATATTCAATATGGACGGCACCTGGAATATGGTACTGGCTATAGGTAGGCTTTTGGCAGAGGTCAACCACCAGCAGCCCCTCCTGGCCCAGCAGTCCAGCCAACTCATTGGCTTCAATAATCAAAGGCAGATCGAGCGCTGACATCTATTGGTTCTCCAGTGTTTTGTGCACCGTTGCGAGGGCGCTGCAGGTTTTCAGCATCGACTCCAGCGCACCCACGCAGAGCAGGATATTCTCCGGGCGACTGCTATAGCCCATCAGACCGATGCGCCAGACATCCCCTGCCAGCGGCCCCAGTCCGCCGCCAATCTCCAGATTGTAATATTTCAGCAGATCAGCCCGCACCGAAGCATCATTCAACGCCTCGGGCACACGCACGACATTCAACTGCGGAAGACGCCAATCTTTGCGCACCAAAAACTCGATCCCCAGTGATGCCAGACCATCCCGCAGCACAAGATGGTTGTGCAGATGGCGATCCCAGGCGTTCTCCAGCCCCTCCTCCCTCAACATCAGCAGCGCCTCATGCAGGCCAAACAGTGCATTGACCGGCGCGGTGTGATGGTAGGCTCTGCGCCTCCCCTTGCCCCAATAGCCCATGATCAGGTTCAGATCCATAAACCAGCTCTGCACCTTGCTGCGGCGGTTTTTGACCTTCTCCAATGCACGCTCGCTAAAGGTAAGGGGAGAGAGACCCGGCGCGCAGGAGAGACACTTCTGAGAGCCGGAATAGACCGCATCAAGCTCCCACTCATCCACCAGTACAGGTGACCCGCCCAGTGAAGTGACCGTATCGACCAGCGTCAAACAGTCGTGCTGAATGGCCAGATCAGCCAGGGCTCTTGCATCAGACTCGACCCCGGTGGAGGTCTCTGCATGCACAAAGGCGAGGATCTTTGCATCAGGATGGGTGCCCAGTGCAGCCTCCACCTTCTCCAGATCAACTGCACAGCCCCACTCATCCTCCACCATGACCGGGATACCGCCACAGCGCTCCACATTCTCCTTCATACGGCCGCCAAACACCCCATTCTGGCAGACGATAACCTTGTCACCCGGCTCAACCAGATTGGCAAAGCAGGCCTCCATGCCGGCCGACCCGGGGGCCGAGAGCGGAAAGGTTGCTGCATTTTCAGTCTGAAAGGCATACTGCAACAGCACCTTGATCTCATCCATCAGATCAATAAATGCCGGATCCAGATGACCAATCGTCGGCTGCGCCATCGCCGCCAGCACGCGGGGATGAATATTGGATGGCCCCGGCCCCATCAGCGAACGAGGGGTCGAGCAAAAAGGTTTGATTCGTGCCGCTTTAGCGTCTATAAAATTCATGGCATAAAACAGAAGGTAGCAGGCCGCAAGGGGGCCGAATGTTACAGGATTTCACCAAACTTTACACATTTGTCAGGCCAGCGCCCACAGCTATTTTCGTCGCAATGGGCAGTTGATGCTGTCGTAGCTGTCACCCAGTTTTTTCCAGGCATAATCCAGTGCAAATTTGATACGGGGAAAGATACGCTCCTCTCCCAGAGACTCCATCAGGCCATCATTATACCTTAGCGTATCAATGATCTGCTTTTTCGAACGCGCCATCAGCACCTCGATGCCCGCAGCACGCAGCCTTCTGATCAGATGGTGCAGCATCTCCTCACCCGTGGCATCAATCTGGGTGATGCCGCCACCATCAATGATGATAAAACGCAGCTTGGGATTTGCCGCCTCAACGGCCAGAACCTGATCCTCAAAGAAGCCTGCATTGGCAAAATAGAGGGCGCCATCATAACGAATAATAGAGATATATTCACTGGTTGGCAGGTCATAGATCTGCACATCGCGCAGGGTGCCATCGACATAGCGTGACAGGATAGAGAAGCGCGGGCGCATGGTACGGTAGAGAAACAGAACCAGAGAGAGCCCGACACCGGCCATGATGCCGTAATCCAGATGCGGCGCCAGCAGCAGCGTCAGGATAAAGGTCACCAACGCCACAATTCCGTCATGACGCTGCACCTTCCAGATATGAAAGAAGGGGCCTATTTTGATCAGCCTGACCACCGCCACCACAATCACAACTGCCAGGGTGGCTTGTGGCAGATGGTATAGCCAGGGCGTAAACCAGAGCAGCGCAATCGCTACCGCAAGGCCAGCGACGATGGAGGAGAGACCGGTTACAGCCCCCACATCCATATTGATTGCCGAACGAGAGAAGGAGCCGGATACCGGATAGCCAGAGAAGAGCCCGGAGGCAATATTACCAAGCCCTTCACCGATGAGCTGCTGATTGGCATCCAGCCGCTGCCGGGTGCTGGTTGCTATTGCCTTGGAGATGGATATGGCCTCCATAAAGCCAATCAGGGCAATCACAACCGCAGAAGAGAGCAACTGGCTGATGATCTCCCAGTTGAATGTCGAAGGGAGCACCAACGCAGGCAGCCCGGCCGGGACAGCACCGACAACCTGCCCACCCGCTTCCATGTATCCGGTTGATGCAGAGACCAGGGTCGTTACTGCAACAGCTACCAGTATCGCAGGTACTTTGGGCGCATATTTCATCAAACCAAAGATGATGACAACGGCCAGCAGCGCCATGAACAGCGTCAAACCATGCGTATGCGTCAGCGCTGCAACCAGGGTATTCCATACCGTTTCATAGTGTTGCTCTTCATTGGCGATGCTGATCCCAAATATCTTGCTCAGCTGAGAGCTGGCAATAATAAGGGCGGCTGCATTGGTAAAGCCCAGCACAACAGGATGAGAGAGCAGATCAACCAGCACCCCCATACGCAAAAAGCCCAGAGCCAATTGGAACAGCCCGACCAGCAGCGCAAGCAACACCGCATAGGCCAGAAACCCCTCACTGCCCATACTGGCCAGCGGCTCCAGCGCCGTAGCAGTCATAAGAGAGACGACAGCTACCGGCCCTGTAGAGAGTTGCCGTGAAGAGCCAAACAGCGCAGCGATAACCGGCGGCCACAGGGCGGCGTAAAGCCCCATGTGCGGCGGCAGCCCCGCAAGCTGCGCATAAGCCATGGACTGAGGGATAAGCACCAGGGCAACGGTGATCCCGGCCAGGATGTCTGCACGAAGAACCTCACTCCGCCGCAGTTCCCCCACCCAGGAGAGGAAGGGAAACAGGCGGAGCCAGATCGACGGGAGGGGGGCTTTTTGCATTTTTCAGTAGTTGGGGCCTAAGAGAGCTGTCAGGGCTTTATATTCAAATTGCTCTATTTTCCACAGCTGTTGGCTGGGCCGCTATTCTAATATGATCTGTGGATCTAGGTATACCGCTTTCTTATGCCAAAAAGAAATAACGCACTAACCTTGATCGTTAGCGAACCGACCATGGCGGCACGCAGGTGGGAGCTCATCTTTGTTGAGCTGCTGCGGCCTTTTTATTTTTCTGGAGCCTGTTGAACTTAGGTGGATTGTAGCGAGGGAGTGGGAGAGTGAAGGGGAAGATATGGCCGCATGCCATCTGCTGATGCAGCCCCATGAGATGCCTACCCAAAGATACCCAGCAGCAGATAAGCGGCAAGAATGGCGGAGATCCAGAACACCATGCTGCCGGTAGGCCAGCTTTCAGCAAAATGATATTTGGCAATGGAGGATTGAGAAAATGAGCTGCGAATACCATGCAGGGACGATGTTGCGGCTGCTCTTGCAGACTCTTTAGCATCGCGAAGAAAAGCCAGGCCGCGCCGGACACCGGCGGGAAGCAATTTGCGATAGAACCATTCCGCATCCAGGTTGGTCGAGTGCAGCTCTGGTGGCGCATATCCCTTGATCTCCATCCAGACGAACGCCAGTGCCGCAAAGAACAGCAGCTGTAATTGCGCCAGCACATGCGTAACGTCATACGGCCAATAATCCATCTCCCACGGCAGGATACTGTAAAGGTACTGAGGTTGTGAGCCGATGAGCACGCAGAGCACGGCAGCGATGAACATTGCGACCAGCATGTTCACTGGTGCTTCCTTCGTGCGAATGCCCGAATCGTGGGCATAGAACGCGAAGAAAGGAACCTTGATACCAGCGTGGTGCAAAACGCCGGCTGAAGCGAACAGAAGCATCAGCCAGACAATGAGTTGCCCCTGTTCGAGCAGCGCCGTCATCACAAGTGATTTGGCTACGAATCCGCTGAAAAGAGGTACTGCCGAGATCGATGCCGCCCCGATGATGCAAAGCACCGCCGTCTTCGGCATGCTTTTGTACAACCCGCCCAGATCGGATGCATAGGTGTGTCCCACACGGTACATAACTGCACCCATCGACATAAACAGCAATGACTTGTACAGGATATGAGAGAAGGCATGTGCAACTGCACCGTTCAACGACAGCGCGGTACCGATACCGATGCCGCAGACCATGAATCCAAGCTGGTTGATCAGGCTGTAGCTAAGCACCTTGCGCAAGTCATTTTCCAGCACCGCGTAGAAAATCGGAAAGCAGGCCATGATGGCACCGATATAAATCAGTATATCGGTACCTGGGTAGCCTCTCGCCAGCGCGTAAATGGCCACCTTGGTTGTGAACACAGACAGTACCGCCGCGCCGGTATGCGTGGATGCCGGATAGGCATCAGTCAGCCATGTATGCAGGAACGGGAAGGCACACTTAATACCAAACGCCAACAATATCAGCCACCCACCCGGGTTCTCCAGGCCGATAAAGTCAAACGCGAGCGAGCCGGTATGGTGATAGTGAATCAGAGCACCGGCGAGAAGCAGTACGCCTGACAACACCTGGTAAATCAGGTATCGAATGCCCGCCTGTGTAGCGTTGGCCGTCCGGTTTGCCCAGATCAGAAACACGGAACTGACGGCGAGCAGCTCCCAGAAAATGAACAGCGTGATCAGATCCCCCGCAAACGTGGCGCCCATTGCGCTGCCTGCATAGACCAGACCGGCGACATGTTGCAACCTGTCTTTCAGGTGCAGCGTATATACAACGAGAACGAAGGCGGCAATATGGAAAATATACCCGAAGACCAGGCTCAGCTGGTCAGTGCGCATCAACAGCAGTTGGTACTCGAGAACCGGCAGGCTGTAAACGACATCTACTGGCACATTGAACCATAGATGCAACCCTCCGAGCAGTGGCGCCGCCAGCATGATGGCACCCTGCACAGGTCCACGCGTGAACAGCGCCAATGCTGCCGCAAGGAAAAACGGCACAAATGGTGGCAGATCAGTCATCCACATCGTAATAATTTTCCTTGCGCATGATCAGTTTACGTAAAGCGATGGAGCCGATCACCAATACGACGAAGGCAACGAAACCGAAGATGGCATAAAACGCGGGGAACTCTTCCAGTGCAACTTTTGTATGACGGTGAACAACGAAATCCGCCACGAACAGCAATGCACAGATCACGTAGAACACCTTCAACAGGCGGTCAATGTTCTCCGGTTTATCAAGGTAGTATTCCTTGTCGTCTGGATTATTTGCCATCATGTTTTCCCGGGTTACGGTGCCGGATCTACTGGCCCCGAACTAAAGAGTCCGGCCAGTGTATAGAACGGTTCAGGGTTGAAGAAAAGGTAAATGCACATCAGTGATGAAGCGGCCATGCCGATCAGGCACGCCATCGGCGCCTCGCCGTGGTGATGTGCATGGCCGTTATCATGCCCGTCCGCCGGTTGTGGCTGGCCGAAATAAGCGCGTGCCGGTATCACCAGCAGGTAGGCGACATTCAGTAGCGAGCTGATCATCAGGACGGCCAGCAGCATCCACTGTCCAGCCTCGACCGTACCTATCGCCAGGTACCACTTGCTCCACATGCCACCGAACGGCGGAAGGCCGATGATGCTGCAGGCGCCGATGGTGAAAAACATGAACGTCCACGGCATCTGTCTGCCCAGGCCATTGAGCTGACTGACTGCTGTCTTGTGCGATGCGACCAGGATAGCACCGGCAGCAAAAAAGAGGGTGATCTTGGCAAAGGCGTGCATCGCAATATGCATTGAGGCGCCGATCAGCCCCGCTTTACTTGCCAGCATCGCCCCCAGCGCGATATAGCTCAACTGGCTGACAGTAGAGTAGGCCAGCCGCGCCTTGAGGTTATCCTTGGTCATCGCAATCAGGGATGCGATCAGTATGGTGGCTGCTGCCACCCAGATCAGGCCGCCCGTCACATCATTGGAGAGGATGAAATCACTGCCAAAGATGTAGATGGTCACTTTAAGCAGGGTGAAGACACCCGCCTTGACCACCGCCACGGCATGCAGCAGCGCGCTCACCGGGGTGGGCGCCACCATCGCTGCGGGCAGCCAGCGGTGAAAGGGCATCACTGCAGCTTTGCCGATGCCAAACAGAAAGAGCGCATAGAGCAGACCTGCCCACGCCGGGTCAATATGGCCGGACAGTATGCCGCCCTCCTGAAAATCGACGCTGCCGGTGATCACCCATGTGGCCAGAATCCCGAGCAGAAAGAAGCCAATGGATGTCCCCAGCAAAATACCAAGATAGACCCGTCCGCCCCGCTTTGCCTCAGGGGTGCCGGCATGGGTAACCAGCGGATAGGTGGCCAGCGTCAACAGCTCATAGAAGAGAAACAGCGTAAACAGGTTGGAGGAGAATGCAATGCCCATCGTCGCAGCGATGGAGACCGCAAATGCAGCATAAAACCGCGTCTGGTTCTGCTCATTATGGCTGCGCATATAGCCGATGGCATAGATAGAGGTAACCACCCACAACAGCCCGGCAACCAGTGCAAACAGCATCCCCAGCGCCTCAACCTCAAAGGCGATAGCGACTCCGGGCAGGGGTTCGATCACGGTAAGGGCGAAGACCTCTCCATCCATGAAACGGCAGGCCATAACCAGCACCAGGATGGCAATGAGCGAAGCGGTTACCAGCGTAACCCCCTCTCTGACATCAGGGTTGCGCCGGGTGGCAATGATACCGACCGCCCCGACCAGAGGCAGCAGCAGAATGGCCAGCAGTAGTGTTTCTGCACTCATGGGTTTACGACTCCCAGAATGGCCGTTGCTTTTTCAGCAACGCCCACCGTCAATTCCGTATCCAGGCCAAAGTAGATATTGGCAAATACCAGCACCCAGGTAGGCGCCAACAGCAGCAGCGGTGCCTCGGTGGCTGATCTCCCGGACTCTGTGACCGGCTTGAAGTAGAGCGCCTCCACCACTTTGCCCACATAGACCACCGCAAGCAGGGAGCCAAACAGAATAACGGCGACAGAGATCCAGGCCCCCTGCTCCAGGGCAGCCGATACCAGATACCATTTGCTGATAAATCCGGCCGTGCCAGGCACCCCAACCAGGCTCATGCTGCCGATTATGATGGCGCCAAAGGTCCAGGGCATCTCCCTGCCCAGCCCATGAATATCCTTCATGTGGCATGCGCCAACGCGATAGATGATAGCGCCAACCGCCATGAACAGCGCACCCTTCATCAGGGCGTGGTTGAACAGATGGATCAGTGCGGCAGTAACGCCTGTTGCCGATGCAAATCCGATCCCCAGCACCATATAGCCAATTTGCGCAACGCTGGAGTAAGCCAGCAGCCTCTTAACGCTCCTCTGATAGATGGCATAGATGGATGCGATAATAATGCCGGCAATGCCCGCCACTATAAACAGATCTTTGGCATGTGTTGCCAGCACAAAACTGTCCGGGAAAACCGTAAACAGTAAACGCAACATCACATAAACCGCGACCTTGGTTGCGGTGGCTGCAAGGAATACCGTGACCACCGATGGCGCATAGGCGTATGCATTGGGCAGCCAAAGGTGCAGAGGAAAGAGCGCCAGCTTCAGTGCGACACCAATCATGATGAATGCAAAGCCGGTATTGACCGTTTTAAGGTGAATCACCTCGGGCAGGCGTATGGTCAGATCCTGCATGTTCAGGGTGCCGGTTTGTGAATAGATCAGCCCGACACCGATCAGGAAGAAGGTGGCACCAATCGTACCCATAATCAGATATTGGTAAGCGGAGGTGAGCGCCTGCCGCTTTCTCCCAAGGCTGATCAGCGCATAGGAGGAGAGTGACGAGATCTCCAGAAAGACAAAGATATTAAAAATATCGCCTGTCTGCGTGATCCCCAGCAGGCCGGTCAGGCAGAGCAGCAGGGCGCTATAGAACAGCGGGATCTGATCTTCCGGGATCTCCTTCTCCACACTCAGCAGCGCATAGGGCAGCGTAACCGCCGCAATACCAGCAACAATCAGCGCCACGAAGGCGTTGACGGCATCAATACGATACTCGATTCCCCAGGGTGGAGCCCATCCACCCAGCTCATAACTGATCATGCCGCCATTAAGCACCCCCCACAGCTGCATACCGGCAAACAGCACACAGAGAAAGGTGACAACCAAAGCGACCGCCCAGGGGAGCCGGCCACGGGGTAGAACGGCGACGACAGGGGCTGCAATAAGCGGTACAACAACCAGCAGCAGGCTAATGTTATTTCCCATTACAGCGTATGATCCAGCTCGTGAATTTCATCTTCTTCAATGGTGTCGTAGGACTCCTTAATGCGCACCACCAGCGCCAGCGCCAGCGCAGTCGTCGCCACACCCACCACGATAGCGGTGAGAATCAACACATGCGGCAACGGGTTTGAATAGAGTTCAACACCTTCGGTAATAATCGGCGCAGCCCCCCCCTCCACTGTGCCGATGCTGATATAGAGAAAAAAGACCGAAACCTGAAAGATATTCAGGCCAATCACCTTTTTTATCAGATTGCCCCGACTTATGACGGTATAGAGCCCCACCATCATCAAGAAAATCACAACCCAGTAGTTGTAATGGTCAGTAAAAAAATCCACTACTCTCTGCCCCTGCCTGCAAAGGCAAAATAGATAATCAACATGACGGCGGCAACGGTAATGCCTACCCCCAGCTCTACCAGCAAAATCCCCAGGTGTTGGCCTGCAATCTGGTTGCTGCCAAGTACCGTGTAATCCAGGTAGTTGGCGCCCAGCAGCAGTGCCACCACACCCACCCCAGCATAGATCAGCAGACCCAGGCTGGCCAAAATGCGTAACAGATGGGAAGGGATGATCTTTTCTGCCGCATCAAGCCCAAACACCAGAGCGTAAAGTATCAGCGCGGCACTAAAAATCACCCCGGCCTGAAAGCCGCCACCCGGCCCAAAATCACCATGAAACTGAACGTAAAGCGCAAACAGGATAATCAGCGGGATGAGGAACTTTGAAACAACATGCAGAATAAGGTTAGGTTTCATCCTGCCCCCCGTCACCCTTCAGGCTGGTGCTGGATTTCGGGCGCTTTCCACCGATCAGCAGTAACACGGCAACACCTGCGGTAAAGACAACAGCGACCTCTCCCAGCGTATCGAACCCGCGATAGCTCGCCAGCACAGCGGTCACGATATTTGGAACGCCGGTCTCTGGCATGGCATTTTCAATGTAGTAACGTGCAACATGCGTCTGCGCAGGCGCATCAGGGTCACCAAAACCGGGGATGTCCCAGGTACCATAAACCAGTGCAGCGCCGGTTATTCCCACTACAGCCAGCGGCAACCATGGACGGTGGGCGCGTGAGGGTTTCTCTTCATAATCTTCCTCATGGCTTTTCTTCTGGCCTTTTGTCAAAGCCAGCGTCGCCAGCATCAGCACAGTGGAGATTCCCGCGCCCACCGCGGCCTCGGTAAATGCCACATCTGGCGCGTCCATCACAACAAACAGCCCCGCCGACAGGAGACTGAAAATCCCAAACAGCATGATGGTGGCAAACAGGTTTGTCAGACGCACAATAGCCACTGAGGTGATCGCCAGGAAGGCCAGCAGGGTGATGTTGATCAGGATATCAATCATGATCCGACCCCACGGCCATTCATAACCAGCTTGGGTTTCAGACCGCTGTGCAGCGCCGCATTGGCCAATGCGTGGGAAGCTGTGGGGCTGGTAAAAAAGAGAAACACAAAAATCAGCGCCAGCTTGAAAGCAGCAAGGGTGAAGCCAGCCTGCAACCCAAGGCCAAACAGAATCAGCATGGCACAGAGGGTATCGGTTATGCCTGCGGCATGCAGGCGGCTGTAAAAATCGGGAAAGCGATGGATGCCAATACCGCCAACGATGCCCAGCATGCCGCCTGCAAAGAGGCAAACCCAGCTAAGAATGTCGATAATCATTCTACTTTCCTCTCTTTTTCTCCAGAGGAGTGAAAATTTTTCTGGGTAACCAGCTTCAGCGCCGCTACAACGCCTATAAAATTGATCAGCGCATAGACCAGCGCAATATCCAGTAGATCCGTGCGGCCTGACAAGAATGCCAGAACAGCGATCAGCAGCACGGTTTTGGTACCAAACATATTAACCGCAGCAATCCGGTCATAGGTTGTTGGCCCCGTAAGGGCACGCGCAAGCGCTAACCCCATGGTGATGAGAATCGCCAGTGAGACTGCAATGAACATTATTCGTCAAAAACCCGGCTAGAGACTTCTTTGGCCATGCTTCCCGTGGCAAGCTCTTCAGCCGCCTCCTCGGTTAGCGCATGAATCAGGATGGTATCCTGGGATAGCTCAATACTCACCGTGCCCGGCGTCAGTGTAATGGCATTGGCATAAACAACACGCCCCAGGTCAGATTTTTGCAACGCCGGAAGCTCCACCAGCTGCGGGCTGATGGTGCTTCCCTGCCACTGCAAGACCCGCTTGATAACATCGATATTCGCTTTTATGATCTCTTTAAACATATATACAATAAAAGCCGGGAGCTGTGATGAGAGGTGCAGGGGATAGCTTTCGTGATCAATAACATTCATCCGCTGCGACAGAAACACCGTCAGCGCAACAGATACCAGCCCAAGCCCAAGCAGCAGCGGCCCGAGGTGCCCTGACAGAAAAACCCAGAACAGTAACAGTAGTGCGGCAAAGCTGTAAGATTTCATCTCGAGAATACCGTGCATCCAGTTCAGCAGATAGAAAGCCAGCCGGTTTATACCATGTAGCTGGATAAATTTCCCGGCCATGATCAACATTCAAGCCAGCGTGGCGTAGCTGGCGGCATAAGTTATCAGATCAGTTGGCACAGTGCCAGCAGAAGCCAGAGCACCCCTGGTGATTAGACCTGAAAAGAGCCGGGCCTGCCGTAGAAAAAGTTTCCAACCAACTGAATATTATCAACAATCATACTCAGTCAGCTGATTGAGAACAGCCCTAGTACTCCATCAAGGTAATAACTTGATGGAGTACTAGGATTGCGCTTCAGCCACGCCATCAATCCGGATCGCCTGGCCAATGTCGGTAACATAAATCCATCCAGCGTCCGCTTGTCCGGTTCGGGCATGTTGATAAATCAATCGGACCGCTTCATCCACCAGCGGTTCCTCACACACCAGTTCCAGCTTTATTTCGGTAATAACTGCCTCACCCAGCTCAACAGAGTAGTCTTGCTCTTTGCTGTCCAGCGCTTTAAGCATCCCTTTGACATCGACAATGGAGAGGTTGCGAAAACCGGCATCCCTGAGAGCATGGGCAACATCGGCAATGCAGTTACGGTGAATAAAGGCTTTGATCTCTTTCATGGTTGCTCTCCTAACAGTCTCAGGAAAAGGTGCCCCGCCTCCTCTCACGCGAGGAGGCGCAGCTGTACTTATTTCTGTTTGCGCGTCTCTATCCACTCATAGATTACTGGCAACAGCAGCAGGGTCAGCAGCGTGGAGGTGACCAGCCCCCCAACCACTACGGTGGCCAGGGGGCGCTGGGTTTCAGCACCCACGCCACTGGAGAGCAGCATGGGCACTAGGCCAAGAATGGCGACACTGGCGGTCATCAGCACTGGCCGTAACCGCATCTCTGCACCTTTTCGCACGGCTTCGTACACAGTCAAACCCTTCTCTCGCAGTTCGTTGAGAAAGCTCACCAGCACGATGCCGTTAAGCATGGCCACCCCGAACACGGCAATAAAACCAATGGCCGAAGGCACCGACAGATACTGATCACTGATGAACAGCGAGACAATGCCCCCAATTGTGGCAAAAGGGACATTGGCGATGATCAGGGTAGCGTACTTGATCGAGTTGAATGCGGTGTAGAGCAGCACGAAGATAAAGAAGATGGTCAATGGCACAATAACCGCCAGCCGCTTCAGTGCCCGCTGCTGGTTTTCAAACGCACCCCCCCATTCGATCCAGTAGCCCGGCGGCAGATTGACCTGCGCCTCTATCGCTGCTTCCGCCGCCTGGACGAAGCTGTCCACATCGCGGCCGCGCACATCCATCTGGATCACTGCATAACGCTGTAACTGCTCACGGCGGATGAAAGAGTACCCTTCCGTCACCGAGATATCGGCAACCTTGTGCATTGGCACAATGGCGCCGTTACTGCTGCGCAAGGGGATATTGCGAATAGCGTCCACCGACATTTTGGCTTCATCGTTCAGACGCACGGTGATATCAAAACGCTTAACACCATCAATGAGGGTGGAAACCGGCTCATTGCCAATGCCGGTACGCACCACGGTCAACACCTCGTCGGCATTCATACCGTAACGGGCCAGCTGCTCACGGTTGACCTGTATGCGAATCTGCGGCTTACCCAGATTGGCTTCCAGCGACAGGTCAGTCACGCCGGGCACCTGGCTGATGGCGTTCTTGATCTGCTGGCTGATGCGGTCCAATTCCTCCAGATTCTGGCCATAAAGCTTGGCCGCCAGGGTGGCACGCACACCAGAGATCAGCTCTTCCACCCGCATTTGGATGGGCTGGGTGAAGCTGATGACAGCTGTCGGCACGGCCTCTTCAAGTCTCTCCTGCATCTCGTCCACCAACGATGCCATGTCGCGATCCCCGGGCCACTCATCATGGGGATTCAACTCGGTGTAGATCTCCATATAGTTGACATCGGCGGTCTCACCCTTCTCAGCACGGCCAATCATGGCAACGGTTGTTTTTACCTCGGGAAAGGCAGTGAGCACATCCGCCACCTCTTTGGATATGTCGATGGATTGCTCCAGTGAGGTGGAGGGAATCGAAACCACTCTCCACATGATGGAGCCCTCCTGCAACTGAGGCATGAACTCCTTGCCCAACAGCGGGAACAACGCCAGGCTGCCCATCAGCAGCGCCACGGCACCGGTCATCACGGTTCGCTTATGTGCCAGCGACCAGGCCAGGGTGGGCAGATAGGCGCGTTTCAGCCAGCGCATCAGCAGGGTGTCACGCTCCTCCTTCGGTTTGAGGATCAGCACCGCCAGCACCGGGATAATGGTCAGCGTCAGCAACAATGAACCGGCCATGGCGAAGCTGATAGTAAAGGCCATGGGCTTGAACAGCTTGCCCTCCAGCCCCTCCAGACTGAACAGTGGCAGGAACACCACAATGATGATGAGAATGGCGAAGGCAATGGGGTTGGCCACCTCTTTGGCGGCCACCAGCACGGCCGCGCTGCGGTTGACCTTTTCACCTTTTTCCCGCCACTCCGCCATAATCCGAAAAGCGTTCTCGGTCATGACGATGGCGCCATCCACCATCATGCCGATGCCGATGGCCAGGCCTGCCAGCGACATGAGATTGGCCGACAGCCCCATCTCACCCATAAAGATAAAAGCGATCAGCATCGCCAGTGGCAGCGCGGAAATGACAACAATGGCCGAGCGCAGCTCGCCGAGAAACAGAAACAGCACTATGGCAACCAGGATGGAACCCTCCACCAAGGCCTTCACGGCGGTGCTCATGGCCTTATCGACCAGGTCTGTCCGCTCGTAGACCGACCGCAGCTCCACCCCCTCGGGCAGAGCGGACTCGACAATATCAAATTTCTCTTTCACTGCCGCCACCACATTTTTGGCATTCTCGCCAATGCGGGCAAGGGCCATACCCAGCACCACCTCCTCACCATCGCGAGTTACCGCGCCGAAGCGCAGCGCCGGTTGCTGGGCAATATCCGCCACGTTACGCAGGTAGACCGGGGTGCCATCCTCTACCTTGACTACGATATTGCCGATGTCGGTTTCACTCTTCACCAGCCCCAGTCCACGCACCAGATATTGCTCTGACCCCTGATTGATGTACTGGCCGCCCACCTGGCTGTTGTTACGTTCGATCACCTCCATCACTTCACGGAAGCTGAGGTCATATTCGATCAATTTCAGTGGGTCGAGTACCACCTGAAACTGCCGCTCTTCGCCCCCCCAGGACATCACATCGTCCACGCCGGGCGCAGTACGCAACATCAGACGCACCTGCCAGTCCTGCAGGCTGCGCAGATCCATGTTGCTGACATCCTGCTTTAGCGCCTCATCGGCCCGTTCCACGGTATACCAGAAGACCTGGCCCAGGCCGGAGGTGTTAGGCCCCATCTCAGGTTTGCCGTAACCCTCGGGCAGGCGGTCGCCAACCTCCTGCAGGCGCTCCATCACCAGCCGCCGGGCAAAATAGATATCCATGTCGTCGGCGAAATAAACCGAGACATAGGATAGTCCGAACAGACTCACCGAACGGATCTCCTGCACGCCGGGCAGACCGGCCATGCCGGATTCGACCGGGAAAGTGAGAAGCTGCTCCACATCCTCAGCCGCCAGGCCGGCCGCCTCGGTGTAGATATTGACCTGCACGGGGGTGACATCGGGGAAGGCGTCGATAGGCACGGTGGTTATCGCCCGCCAGCCGAGAAAAGCCACTACGGCAAAACAGACGATCACCAGAAATTTATAGCGCAGTGATGCTTCAACCAGATTGTTCAACATGATCTCTGCTCCTTAGTGCTCATCACCGATCTGCGATTTCAGCAACAGCGACTTGAGCAGATAGGCACCCTGGGTAACGACCTCATCACCCACAGCCAGGCCCGCCTTGATCTCGGTCCAGTTACCACGCGTCACCCCCCGCTCCACCGGCACGGGGTAAAGCTCGTCACCCTCCAGCTTGAATACCACGTAATCCCCCTGCAGTAGCAACACGGCCTCTTTGGGCACCGCCACCACCGGCTTGCCCGCAGCAAGCGCAATGGCGCTCCTGACAAATTGACCAGGACGCAGCCCTCCATCACGCGAGTCCAGCTCGATACGCACGGCCAGGGTGCGGGTCGTTTCGTCTATGCGGCGATGGATCTGCACTACCTTGCCAGAGAACCAAAGGCGTTTATCACTGCTCACCCGCGCAGAGGCATTCACCTCGATGCCGACGGCCACCTCCGGTGCCAGCCGTGCCTCTACCCAGAGCCGGGATTCATCACTGATCTCCATCAGCACCTCCCCCGGCTCCACCACCCGGCCAATGACAAAGTCATCACTAAGCACCGTGCCCGACTGTGGACTGAGCAGGTCGAAAGTCCCTGTCGCTTTGGAGGCATCGCCCTGTTTCAGCAAGGCCTTCACCTGGATTCCGGTCATACCGAAAGCCAGCACTTTTGCATAGGCTTGCTGATGGGCTACCTGAGCCTCCACATAGCGTTTTTCCGACACCACCTGGCGCCCCAGCTTCTGAACCCGGCGCCACTCCCGGTCAGCCATCAACAACCGACCCTGGGCCCTGGCCATATCAACACTGGAGAGCGTAACCAGCTTTTGCCCCTTTTTAACCTGCTGCCCCATACTGGCATGGCGGTGAATTATCTGGGCGGTGATGCGTGGTGTTACCTCGGCACTGCGATAGCGATTGACCGTTACCTCACTGGGGGCAATCACTTCATCGGCCATCCGTTGTGTGCCTGCAATCTGGGTGAGAATACCTATGGCCTGGCGCTGTTCCACTGTCATAGGAGGGATGCCACCCCCTTCATTTTCATGTTCTTCTTCAGCAAAGGCCAGGGCGCTACCCAGCAGGCACAGTGTGAGGAATCGGCTTAAAAATATGCTCATGATGCGTTTCTCCGAACTTGGGATATCGGTACAACAAACGAAATGGGGCCTACGGCGCCCCAGGCAAGCACTTAGATTTGAGGAGGCCGAATGGGTGGTTTCTGATCGGGAGAGTGATACGAAAGATCCCTCCACGCCACGTACTGGCGAACGAATGGGGGATAGTCAAACTTGGCGTTGAAGGTGATGGTGACAAGATGAAGCCAACCGAGGCAAAACTCTTCACAAATGTTGTCGCTCTGGCTGTCACCGGACAGATCGCCTGGCTGTGCCAACACGGAGGCTTCGCTTGCATACGCTGAAAAGCAGTCATCCATCGCCCACACCACATTGCTGGCGAGCACAGTAAAAATCAGCAGATGGGTGACGAATCGGCGCATAATGATCAGAGCGGCTTATAGCACCGCAGACGCCCGCTCCAGGCAGGATCTTACTTTGCCCAACACCATATTCACCCTGTCATCTCCTTCTGGTTTTTCTCATGGTTGGCATCATTAATAATGTATATGCCCCCTCTAATCACGATGGCGGCAATGATTAAACCAATGAACAGATCAGGATAAGATGAACCTGTGTAAGCCACCAGCAGGCCACCGGCTATAACGCCCAGGTTGGCTATAACATCATTTTTAGAAAAAATCCAGCTTGCCCGCATGTGAACTTCGCCTTGGCGATGCCTATAGATCAGTGCCAGACAAACACTATTGGCGATCAGCGCCACGATACCCACAGCCATCATCATCAGGGATGATGGTTCACTGCCGACGATAAACCGGCGCACGATATCAAACAAGACCCCCAGGCCAAGCAAAATCTGTAACACGCCACTTGCATGGGCCGCTTTTGCTTTGGTGCGCATGCTTCTGCCCACGGCATAGAGACCGACAGCATAGACTGCGGCATCCGCCAGCATATCCAGAGAGTCGGCAATCAATGCAGTTGAATCACCGATAATGCCGGTAATAATCTCCGCAACAAACATCACGCTGTTTATGGCCAACAGCAGGATGAGCACACGACTCTGGTCTCTGTCTTTAATTTCAATCTCGCAACCACAGCTGGACATGTCTACCCCGCTTTAGTCTTGAATTCTTCAGATTGGATGCCGATCTGACAACGCCCGCCTTTGCGCAGGCAAAGGCGCTTGCGGAAACGTTGCAAATCTGCACTGTAGGCACCACCCGAATCGGGAAGCGCCGACACCGTGGAGTACAACAGCTCCAGGTACGGCGGCTTCACCACCAAACGATGATAGACCCACCTCCCCTCTTTTTGAGATGACAGAAGGCCTGCCTGGCGCAAGATTTTCAGATGACGGGAAAGCTTGTATGAGGGTTCCAGCAAGCTATCGACAAACTCGCACAGACAGGACTCCTCACCAGTCACCACCAGCAGCCGGATGATCCGCAGTCGGGTCTCGTCTGCCAGAGCCTGAAAAATCACTTCTGGCTGGATAGTAATTATTTGCATACTTGCACTATAGCGCTAGTAATAGCGACCAGGCAAGCAAAACCACTCCAAAACCCGGTGGCCGCAGATGATAATCCCAATTCAACCGAGGCGTTCAGGATTAAGCAGACCGGATGCCCTGCTCTGCCTTATCGTCCATCACTTCAAGTATGGATTTACGGATACCATCGACATCCAGGCCGCACTGCTGTAGCTGCTCTGCCGGCTGGCCATGTTCGATATAGCGGTCAGGCAGCCCCAGGTTAATGATCGGGATCACCTTGTGGCTCTGAGCCAGCAGCTCATTGACTGCTGAGCCTGCACCACCTTGAACCATGTTCTCTTCAACAGTAACCAGCAGCTCGTGCTGTTCTGCCAATTGCAGGATAAGCGCCTTATCCAGCGGCTTAACAAAACGCATATTGGCAACCGTGAGATCCAGCTCTTCACCCACCTTCAGTGACGAGATCAGCATGCTGCCAAATGCAAGTATCGCGGCCCGGCGGCCCTGTCGGCGCAGCTCACCTCTGCCCATAGGGATGGTTGCGCATGGCTCTTTAATCGCCACACCAGAGCCGCTGCCGCGAGGATAGCGAACCGTAGCAGGGCCTTCATGTTCGTAGGCTGTCTGCAGCATCTGATGGCACTCGTTTTCATCAGACGGCGCCAGAATGACCATATTGGGCAGGGTACGGACGTAGCTCAGATCAAAGCTGCCAGCATGTGTAGCGCCATCCGGGCCTACCAGGCCAGCACGGTCGACCGCCAGCGTCACATCCAGATTCTGCAGCGAAATATCATGCGCCAACTGATCATAACCACGCTGCAGAAAGGTGGAGTAGATGGCTACAACAGGTTTCAACCCTTCACAGGCCATGCCGGCCGCAAAGGTCATGGCATGTTGTTCAGCAATGCCAACATCAAAAAAACGCTCGGGGAACCGCTTTGAGAAGCCGACCATGCCGGAACCCTCGCACATGGCAGGGGTGATTGCGACAAGCCGGTTATCTTTTTCAGCCGTTTTGCACAGCCAGTTGCCAAAGACCTGGGTATAGGTCAGGCCACCCTTTTTCTTTGCCATCTCTCCGGTGGAGGGGTTGAACGGGGTGACCCCGTGGTAGACGCAGGGATCCTCCTCTGCAGGCTCGTAACCCTGCCCTTTTTTTGTAACAACGTGCAGCAGGCGTGGGCCGCTCATCGCTTTCATATTGCGCAGGGTGGTGACCAGTGTGGGCAGGTCATGGCCATCAATGGGGCCAATGTAGTTAAATCCCAGCTCTTCAAACAGGGTGGAGGGCATCACCATCCCCTTCATGTGCTCCTCGGCACGCTCCATGAGCTCAGTGATGCCGGGCATGTGTTTGAGGGCATTGATGCCGCCTTCACGCACCCTGGTGTAAAATTTTCCTGATAGCAGCCGTGCCAGGTGGTTGCTGACTGCACCCACAGGCTTGGAGATGGACATCTCATTGTCGTTGAGAATGACCAGCAGGTCGAGATCCAGTGCGCCCGCATGATTCATCGCCTCAAAGGCCATGCCGCCACCCATGGCTCCATCACCAATCACAGCGATGATCTGTCGCTCCTCACCTTTCTGTTTCGCAGCGGCAGCCATGCCCAGTGCGGCGCTGATGGATGTGCTGGAGTGGCCCGCCCCAAAGGCATCATGCACGCTTTCGCAACGGCGGGGAAAGCCGGACACGCCATTTTTTTGGCGCAGCGTATGCATCCTGTCCCGCCGCCCGGTCAAAATCTTGTGTGGATAGGCCTGGTGCCCCACATCCCATATAAAGCGATCCTCCGGGGTATTGAAGACGTGGTGCATGGCAATCGTGAGATCCACCACCCCCAGCCCGGCCGCCAGATGCCCGCCTGTTTGGGATATTGTCTCCACCAAAAACCGGCGCAGCTCGTCAGCAAGCTGAGCAAGCATGGCTTCATCAAGCTGCTGCACATCAGCTGGCGTATTGACCTGCGCGAGTAGCGGATAGTCTGTCAAAGGTGCGACTTCAGTTTCATTGCAACGGGACATCGGAGAATCAGATCACATTTGGCCAAGCGAAACACAGCAGTTTACCCCATTTAAATCACTTATGCGCCATCTAACACCTAGATAACATGACAAGAAGGGCTCCTTTTCTGGCTAATCCAGCCCTGACAGGGCAGATAGATTATCGCTCAGCACAAAATCGTGGAAAGCCTGGGCTGCAGGAGAGAGCCGCTTACCGCGGGGATAGACGATATGCCAGGTGCGCATGATGGGGAACTCCTCCACATCCAGTATCTGCAACCGTCCTGTCTCAACCTCAAGCTCAATGGTGTGTCTGGAGACGACAGCCAGCCCCATACCGGCACGAACCGCCTGTTTGATCGCCGTGTTCTGGCTCATAGCCATGCCTCTCTTGTAGCGTATCTTCCTGTCTTGAAAGAAGCGCTCCATGGCCAGGCGTGTGCCGGAGCCAGGCTCACGTATCAGGAAGGTCTCTTTAGCCAGTTGTTGCAGTGGGATCTGCTGCTCTTTCGTCAATGGATGATCTGGCGGCGCAATAATAACAAGGGGATTATCCATAAAGGGGGTGGCCTCCAGATCCATCTTGGCCGGCGGCTGCCCCATCAGGATGATATCTCTTTCATTAGCCATCAACCTTTTTTTCAGCATCTCTCTATTGGTAACCTCAAGCGTGAGGTCAATATCGGGGTAGTGATGACTGAAGGCCGCCAGCAATTTGGGCGCAAAGTAGTTGATGGTACTGGCCACGGCAATATCAAGACGCCCACCGCTAAGCCCCTGCATGGCCTCCAGCACATCTTCCATCTCTTTGAGCTGCTGAAAGGCGGCATGGCTGTAATGTTGCACCTCCCTGCCCGCCTGGGTGAGGTGGATCTTTTTGCCAATCTGTTCAAATAGCGGCATACCGATGTGCCCCTCCAGCTGTTTAACCTGAATGGAGACCGCAGGCTGGCTGAGAAACAGCTCTTCAGCAGCGCGTGTATAGCTTGAGTGCTTGGCTACGGAGGTAAATACCTTCAGCTGCCGGAGGGTGAATTTCACTTAATCAGCTCTATTCTGTTTAATGTATTAATGATTATATATGATAATTATTGATATATTTTAGTTTTATTTATATCAGTGTTTCGTTATATTACTTCCCGTGAACGCAAATAACGGATTGAACAAACCAGCTATTTGACGCTTCCCCCGCATGAAGTAATCCTCCTTAATTTACTTCAGCTTTTTTGGGACTCCACCCTCCGGAGTCCCTTTTTTTTGCCCTGCTTCTGGCTTTTAGCAAGCCGTGCCGTCAGAGACCGCTATTCATCAGAGATCCCTTGCGACTTAGATAAAGCCCAGCCCAAAAATATAAGGTCAAAAATAGTAAGTAATCACAGATTGAATAGCAACGTTAATCTGCTTTTCCTTACTAAAGGCGAGCTGCCGGCCCCTAAAGAGATGCAGGTTATGCTATACTGCTCGGCTTTAAATATTCAGGTGGTGTAATCTTTAACACCATCTCCCATCGTAACTATCTCTCCACCTTGCATCAGTTACAGAGACCAACCCCCAAATGGGTTGCTTTGGGTCTTTCATCCAGGAGTTCATATCAGTATGTCATTCGATTCACTCGGCCTGTCAGCCGAACTATGCCGTGCCGTGGCCGGGCAGGGCTATACCGAACCAACACCGGTTCAGCGCCAGGCCATCCCTACCATCCTTGAAGGAAAAGATGTTATGGCAGGCGCCCAGACCGGCACAGGAAAAACCGCCGGATTCACCCTGCCACTGCTGCAACGCCTAAGTGAGCGGCAGATAAACGGCCGCCGCCCGGTGCGCGCCCTTGTATTAACCCCAACGCGCGAACTTGCAGCACAAGTGGGCGCAAGCGTCAGCGACTACGGTCAGCACCTGCCTCTGCGCTCAGCCGTGATTTTTGGTGGGGTAAAGATCAACCCTCAAATTGAGAAACTGCGCCACGGCGTCGATATTCTGGTGGCAACACCAGGGCGGCTGCTGGACCATCTCTCCCAAAAGACACTGGACCTCTCCAAGATCGAGATCCTGGTACTGGATGAAGCCGATCGCATGCTGGATATGGGTTTCATCCGCGATATTCGCAAGATATTGGCACTGCTGCCAAAAGGTCGCCAAAACCTGCTCTTCTCCGCAACATTCTCTGGCGAAATCAAAAAGCTGGCCGACAGCCTGCTGAAAAAGCCAGTGCTCATTGAAGTTGCCCGGCGCAACATGACTGCTGACAGTGTTGATCAGACTATCCACCCAATAGATCGAAAGCGCAAGCGTGAGCTGCTCTCCTTTCTGATTGGCTCCCAGGATTGGAAACAGGTTCTGGTATTTACCCGCACCAAGCATGGCGCCAACAAACTGGCCCAGCAGTTGGAGCGTGATGGCCTGAGCGCAGCCGCCATTCATGGCAACAAAAGTCAGGGCGCACGCACCCGGGCCTTGGCAAATTTCAAGCAGGGTGAAGTGCGGATATTGGTAGCTACCGACATTGCGGCACGCGGGCTGGATATCGACCAGCTACCCCACGTCGTCAATTTTGAGCTACCCAATGTGCCTGAGGATTATATCCACCGCATCGGCCGTACTGGCCGCGCCGGCAACGAAGGCGAAGCCATCTCACTGGTCTGTGTCGATGAACTCAAACTGTTACGGGATATTGAGCGGCTGATCAAGCGGGAGATACCCAAGGTCACTGTATCGGGCTTTGAGCCTGATCCAACCATCCAGGCCGAACCCATTGGTGGCAAGCGGCAAGGGGGCAACCCGCGCCATGACAGGGGACGGCATGCACACGGGAGCAGCGCCAACCCCTCCCATACCCAGCGAAAGCCCAGCCGAAAATCATCAGGAGCCAAGGGAGCAGCAGCCAGCAACACTGGCAACAACCCAAAGGAGGGCACAGGGAGAAGAGGCAAGCCCCAGGCCGCCCCCCATCAGCGGCGCACGGCCTCCAGCCAAAGAGGCGAACGGCCATCGCTATTAGGCGGAAAAAGATAGATTTTTCACCCGATAGTGATTTCCACCACCAGGATTTTTGACTATAATGCCGGGTTTTGCTAAGCCACAAGCATCTGACTAATTTTATATCACCCAAGCCGCAAGCCACCAGCCTTTGCGTCTGTCAGGTTGAAATGAGTGAGATCTGTGTGAATGGGACCCAGGCGCCAGCTGACCTGCCCACCCAGGAACACTCAAGGATGGCTGCCAGATTTTTTTGCCCAACACTTTTAGAGTACAACTATGACAGATCTATCCCACTACCGAAATATCGGCATCTTTGCTCATGTGGATGCAGGTAAAACCACCACCACTGAGCGAATCCTGAAACTAACCGGTAAGATCCACAAGATTGGTGAGGTGCATGATGGCGCTGCCACCACTGACTTTATGGATCAGGAGCAGGAACGCGGCATCACCATTCAGTCTGCTGCAACATCCTGTGAATGGGATGGCCATCGTCTGAACATCATCGACACCCCTGGGCACGTTGACTTCACCATCGAAGTCTACCGCTCCCTTAAAGTGCTGGATGGTGGCGTTGGCGTATTCTGCGGCTCCGGCGGCGTGGAGCCTCAGTCAGAGACCAACTGGCGCTACGCCAACGAGTCCGAGGTTGCCCGCATCATCTTCGTCAACAAGCTGGATCGCCTGGGCGCAGACTTCTACCGCGTCACCAAACAGGTTGAAGAGGTTCTGGGCGCCAACCCGCTGGTCATGACACTGCCCATCGGTACCGAGGATGATTTCACCGGTGTTGTCGATCTGCTCACCCGCAAGGCCTGGGTATGGGATGACTCCGGTGACCCACTGAAGTATGAGATCCAGGATGTACCTGCCGATATGGCCGACGACGTTGAAACATGGCGTGAACAGCTGGTCGAGACAGCCCTTGAGCAGGATGATGAGGCGATGGGAAAATATCTGGACGGCGAGGAGCCGGATCTGGAGACCCTCAAGGCCTGCATCCGCAAAGGCACCATCGCATTGGATTTCTTCCCCACCTACTGCGGTTCTGCCTTCAAGAACAAAGGCATACAGCTGGTTCTGAACGCCGTTGTTGATTACCTGCCCTCTCCCACAGAGGTCAAGCCCCAGCCGGAGGTTGACCCCAAAGGCAATGAGACCGGCGAATTTGCAGTCGTTGACCCTGACAAGCCCCTGCGCGCGCTGGCCTTCAAGATCATGGACGACCGCTACGGCGCCCTGACCTTTATCCGCATCTACTCTGGAAAACTCGGCAAAGGCACCACCGTGCTCAACAGCTTTACCGGCAAAACCGAGCGTATTGGCCGCATCGTCGAGATGCATGCGGATGAACGTATCGAGCTGGACTCAGCACAGGCTGGCGACATTGTTGCCATACTGGGCATGAAGAATGTCCGCACCGGCCACACCCTGTGTGACCCCAAGCACCCAGCGACCCTGGAGCCCATGGTCTTCCCTGATCCGGTTATCTCTATCGCCATCGCACCAAAAGACAAGGGTGGTTCCGAGAAGATGGGCGTTGCACTCAACAAGATGGTGCAAGAGGACCCCTCATTCCGCGTTGAAACCGATGAAGAGAGCGGCGAAACCATCCTTAAGGGCATGGGCGAGCTGCACCTTGATATCAAAATTGACATCCTCAAACGCACCCACGGTGTTGAAGTAGAGGTTGGCAAGCCACAGGTAGCCTACCGCGAAACCATCACCAGGCGGGTTGAAGACAGCTACACCCACAAGAAACAGTCCGGCGGCTCCGGCCAGTTTGGCAAGATCGACTACATCATCGAACCGGGCGAGCCAGGCAGTGGCTTCGAGTTTAACTCAACAGTAACCGGCGGCAATGTGCCAAGAGAGTACTGGCCGGCCGTAGAGAAGGGCTTCAAACAAAGTCTGGAGCAAGGCGTGCTGGCTGGCTTCCCTTGCCTTGACCTCAAGATTACCCTGGTCGATGGCGCCTTCCACGCCGTTGACTCCTCTGCAATTGCATTTGAGATTGCAGCCAGGGGCGCCTATCGCCAATCCATTCCAAAGGCCGCCCCTCAGCTGATCGAACCGATCATGAAGGTTGACGTATTCACCCCGGAAGATCATGTGGGTGATGTGATTGGTGATCTCAACCGCCGCCGAGGCATGATCAAGTCTCAAGAGCCTGGTGTAACCTCTGTGCGTATCAAGGCTGATGTGCCACTGAGTGAGATGTTTGGTTACATCGGCGACCTGCGCACCATGACCTCAGGCCGCGGGCAGTTCTCCATGGAGTTCTCACACTACCTGCCATGTCCAAAGAATGTGGCCGAAGATGTGATTAAAGAGGTTCAGGAGCGTAACGAAAAGAAGTAGAGCGCTGTAAATAAAATAGCCGGGCAGCAAGGGCGCTGTCCGGCTATCTTCTGTTCTTGCCTCAGGGCATGCAGGCCTTCCGCTCCAACCACTCTCCCCTCTTTTTACAGACCCCCTATTTCACCAGCTTGAGGCCAGGGCGGTCATTAGGGGATTCTGGCGGCTCGGGCGAGCCACCGCTGTCACCTCCAGGCTCATCGGGGAACAGCATGCCCCGCCCATCCTCCTTGGCATAGATACCCAGCACGGCCTGCGGGGGAATCCGGATCGCCCTTGGCACCCCATCAAAGCGCGCACTGAAAGAGATCAGCTCATTTCCGAGCTGAAGATCTTTTACGGCACCCGGGTTGATGTTGAGCACAATGCGCCCGTCCTTAATATGCTGCTCCGGCACAACCACGCCATCGCCCGTTGCATCCACCAGCAGGTGGGGGGTGAGGCCGCAATCCACCAGCCACTCAAACAGCGCACGAACCAGATAGGGGCGACTGGAGGTCAGGACCGCATTTCCTGCTCTGCTTCGGAGAGGCTCTCTTTAAATGCCTCCCGATCAAACATGCACTGTGCGTAATCCAGTACGGACTTGGCCTGGGCAGGCAACTCAATGCCAAACTCAGGCAGACGCCATAACAGCGGGGCGATGCTACAGTCCGCCAGCGTCAGGTCATCACTCATAAAAAAGGGCTTTGCAGTAAAGATGGGCGCCGCTGCTATCAGACTCTCTTTCAGCTCCTTGCGCGCCGCTGCCGCCTTTGCTCCGCCAGCCAGTATCCGGTTCATTTTGGTGTACCAGTCACTGTCCACCCGATGCATATACAGGCGCGCTGAGGCACGCGAGACAGGGTCTACCGGCAGCAGCGGCGGATGGGGGAAACGTTCATCAAGATATTCCATGATGATGCGCGACTCATACAGCGTCAGGTCACGATCGACCAGGGTTGGCAAAGAGCCATAGGGGTTAAGATCCATAACATCATCCGATAGATTCAGTGGATCGACATCAATAATATCAACAGCGATATTTTTTTCTGCCAGCACCACCCGAACACGGTGACTGTATGCACTCACAGGATCTGAGTAGAGAGTCATTACGGGACGTTTATTAGAAACTACGGCCATTAAGCCACTCCAGACTGTCTCAAGTTAGAAACCCAACAGGGCATCTAAAAATAAAAAAAGGGGTGCACAGTATACATGAAAACTGTGCACCCCTGTTTTTTACTGCTGTATTTTACTTAGTGGATATCCTTCCAGTACTCCTTCTTCAGCAGGTAAGACAACACAAACAGGACCAGCAGGAAGAGAATCACTTTCACGCCCAGAGCCTTACGCTCCATCTGAGACGGATCACCAAGGTAGGTCATGAAGTTGACCAGATCGCGCATGGCCGCATCAAACTCTTCGGGCGTCATGCTGCCTGCCTCGACCAGCTCAAACTTATCAAACTGCATCTGGCCATGCTCATCTTTTTTGAAACGCGCCTCTTGCCAGCCTTGCAGCTCCCACAACGCATGCGGCATGCCCACATCAGGGAAAACCACATTGTTGATGCCCATTGGCTTGGAATCATCCAGATAGAAGCCGCGCAGATAGGTGTAAACCCAATCCGGCCCTCGCGAGCGTGTGGTAAGGCTCAGATCCGGAGGCGTCACACCAAAGAATATATTGGCATTTTCAGCGCTCATCGCAATATCCATGGTGTCGCCAATTTTTTCAGCGGTGAACATCAGGTTCTGTTTGACATCCTCAACAGTAAGCCCAAGGTCATTGGCGGTACGCTCAAAACGCTGGTACTTGGCAGAGTGGCAGCTCAGACAGTAGTTAACAAAATATTTAAAACCACGTTGTAGCGACTCTTTGTCACCCAGATCAACATCTGCGTCATCCAGCGGGACAGTACTAGCTGCTCCCATGCTGAGCATAGGCGTCGCAAACAGCATCAATGCAATGATCAGCTTTTTCATTAGGTTAACCTCTCAGGAACAGGCTTTGTTGAATCAATTCTGCTGTACCAGGGCATCAGCAAGAAGTAGGCAAAATAGAGCACGGTACAGACCTGCGCCAGTAGCGTTAAGGCCGGGGTTGACGGCATAACACCCAAAACACCCAGAATAATGAACACTATAACAAAGATACCCAGTGCAGCTCTCTGAATGGGTCCTTTATAACGCATGGACTTAACAGGACTTCTATCCAGCCAGGGCAGAAAGAAGAAGCAGACAATCGCAGCGCCCATGGCCAGTACGCCAGGAAAGGCCGACCCCATTATAGAGGGAACCGCACGCAAAATGGCGTAGTAGGGGGTGAAGTACCAGACCGGAGCGATGTGATCCGGCGTCTTCAGCGGATTGGCCGGTTCAAAGTTTGGCGCCTCTATGAAGTAGCCGCCCATCTCCGGGGCAAAGAAGAGCACCATGGAGAAGAGAATAAGGAAGCCCATCACGCCGACAATATCCTTAACGCTGTAGTAAGGGTGGAAGGGGATGCCATCACGCGGGATGCCGTTCTCATCCTTGTTTGCCTTGATCTCGATGCCATCCGGATTGTTTGATCCCACTTTATGCAGTGCAACAATATGCACAAACACCAGCCCAACCAGCACAAATGGCAGCAGGAAGTGCAGTGAGAAGAAGCGGTTCAGTGTGGCATCCGAGATCACGAAGTCGCCGCGAATAAAGATACCCAGCTCTTCGCCTATAAAGGGTACCGCGCTGAACAGATTCACGATCACCTGCGCGCCCCAGAAGGACATCTGACCCCAGGGCAGCAGATAGCCCATAAAGGCCGTTGCCATCATCGCAACGTATATGATCATGCCGATGATCCACAGCAACTCGCGAGGCCCTCTATAGGAGCCATACATCATCCCGCGAAACATGTGCAGATAGATAACAATGAAGAAAAAAGATGCACCGGTTGAATGCATGTAGCGGATCAGCCAGCCCCACTCCACATCACGCATGATGTATTCAACGGAACCAAAGGCAAGCTCTGCATCAGGTTTATAGCTCATCGCCAACCAGACGCCAGTCAGGATCTGGTTTACCAGCATCAATATGGCAAGCGAGCCAAAGAAGTACCAGAAATTAAAGTTTTTTGGCGCATAGTACTCTGCCAGGTGCTCGTTCCACACCTTGGTCGCAGGGAAGCGCTCATCAACCCAGTTTATAAAGCTCATTATGCTGCTCCTCCATCTTCACCGATCAGGATCACGCTGTCAGACATATAGTAATACGGCGGTATGACCAGGTTTGTGGGTGCGGGAAAGCCACTATAGACGCGAGCTGCCAGATCAAACCGGGAGCCGTGGCAAGGGCAGAAGAAGCCCCCCATCCAGTCTGCTCCCAGATCTTCTGGTGCCATCTCAGGGCGGTAGGTTGGCGAGCAACCCAAGTGTGTACAGATACCTACGGCAACCAGATACTCAGGCTTGCGTGAACGGTACTCGTTCTTGCAATATTCTGGCTGCTGCTGCACCTCTGAAGCGGGGTCAGCCAACTGATCGGTCAATTTTGACAGATCCGCCAGATTCTGCTCGGTGCGACGCACAATCCATACCGGTTTGCCACGCCACTTGACGTTCATCTTCTGACCTGGCTCAAGCTTGCTGATGTCGGCCTCTGCCGGGGCACCCGCAGCCCTAGCTCTAGCGCTAGGGGCCCAGGAACCAAGGAAGGGGACTGCTACAAAGACGGCACCAACACCCGCAACTGCACTCGTTGCGGCGGTAAGGAACCTTCGTTTTTTTAGATCCACGCCTGCTGCGCTCATACAATTTACTCCCGGAAGATAAATCTGGATAGATCTGGGATTCTTAACTTAGTAACTCTGTCGATCCACTCACTTTTCTTATTGCGGCAATGCGATCCTGCATTTACCCAGCAAATCAATTGGGTATTCTGTTACAAGCAGCTAATCAGGTCAAGCCGGATTAGAAATATCAATAAACTGGTGCTCCAGGGCATACTGTTCGGCTAGGTGCCCCCCCAGTGCCTGAACGCCAAATCTCTCGGTGGCATGGTGCCCGGCAGCATAGAAATGGATGCCCAGCTCACGCGCCAGATGCACCGTGCGCTCTGATATCTCCCCCGTAATAAAGGCATCCAGTTCCAATTCTGCCGCCTGCTCGATAGCATCCTGTGCTGCCCCGCTGCACCACCCAATGCGCTGTAACGGCCTGTTTCCAACCGAGATATGCAGCGGTTGCCGGTCAAGGGCTTGTGCAATACGCGCTGCCAGCCCATCGGCAGCCAATGGCTGCTGCAGGCCGACTTGCCATATCAGGCCATCTTTCACCGGAGCGGCATCTGAAAACCCCAGCCGCTCTGCCAGTTGTGCATTATTACCAAATTGCAGGTGCGCATCCAGCGGCAGATGATAGGCCAGCAGATTCACCCCGGCCTGCATCAGGGTTCTGATTCGGCGGCCCTTGATGCCCTTCAGCGGCTCCGACTCCCCTCTCCAGAAATAGCCGTGGTGCACCAGCAGCAGATCTGCTTTGGCTTCGACTGCGGCATCAATCAGTGCCTGACAGGCGGTGACCCCTGTGACCACCCTCTCGATCTCGACCCTTCCCGCATCAATCTGCAACCCATTGGGGCAGTAATCCTGAAAGGTCTCTATCTCCAGGAGCCTATTGCAATAGGCTTCCAAATCTTTCAATCTAATCATGGGTCACGACTCTCAAATTGCGGCTGGTTTTTCTGTCTGGATTGATAGATTATGCCTCTCCATGGAATTACGAAAGCTATTTTCTTTTGCTTTAACATCTATCGCGGCTGGCCTTGCTGCGGCTTTTGTTGTGCTGATGCTGCAACCAGCGCTTTTAAATAACCATCAACAGGCGCCCCTGCCACCACTTCCTGTTGCTTTAACAGCGCCACCACCCCCATCGGTCAATCTGCCATCCCCGGCGATAACGGACGGGCCTGTCTCATACTCGGCGGCTGTAGAAAAGGCTGCGCCCTCTGTGGTCAACATATTTACCACCAAACTGATTACTGAGCCGCTGAACCCGGTATTCAGCGACCCGGCCTTTCGCTCTTTTTTCAATGACCCGCCGGCGGCCAAACCACGCCAACGGCGGGAAACCAGCCTGGGCTCTGGTGTGATTATGGACACACGGGGTTACATTCTGACCAACCATCATGTGATAGAGGGTGCCAGTGAGATCCAGCTGGTGCTGCATGACGGTCGAAATATTCCCGCTGCCGTCGTAGGCACCGACCCGGATACCGATCTGGCCGTGCTGTTCGCCCACACAGAGAATCTCCCGGCCATCGAACTGGGCAAGGCAGAAGAGATAAAGGTAGGCGATGTTGCACTGGCGATAGGCAACCCCTTTGGCGTGGGCCAAACCGTAACCATGGGCATTATCAGTGCCACTGGGCGCAACCAGCTGGGGATCAACACCTTTGAGGATTTCATTCAGACCGATGCGGCTATCAACCCGGGCAACTCGGGGGGCGCACTCATCAATGCACGCGGACACCTGCTGGGGATCAATACGGTTATCTTCTCCAAAACAGGCGGCTCTCAGGGGATTGGCTTTGCCATCCCTGTCTCACTGGCCCAGGGCATTATGCAGCAACTGCTCGTACACGGACGGGTGGTGAGGGGGTGGCTGGGTATTATGGTGCAGGATATTACCCCAGAGCTGGCAGAATCATTTGATCTGCCTCAGGTAAAAGGTGTCCTGGTCTCAGGTGTATTGGAGCGGGGTCCGGCCAATATGGCAGGCATTGTGCCTGGCGACATCATCACACGGATCAACAATATGGAATTTGATGACTCCCGGAATATCCTGAACGCCATCGCCATGCAGCCACCGGGCTCTGTTATCACCATTGATGGCTGGCGCGGGCAGCACCGGCTAAAACTCAGGGCCTTGATTGCAGAACGCCCACCCCGAACCGGGCGTTAAACCTATCGAGCGGCCATACTCTAATATGGTAGAATCCGCCAGCTTTATCATACCCCCAAGCCTCCCGAACCGTTGGGATGGCCAGAAAAATTCAGGATCCACCTTAATATGGCAAACAAAACCCGTGTCGGGGTCGTTGGCGTCGGCTATCTTGGCCGGTTCCATGCCCTGATCTACTCCCGTATGGCCAATGCAGAACTGGTTGGTGTTGTTGACAGCAATGCAGAGAGGGCAGCAAAGGTTGCCGCCGAGTGCCATTGCAAAGCCTTCACAAACGGCCAGGAACTCGCTGAAAAGCTGGATGCGGTCAGCATCGTTGTGCCCACCACCGCTCACCTCGAGGTGGCTCGCCCGTTTCTGGAACAGGGCATACACATGCTGCTGGAAAAACCCATTGCCACCACCTGTGACGAGGGGCGCGAAATCGTACAGCTGGCCGAAGAGCGGGGGGCGCTGTTGCAGATTGGCCATCTGGAACGATTCAATGCCGGTGTCATGGCACTGGCAGACCGTATCTCCAGACCACGCTTTATCGAGGCCCACCGCATGGGGGAGTTTGTGGCGCGGGCAACTGATGTGGATGTGGTCTCTGACCTGATGATCCACGACATCGACATCATACTGTCGCTGGTCAATTCGGAGATCACCTCCATCGCCGCCGTCGGCACGAGGGTACTGACCAACCATATCGACATCGCCAATGCCCGGCTTGAGTTTGCCAATGGTGCAGTGGCCAATGTGATCGCCAGCCGCGTATCGGAAAAGAAGCTGCGCCGCATCCGGGTATTTGAGGAGAACCTCTACCAGTCACTCGACTTTATCGAGCAGCGCATCGAAACGGCATACCCTGAATCCAACCCTGGCGCGGAGTGGCCTGAGATCATCGTTGAAAAGGTGGATATAGATCCCATCAAGCCGCTGGATACCGAGCTGGCTGCCTTTATCGACTGCATCAACACGGGGCAAAAGCCCCTGGTCGATGGCCGGGTTGGACTGGAGGCCCTGGAGGTCGCACTAAAAGTGAAGGAGATTATAGGTCAATGAGCAAACCACAAGATCAAACCCCGCAGGGCGTACCCTACCTGAGCTTACAGAAAGAATACAAAGAGCTGCGTGATGAGTGGATGCAGGCGATTGACGGCGCAGGCGCCAGCGGCGCCTTTATCCTTGGCCCCAATGTACGGGCATTTGAAGAGGAGGCTGCCGCCTACATTGGCGCAAAACATGCCATTGCAGTGGCCAGTGGTACCGATGCGCTGGTACTGTCACTGCGCGCACTTGGCATTGGCCCGGGGGATGAGGTCATCACCACCCCATTCACCTTTTTTGCCACGGCCGAAGCGGTCTCTCTGGTGGGTGCGACCCCCGTGTTTGCCGATGTAGAGATCGGCAGCTTTAATATCGATCCGGCCAGCGTAGCGGCGCGCATCACAGATAAAACCCGCGCCATCCTGCCGGTGCATATCTTTGGCAACCCTGCCGATATGACCCGCCTGAACAGCCTCGCAAGGGGTCATGGCCTGCATATCATTGAAGATGCAGCCCAGGCCTTTGGCGCGCAGCATAGCGGCCAGCGTGCCGGCAGCATGGGTGATTGCGGCTGCTTCAGCTTTTACCCCACCAAGGTTTTGGGTTGCTATGGCGATGGCGGGTTGATCACCACCAGCAGTGATGAGGTCAAGGCACGCCTGATACAGCTGCGGAACCACGGTGCAACCAGGCCATTCATCCATGCCGAGGCCGGTTACAACAGCCGTCTGGACGAGATTCAGGCAGCCCTGTTGCGCATCAAGCTGCGTGATATCGAGAAGGCGATTGCCGCTCGCCGACAGGTCGCATCCTGGTATGACGAAATGCTCTCGGGGCTTGACCTGGTGACGCCTAAACCTGCTGTGAATGGCCGCCATGCCTATAACCTCTACACCATCCGCCATCCACGGCGTGATGCGCTACGGGAACGGCTCAACGCCTGCAAGATCGGCAACAGCCAATGCTATCCGCAGCCGCTGCACCTGCAAACGGTATACGCAGAGCTGGGCTACAAAGAGGGGGATCTTCCAGTGGCTGAGGCGCTCTGCTACGAGACCCTTTCATTGCCGATATTCCCGGATCTCAGCAGAGCACAGGTGGCCCATGTGTGTGAACAGGTGGCCGAGGTCTAGGGGGTGTTCTCAATTACCTGAGTGAGCGTGATTCTGAGGCATTTTTTGTGCTGGCACCAACAGTAGGCGCTTTAGGCGAGGCGCGGTGAGGCGTAATAGTTACTCTATTGCAACGAACCGCAACGCCGCCAGCATGAAAAAGGGCCAGAATCTCGCCACGAACGGTGATTGATAACACCCCCTAATCTTCAAATATGCCGGTGGGCTTGCCATCCAGGCTTTGGACATTTCTATCTGCCCAATATTGGGCGATACCCTCTTCACCCTTTTTATCTATCCAGCGGATCAGGGTATCGCGCTGCCCCACATAGCTGTAGAGGGGAACGCCAAAGCCGCATGAGGTATGTACCAGCTCCACATCCATCTCGATCAATTGGCGGGCGCCTGCCGTATCAGGAAAGTGGCGCAACAACGTCTCCCAACCCTCATCACGGGGGTGGGTGGTACGCGCATGGCCATAAAGGCGCAGGATCTTGGGGTCCCCCTCAAAGGCGCAGAACATGATGGTCATGCGATCATCCTCCCGCAGGTGGGCAGCCGTCTCATTGCTGCTGCCGGTGTAGTTCAGCCATAGCACCCGGTTGCTGTTGATGATGCGCAGACTCTCCAACCCTTTGGGGGAAAGGTTAAGGTGGCCGCCTTTGGGGGCGGTAGTGACAAAAAACATCTGCTGCGCCTGAATGAACTCCTGGTGTTTTTTGCTGATTTCCGGATATGTCTTGCCCACGAGCCTCTGTTTCCTCGGTTATGATTAGCGATGGATTACCGTCTTGATAACGCGATCATACTCAAAGTAGACGGTAAACTTCTCGTATATCCAGCGGGTGATGGGCGGTTTGCCAACCGCCGGGATCTCCTGCCGGGCCTGCCCGAATTTATTGTATACCTGCTCCATACTCTGGCCACGACCAGGGTGGGGTATACTGGCAGAGGCCTCCACAATGGTATCCAGCAACAGCACATCGCCAACAGCCAGTGGCGGCATGGCGAACAGGGCGGTTATCAGAACCAGCGGTGCAATCTGTTTCATGGGAGATCTTCTCCAATCCGTAAAACCTACGGATAAATATAGCATTTCATTCTAACTAACGGAATGGGCTAAATTTTTTAACCTTTTGTAATAATCCATCAGGAATGTGGTTTAATGCGCGGCTATGTATAAACCCCTCGAACTCTTTATTGGCCTGCGCTACACCCGCGCCAAGCGGCGCAACCATTTCATATCCTTCATCTCGCTGACCTCAATGATGGGCATCATGCTGGGGGTGGTGGCTTTGATCACTGTATTGTCCGTTATGAATGGTTTTCACAAAGAAGTCCGTGAACGGATTCTCGGAATGGCCTCCCACGCGACCATTACTTCGGTTCGTGGTGGTCTACAGAATTGGCAAGAGGTGATCCAGCTCTCAAAAAATCACCCCCATGTCATTGGCCAGGCCCCTTTTGTAGAGGGGCAGGTGATGCTGGTCAACGGGAAGAATGTCAGTGGCGTGATTTTACGTGGCATCCTGCCTGAGTATGAGCCACAGGTTTCAGATGTGGCAGAGCACATGGAATTTGGCTCCATGACCGATCTGCAGCCGGGAAAATACAATATCGTTATCGGCAAAGAGCTGGCCTTTGTGCTGGGCGTCAGCCCGGGTGACAAGGTGACCGTGGTTTCGCCGCAAACCACCATCACCCCAATGGGCACCATGCCGCGCTTCAAGCGCTTTACCGTGACCGGGGTGTTTGAGGTTGGAATGGGCGAGTACGACCGCAGCATGGCATTGGTGCATATGCAGGATGCACGCAAACTACAGCGGCTGGGCGATGCCGTCACCGGCGTGCGGCTGAAGCTGGATGATCTCTATCTGGCGCCCAAGGTCTCACGCCAGCTGGCAAATGAGCTGCCGGGGCTTTACCGGATCAGCGACTGGACGTACCAGCATCAGAACTTTTTCAGCGCCCTGGCGATGGAGAAACGCATGATGGGCATCATTCTCTCTCTGATCGTGGCAGTGGCGGCCTTCAATATTGTATCGACCCTGGTAATGGTGGTGACCGACAAGCAGGCCGATATCGCTATTTTACGCACACTGGGAATATCCCCAGGCAGCATCATGGCCATCTTCATGGTGCAGGGAACGATGATCGGCTTTATCGGCACCCTGCTGGGCATCGCCGGGGGCGTTGCGCTGGCGCTGAATCTGGAGGCACTGGTGAAATGGATCGAAACCACCTTTGGCTATGATTTTCTCGATGCCAATGTCTACTACATCAGCGAGCTGCCCTCTGACCTGCACTGGGAGGATGTTGGCCTGATCAGCATCAGCGCCTTTATTATGACCATACTTGCCACACTCTACCCCGCCTGGCGGGCAGCGCGGACTCAACCGGCAGAGGCGCTGCGCTATGAGTGATCAACCCGTACTGGAGTGCCGCAACCTGGTACGCACCTTTGTCGATGGCGAGCTGCGGGTTGAAGTACTGAAAGGTGTAGATCTGCGTGTAGGCGCGGGTGAGCGTCTTGCCATTGTGGGCGCATCCGGCTCGGGAAAGAGCACCCTGCTGCACTGCCTGGGTGGATTGGATCAGATCACCTCCGGCACCGTATTGATTGATGGAACCGACATGGTGGCGCTGGACGAACGCCAGCGTGGCACCCTGCGCAATCAGGCATTGGGATTTGTCTACCAGTTTCACCATCTGCTGCCGGAGTTTACCGCCCTGGAAAATGTGGCCATGCCACTGCTGATTGGAGGCGCCAGGGTTCCGGCAGCCAGGGCGCAGGCGACAGAGATGCTGGAGCGGGTCGGCCTTGCAGCACGCACCGGACACAAACCCAGCGAACTTTCCGGCGGCGAAAGGCAGCGTGCAGCCATTGCCCGCGCGCTGGTAAACCATCCCCGCTGCGTACTGGCGGATGAACCCACCGGCAATCTGGATCGCAATACGGCAGAGCAGGTCTACCAGCTGATGCTGGAGCTAAACCAGGAGCAGGGCACCAGCTTTATTGTAGTGACCCATGACCACAGCCTGGCGCAGCGGATGGATCGGATATTGAACCTGGACGACGGCCTCTTCCAGGATTAGGGGGCATTAGCATCCCCCAAGCGGTCTACTGCTTTTTTTCCGCCGCTTTTCAAGCTGGCTGACAACATACCAGCGCCAATAAGCCCGCATGGCGACATACCCAACAATGGCTGCAACAATAGCGCACAGCAGGCTGCCCAGATAGAGCGGCTGCCAGATCCCGCCAATACTGTTCATCAGCCAGTCAACCGTAAGTTCAAACTCAACCTCTTGTATGGGCTCATCCATAATCCAGGTGCCGACAAGATAGGTAAAGTAGAATATGGGGGGCATGGTAATTGGATTGCTTATCCACACCAATGCGACCGAGATGGGCAGATTGACCCGCGCCGGGATGGCCGTAGCCGCAGCGGTCACCATCTGAAAGGGGATGGGGATAAAGGCCCAGAAGAGTCCGACAGCAAAGGCCCCTGATACCGAGCGGCGATTGAGATGCCACAGATTTGGCTCATGGAGCAGCCGCCCGAATATACGCAGGTATTTATGGTTGCGAATGGTCTCTTTATCAGGTGCGTAGCGTTTTATTAACTTCTTTGGCATAGCTTATCTGTAAATTATTCTCTCTATTGAACCATGCAAAGCAATACATTGGCTACCGTGGCAGCAAATATCCCTGGAACAGGCTGCTCAAGTCATGGACAAGGGGCACAGCGGTCTGTTTTTGGTTTAAACTGAAGCAGTGCAGTCTGTTTTTCATAAAAGCTGGTAATTGGCGCAACCCTATAGTCATAGTTTGATACAAGCATCAGCACAATAAAAAGGGATATAGATGATCCGGACCCAGCTGATTGTTATTCTTGCGATACTCTCTGGCCTGGCCTGCACCGGAGTCAATGCAGCAGGCGGCACCCTTCCGCAAAAAATCACCATTGTCTATAACAACGGTGTTCCCCCCATGAAATTCACCAATGCCGACGGCAAAGCCGATGGCATGCTGATTGATCTGTGGCGGCTCTGGTCACAAAAAACGGGCATCCCTGTCGAGTTCCGGCAGGCATCCTGGGATCGCGCGCAGAAAATGGTTCAGACAGGAGAGGCTGACCTGCATGCCGGTCTCTTCTACACCGATGAGCGGGACAAGCGTTTCGACTTTTCCGCTCCCCTGCTTGAGATGAAGTATTACTACTTTTTCCACCATAGCATCCACGGAGTCAAACAGATCGAAGACCTCATCCGGTTCCCTATCGGTGTACCAGCCAAGGGCTATACCGAAGAGTTTATGCACAAGACCCTGCCGGAGGCGCAGCTGGTGGGCTACGAAAATTTCCCAATGGTCTACGATGCTGCGCAACAAGGAGAGATCCAGGTATTCATCTCACCCTGGAGCAATCTACTTTATTACCTGCGCCAGCGAGGGCTGGACAATAACTACAGGCATCACGCCGCCTCTCCGCTCTATGTAAAGCGCTACCGTGGTGTGGTGCGGGAAGGCAACCGTGAATTGCTGGCACAAATCAACCTCGGCCTGGCCCGGATCAGCACCCAGGAGCGTGCAGAGATCGAGCGCAAATGGCTGGGGCAGCAGCAATCCGAGGTAGAGTCCGTTCTGCTCCTGACCGCCGAAGAGAGCACATGGCTGCAAAACCACCCAACGGTTGAGGTTGGCGTCAATGGCAATTGGCCACCAATTGATTTTATGGATCGGCATGGACAGCACAGAGGCATTGCCAATGACATGCTGCAACTGCTGGGTCAGCGGCTTGGCATCGAGTTTCGGGTCGCTCCAGGGCCAACCTTCAAGCAGATGCTGAAAAAAATCCAGCGTGGGGAGCTCAAGGTTGCCGCCTCTGTAACCCGCTCGGACGAGCGAGCCAGAGATCTCTATTTTACCGAACCCTTCTTTACGGCGTTAAAGATCATAGTAACCCGCAAAGATAAGGCAGAGATCAATAACATAGAGGATCTCCATGGCAAAACAGTGGCCATCGAGGATGGCTTCTCAACCATGCAAACGCTTGAAAAAGAGCATCCGCAGATCAAACTGATGCCAGTGGAGTCAACCAGGGCAGCACTTCAGGCCGTCTCCTGGGGTAGCGCTGATGCCTACATCGGAACCCGGGCTGTAGCCCAGTGGCTGATGCAGTCAGAACAGCTGACCAACCTGCATTTTTCCGGTGACCCCGGTCTTGCCCCTGCACACCAGCGGTTTGCTGTCCATAAAGAGCCGGAGTGGCAGCCTTTTGTTGCCATACTGGACAAGGCGCTGGCCTCTATTGATGAGAATGAACGACTACAGATTCAACGTCGCTGGCTGGGTGGGAGCAAAGGGGAGCAACCAGCCCGCCCGGTCATCAAGCTGACGGCAGATGAACAGGCATGGCTGAAGGCACACAAAGAGATGCGTCTCGGTGTCGACCCTGCCTGGCCACCCATCGAGTTTTTTTCTGAACAGGGTGAATATCAGGGTATCGCTTCGGAATATATTGCACATCTACGCAAGGTATTGGCGATCAATATGACGCCACAAAAGGATCTTGACTGGGCAGAGGTTATTCAGAAAACCAAGACGGGTGAGATTGATCTTCTGTCCGCTGTTGGCAAGACCAAATCACGAGAAGAGTACCTCAACTTCACTGAGCCCTATCTCAGCTTCCCTCTGGTTATCTTTGCCCGTAACGATGCTGCCTACATCAACGGCCTGGAGGATCTGAAGGGCAAGCAGACGCTTGTCGTAAAGGCCGGTTATATGCACGACTTACTGCGGCAAAATCATCCCGACCTTCCGCTCATGCCGGTCTTGGACACCGAGGAGGCCTTGCAACTGCTGGTGCAGGGCAAAGGGGATGTCTTCGTTAGCAATCTGGTGGTTGCCAGCTACGTGATTGCCCAACGGGGTTTTACCAACCTCAAAGTGGCCGCCCCCACCCAATACACTCACGACCTGCATATCGCTGTGCGCAAGGACTGGCCAGAGTTGATTCCCCTGCTACAGCGGGCACTGAACAGCCTGACCGCTGAACAAAGAAACGCCATTCAACAGCGGTGGGTGGCAATCCGCTACGACCTGGGTGTCAACTACACCCTGCTGTGGGAGGTAGTTGCCACCGCACTGCTCATCATGCTCTTCGGCACCCTGTGGGCACTGCAAGTGCGGCGACAGCGGGAGGCACTGGCAGAAAAAGAGGCGCGCCTGCGGGCTATTTTTGAGGCATCCCGATCGGTCTCCTTTATCATTGCCAATGGAGAGAAAGAGCCAAAAATCATTGAGTTCAGCCCCGGTGCCGAGGCGCTGTTCGGATACACGCGGGAAGAGGCCATCGGCCTGCCTGCTGCAAAATTTTACCGCCAACAGGATGCTCAGACCATCCCGAAAACCATGCAGCTGTTGCGTGAAGAGCGCCGAACCCTCACAGGTGAAACCGACCTGAAGCACCGGGATGGCCGGATCTTCCCGGTGCTCTACTCCATCTACCCCATGTTCTCCAGTAATGGTGACTATTACGGTGGGCTGTCTGTTTCAATCGACATCAGCAAGCGCAAAGAGGCTGAACGCGCCCTGGAGCAGGCAAAGCAGAAGGCAGAAGATGCAAACCGTTTCAAAGGCCAGTTCCTGGCCAACATGAGCCACGAGATTCGCACACCGATGAATGCAATCATCGGCATGAGCTACCTGGCACTGCACTCTGGCCTTAATCCAAGGCAGCATGACTACATCAACAAAATCAGCATCTCAGCCCACTCTCTGCTCAACATCATCAACGACATCCTTGACTTTTCAAAGATAGAAGAGGGCAAGCTGACCATTGAAACCACCAGCTTCAAACTCGATGAAGTGATGGAAAGGCTAGCCAACCTGGTCAGCATAAAAGCAGAACAGAAGGGGATCGAAATCCTCTTCTCCCGCGACCCTTGCCTCTCATGCTATCTGCGTGGAGACCCACTGCGTTTGGGGCAGGTACTGACCAACCTGACGCAAAATGCCATCAAGTTCACCGAATCCGGCGAGATCATAGTCAGCGCACGCAAGATCGACTGTAACAATGGACAAACCAGGGTGCAGTTCAGCGTGCGTGATACCGGCATCGGTATCGACAATGGCAAACTTGCCGACCTGTTCCACGCCTTCACCCAGGCCGACGGTTCCACCACACGCAAATATGGCGGCACCGGCCTGGGACTCAGCATCAGTAAACAGCTGGTTGAGCTGATGGGCGGTCAAATCAGTGTTGAAAGCGTACTGGGCAAAGGCAGCACCTTCAGTTTCACCCTCACCTTTGATCGCTCATCCGAGTGCCCAAAACAGAAGGTGCCACTTAATCTGGATCTGACGGATCTAAAGATATTAGTGGTCGATGATAATGCCAGTGCCCGACAGGTATTGCAGGAGATGCTGGAGTCCTTCTCCTTCCAGGTGACACTGACAGCCTCCGGCCAGGAGGCACTGGCAAAGCTGGAGGCAGGCCAGTACTTTGATCTGATACTGATGGATTGGCGCATGCCAGGGATGGACGGCATCGAGGCCAGCCGCCGCATTAAATTGAACAGCGATCTGGCCCGTGTGCCGATCATTATTATGGTGACCGCCTTCGGCTGCGAGGAGGCGATGCAGCAGGCCGACCAGACAGGGCTGGAGGGTTTTCTGGTCAAACCAGTCAACCCGTCACTGCTGTTTGACACCATTGCGCGCACCTTTAATGCAGAAAAGCAGCTGACATCCAACACCCTGATGATGCAGCAGCAACAGATCAAGCGGCGACTCAAGGGACAGGTGTTACTGGTTGAGGATCACCCCATCAACCAGCAAGTCGCCCAAGAGCTGCTGGAGAGCTTTGGCCTGGTCGTGGGGATTGCAGAAAATGGCCGTAAAGCCGTTGAAGCCATCCAGCAGAGCCACTTTGATCTGGTACTGATGGACATTCAGATGCCAGAGATGGATGGTTTTGAAGCCACCCAACAGATAAGAAGGAATGGCCGTTTTGCTGACCTGCCCATCATCGCCATGACAGCCCATGCAATGGCCGGCGACCGGGAGCGCTGCCTGGAAAAAGGCATGAACGACCACCTGACAAAACCCGTTGACCCAGACAATCTGTTCAAAATGCTAAGCAAGTGGCTAAAGCAGGATTCCGCGGGTAACGTGCAACAGCAGCCAGCGCCACAGGATGACAAAGAGGATGCAGCACTGCCGGAGTCACTGCCCGGCATTGACCTGTCGTGGGGACTGCAACGAGTGGGAGGCAACCGCAAACTGTTCAGAAAGCTATTGGGTGAATTTTATGAGCGCCACCATGGAGATCTGGAACGGATGCAACACTATCTGCACGAGGGCGATACAACAGGCGCACGCCGTTTGGCGCATACCCTGCAAGGGGTGGCTGGCAACATTGGAGGCAGAGCCGTTCAGCAACAGGCATATGAGCTGGAAAAGGCCATCATCAACAAGCAGGATATCAGGCTGTCAGAGGCCTTCTGTGCAGCCTTCACAGAGCTCTTTGCATCACTGGCCAGGTTTGCTGATAATGCCCCCTCTGCACAACAGAAGACAGCACCCAACCGGACAGAACTCAGCCATAACCAGCTCAAACAGCTGCTGAAAAAGCTATCTATACTGCTTGAAGATGGAAACCCGGATGCGGCAGGCACCCTGAAAAAAATAGCGGCCGGATTAAACCACTCCAGCCTGGATGAACAACTGGCCACACTGCAAGAGCAGATAAAGAACTACGATTTTGATGAGGCAGTGCTGGCACTTAAGCAGCTGACTGCAAGATTAATAAACGGAGCGCACAATGGAAAACAGCAAAAGTAAAATCCTGATTGTTGATGATGAGTGCTTCTATATTGATGTGCTGGTTAATCTATTGGAGGATGAATACAGCATTGTAGTGGCAAAGGATGGTGAACAGGCGCTCAAAAGAGCACAATGCAGCGTACCACCCGACCTGATTTTACTGGATGTGCTGATGCCGGGCCTGGATGGCTATGAGGTCTGTAGCCGGCTAAAACAGCACCCCGATACCCGTGACATCCCAATCATCTTCCTGACCATCAAGAGTGAAGTGGACGATGAGATTAAAGGCTTTGAGCTGGGGGCATCCGACTACATCGTCAAACCCATGAGCCCCCCTATCGTCAAAGCCAGGATCCGCACCATTCTGGCACTGGACCAGGCACGCAGGGCGCTGAAGACACAAAACAGGCTACTGGAGCAGCGCGTTCAAGAGCGAACCCGCGAGATTCAGCAGACACAGGATGTTGCAATCTACTGCCTCGCCTCCCTGGCTGAGACCCGTGACAATGAGACAGGCAACCACATTCGACGCACCCAGCACTACATCAAACTGCTAGCAACCTACCTGCAAAACCACCCCCGCTTCCGCCAGCAGATTGATAATGAGTTTATCAATCTGCTGTTTAAATCTGCCCCGCTGCATGACATCGGAAAGGTAGGGGTGCCAGACCGAATCCTGCTCAACCCAGGCAAGCTGGAGGGCGAAGATTGGGAAGAGATGAAACGGCATGCGCAATATGGGCGGGATGCCATTCTTACCGCAGAGAAAGAGCTGGGCAGCACCTCATTTCTGCGTCTGGCACGAGAGATAGCCTACAGCCATCATGAGTGCTGGGATGGCACCGGATACCCCCAGGGGCTACGGGGCGATGACATACCCCTCTCTGGCCAACTGATGGCAATTGCCGACATTTACGATGCACTGATCAGCCGGCGTGTCTATAAAGAGCCAATACCACACAAAGAGGCAGTAGCCATTATCAGTGAAGGCAGCGGCAGACAGTTTGATCCCGAGATTGCAGAGGCCTTTATCACCCTGCAAGATGAATTCAACCATATCGCACGCCAGTTTGAAGGGTAGAAAAACCACTGCTCCGTCAATACGTAAGTTGTCCCCCCTAGTTTGAGAATTGCACAAGTGGCAAAATAATGGGTCAATGCGCATTCAAACACTCCCCTCTGTTTTGGTTAACCAGATCGCCGCCGGTGAAGTGGTCGAACGCCCCGCTTCTGTCATCAAGGAGTTGGTAGAGAACAGCCTGGATGCCGGGGCAAAAAAGATCGAGATCGAGATCGAGCAGGGCGGCACCAAACTGATGCGTGTGCGCGATGATGGGCGAGGCATCCACCGCGATGACCTGCTGTTGGCGCTCTCGCGTCATGCCACCAGCAAGGTCAGCAGTCTGGAAGAGCTGGAGCGGATCAACAGCATGGGATTCCGGGGAGAGGCGCTGCCCAGCATTGGTTCAGTGTCGCGCATGACACTCACCTCGCATGCTCAGGAGGCTGAACACGCCTTCCAGCTGACCCCGGGCGCCGATGCGCCAATACCCGCAGCACATCCTGTCGGATCGACACTGGAGGTGCGTGATCTCTTCTACAACACCCCCGCCCGGCGCAAGTTTCTCAAACGCGAGAAGACCGAATTCAACCATATCGAGACACAGATCAGACGCCTGGCCCTGGCGCGATTTGATGTCGGTTTCTCTTTGCGGCACAACCGGCGGGAGATCCTCTCACTGCCGCCTGCAACATCGCGCCCCGAGCAGGAGCGGCGGGTCAGCAAACTGCTCGGCAAGGCATTCCTGGAGCAGGCAATCTATCTGGAGCATCAGGCTGCCGGGTTGCGCCTCTATGGCTGGGTGGCGCGCCCGCTCTTCTCCCGCAGCCAGGCCGACATGCAGTATTTCTACGTCAATGGCCGGGGAATCAGAGATAAACTGGTGACCCACGCCGTGCGGCAGGCCTTTCAGGATGTGCTCTACCACGGCCGGCATCCGGCCTATGTGCTCTATCTGGAACTTGATCCGGTGATGGTGGATGTCAACGTCCACCCCACCAAACATGAAGTGCGCTTCCGTGAAGGGCGACTGGTGCATGACTTTCTATTCCGCACCCTGCACCAATCGCTGGCGAATGACCGGCCAGGGGCAGCCCCGGACAGACCTGTGCAGACAGGAGCACCGGAGAGCAGAAGCACTCCAGCGGCACCACCCTTTGCACCACAGAGCGCACAGCTCAAACTGGCGGAGCGGGGGGCTCATTATCAAGCCGGTTTCAAGATGCAACAGCCCGCACCGGAGGGCACAGCAACTGTAGACACGGAGCAGGATGAGACGCCACAGCTGGGCCTTGCACTGGCTCAGCTGCAAGGCATCTACCTGCTGGCAGAGAACCGCGAGGGGCTGGTGCTGGTGGATATGCATGCGGCGCATGAGCGGATCACATACGAGCGGCTCAAGCTGGCCTGGGACGAGTCAAACATCAGGAGCCAGCCCCTGTTGGTACCCATCACGGTTACCGTAAGCCAACCTGAAGCAGAGCTTGCAGAAGAGCAGCAGGCGATATTTGAGGCCCTGGGGCTGGAGGTGGACCGGATGGGTTCTGAGACGCTTGCCGTGCGGGCCATCCCAATCGTGCTGCACGGTGTCGATGCAGAAAAGCTGCTGCGGGATATATTGGCAGATCTGGTGGTTTATGGCTCCAGCGAACGCATTCGCAATGAGATCAACGCCGTACTGGGCACGATGGCCTGCCACGGCTCCGTACGCGCCAACCGCCGCCTGACCCTTGATGAGATGAATGCACTGCTGCGGGATATGGAACGCACTGCACGCAGCGGCCAGTGCAATCACGGCCGCCCGACCTGGACTCAACTGAGGATGGATGAGCTGGATCGGCTCTTCAAACGCGGGCAGTAACGTGCTCCCCGAAAAAACAGCCCTCTGCCTCATGGGGCCAACCGCCTCGGGCAAGACGGACCTGGCACTGGAGCTGGTGCAGGCACTGCCGTGCGACATTATCAGCGTCGACTCAGCACTGGTCTACCGGGGAATGGATATTGGCACAGCCAAACCCGCCCCCGGTATATTGAAAGCTGCGCCGCATCGCCTGATCGACATCTGCGACCCCACAGAGTGCTACTCGGCCGCCCGTTTCAGAGAGGATGCCCTGCGCGAAATGGAGACCATCTTCGCCAATGGCCGCACTCCACTGCTGGTGGGTGGCACCATGCTCTACTACAGGGCACTGCAATATGGCCTGTCGAAACTGCCAGAGGCCGACCCGGCTGTTCGAACAGCGCTTGAGGCCGAGGCAGACAGCCTGGGCTGGGCACAGATGCACCAGCGCCTTGCGCAGATCGACCCGGCAGCCGCTGCACGCATCCACCCGAATGACCCGCAACGTATTCAACGGGCACTGGAGGTATTTGAGCTAACCGGCCAAACCCTCACCGAACTGCAAAACCAGAACGGGGAGCCGCAGCTGCCCTACCGTCTGATCAAGCTGGCACGCGCACCAAAAGAGCGGGCGGTACTGCACCAGCGCATCACCCGGCGCTTTCACCAGATGCTGGAACTGGGCTTTGAGGATGAGGTGCGTGGGCTGCTGGCTCAAGAGGGCATCACCCCCGATCTGCCGTCAATGCGCTCAGTGGGCTATCGACAGATGTTGGCGTACCTGACAGGGAACCTTAGCCATCAGCAGATGGTCGAACGGGGCATTATTGCGACACGGCAACTGGCAAAACGGCAGTTGACCTGGCTGCGGAGCGAGCAGGATCTGCACTGGCTCGATGATGAAGCGGGAGATCTTTGCCAACAGACCTTGAAATGGCTCAAAAGCATCTCCATTTAGAGAACAGGTTGTGTCCAAATATTAGCAAGCCCCTGTGCTACACTGAAAGCAACAGGATTGTAATTCGCATGTATGCCCGATTCTGGCCATATACATCCAACAATAAAAGGAGAAGATCATGTCCAAAGGGCAAAGTTTACAAGACCCTTTCCTCAATGCTCTGCGTAAAGAGAAAGTACCTGTTTCAATTTTTTTAGTAAACGGAATCAAACTCCAGGGGCAGATTGAGTCATTTGACCAATTTGTCGTTCTACTCAAAAACAGTGTGAGCCAGATGGTTTATAAACACGCTATCTCAACCGTTGTGCCGGTCAGAAACATCCGCTTTCAGCAGAATTCAGATGGCGGGGATAGCCCTCCCCATGAGCCAGGCAATTTTTAGCAATACATGCTGGGGCGGGCTGGCTCGCCCCGGTTTACCCTCTATAGCAGCAGCCTGCTGCCCCTCTCTTTAGATATAGCCTCGCCCCCAGATGAAACCTGATGTTTGAACGCCCTGCCAGCGGCGAATGCGCCGTTCTTGTGCATCTCGATCTTGGCGTTAAAGCCGATAAAGAGGAGCTGGATGAGTTTAAGTTGCTTGCGGTCTCTGCGGGGGCCGAGGTGGCAGCATTTGTGCGTGGCTCTCGAAAAACCCCGGATCGAAGACTCTTTATCGGCAAGGGCAAGGCTGAAGAGATCAAGGCCATCATTGCTGCAGAAGAGGCCGAACTGGTGGTCTTCAACCATTCGCTCTCACCCAGCCAGGAGCGTAATCTTGAGCGGGAATTTCAGTGCCGGGTGGTCGACCGGACCGGGCTGATCCTGGACATCTTTGCCCAGCGCGCCCGCACCTTTGAGGGCAAGCTACAGGTAGAGCTGGCACAGCTGAGGCACCTCTCAACCCGCCTGGTACGAGGCTGGACGCACCTGGAACGCCAGAAGGGCGGCATCGGCCTGCGCGGGCCGGGAGAGACCCAACTTGAGACAGACCGCCGCCTGCTGGGCAAACGGATCAGCCTGCTCAAACAGCGGCTGGAGAAGGTTGCCACCCAGCGAGAACAGGGACGCAAGGGGCGCAGCAAGGCGATGGTACCCACCGTCTCTCTGGTGGGTTATACCAATGCGGGCAAATCCACGCTGTTTAACCGCATCACACAGTCAGAGGTCTATGCCGCCGATCAGCTTTTCGCCACGCTCGACCCAACACTGCGGCGTCTGGAGCTGCCCGGCGAAGGAGCGGTTGTGCTGGCCGATACCGTGGGCTTTATCTCGCATCTTCCGCACGAACTGGTCGCAGCATTTCGCTCCACGCTACAGGAGACAACATCTGCTGATCTGCTGCTGCATCTGATTGACGCAGCCAGCCCTCAGCGAACACGCTGCATTGCTGAAGTCAATGATGTGCTCAGGCAGATCGGCGCGCACCAGGTACCCCAGATTGAGATCTACAACAAGATCGACCTGATGGACGAGGGTCAGCCACGCATCGAGCGGGATGAGAGCGGGGCAGTCAGGCGCATCTGGCTATCGGCACAGACCGGCGCAGGCATCGAGCAGCTGGCTGAAGTGCTGGCTGAATTTTTTCACCAGGAGCATATCCGGCATACCCTGCACCTCTCTGCCACGGATGGGCGTCTGCATGCACAACTCTATGAGCTGGGAGAGGTCTACTCTGACCATGCCCGGGATGATGGCGGCTGGGAGATGGATGTGGAGCTGCCAATCCGGCATTACGAGCAGCTTATTGGCCAGGATGAGAGATTAACAAAACGATTGCTTGCCACAGTGCAGCAAGCCCCCTAAAATCGCGCTTTTGCGGTATAACATATTTGCTGGTTCACGCAGCGTGGATCAAAAGGCAAAAACAGATAATTGGAGCATCTTATGACCTGGAATGAACCGGGTGGTGGTGACAAGGGTAATAAAGACCCCTGGAGTGGTAAAGGTGGTCGCAATCAAGGCCCGCCGGATCTTGACGAGGTAGTCAAGAAGCTGCAGGAAAAACTCGGCAACTTCCTTGGCGGAAGTGGAAGCGGCAACTCCAGCTCTGGTGGTGAATCAGGAGGCGGTTTGCCCCCAGGTGGCTCCGCTGTTATTACTGTGGTAGTTATCGCCGCGATAGGCATCGTCCTGCTCATGAACAGCTTTTACAAGATTGAAGCTGCTGAGCGTGGCGTTGTGTTGCGCTTTGGAGCATATAGCCAGGTGACGGATCCGGGTTTGAACCTTAAACTCCCCTTTATAGATGAAGTCTACAAGGTGAATATTGACCAGATCAGCTCATTCAACCACAAGGCCCAGATGCTGACGAAGGATGAAAACATCATTGATGTCGAGTTGACGGTACAGTCCAAAATCCAGGATCCGGTAGACTACCTGTTCCAGGATCGCAACCCACAAAAGACCATCCAGGATGCCACAGAGACCGCCGTGCGTGAGACCATCGGCAAAAGCGGTCTCGACTTCATCTTGACAGAGGGTCGCTCATCTATTGCAGCGGATATCAAAGAGCGCGCGCAAAAGCTGATCGATCTTTATAAAACCGGCCTGAAGATCACCAGTATCAACATGCAACCAGCAAAGCCGCCGGAGCAGGTCAAGAGCGCATTCGATGATGCCATCAAGGCACGCGAGGACAAGGAGCGTCTGGAAAACGAAGCGCATGCGTATGCCAACCAGATCGTGCCACAGGCGCGTGGTACAGCTGCTCGCCAGATACAGGCCGCCAAGGCCTATGAAGAGAAGGTGATTGCGGAGGCAGAAGGTGAGAGCAACCGCTTTCTGGCCGTGTTGACAGAGTATGAAAAGGCACCTGAAGTGACCCGCGAACGCCTCTATCTGGAGACAATAGAGGAGGTACTGGGCAAAACCAGCAAGGTCATGCTGGATGTTACAAGCGGCAACAGCCTGATGTACCTCCCGTTGGATAAATTGATTAAATCAGCGGGCACAGATGCGGGGAAACCTGCCGCCTCGCCAATGACTTCAAACTACGGTTTGACCGCACCGCTACAACAGCAACCGGCTGACACACGCATCCGTGATGTAAACCGTGGCAGGAGGGTACGCTAATGAGCACCGGCAAAATGGGGATTGTGGCGCTTGCGCTAATCGTGGCAGTTGGCGGTTACGCAGCAGCCTTTAAGATACAGGAGTGGGAGCTGGCGCTGAAGCTGCGATGGGGCAAGATCGTAGATGCAGACTATGAGCCAGGACTGCACTTCCTGCTACCTGTTATCAACAACGTCCTGAAATTCGATGCACGAATCCAGACGCTTGATGCAGAGCCACAACGTTTTCTCACCTCCGAGAAAAAAGATGTGATCGTAGACTCCTTCGTGAAATGGCGCATCACCGATGTGGCACAGTACTATCGCTCCACAGGCGGCCGCATCACCACCGCATCACGCCTGCTGTCAGAACGCATCAACACCAGCCTGCGTGATGAATTTGGTAAACGCACCATCCAGGATGTCATCTCGGGTGAGCGCGCAAAAATCATGGCGCTGCTGACCAAGGATTCTGACGCAAAAGCAGCTGAACTCGGCATCGAGGTTGTCGATGTCCGGGTCAAACAGATCGACCTGCCGCAAGAGGTGAGTGGGTCCGTGTTTGATCGCATGCGGGCAGAGCGGCAACGGGTCGCCAGCGAGCTACGGGCACGCGGCGCAGAGGAGGCAGAGAAGATACGCGCTGATGCAGACCGCCAGAGCACCGTCATCATTGCCGAGGCCTACAAAGAGGCGGAGCAGCTGCGCGGTGCCGGAGATGCAAAATCTACTGAAATCTATGCCACCGCATATAACCAAAACCGGGAATTCTACTCCTTCTACAGAAGCCTGAACGCCTACCGCAAGGTCTTCAATGAAGGCGGTAACCTGATGGTTCTGGAGCCTGATTCAGAATTTTTCAAATACTTTAACAACCTCAAGGGGGCCAACTAGGGGGCTTCCCGAGGATAGAAGCCGCAGCAAGGGAAGACTGTTTTGATTCAGGTTTTTTTGATCAAATGAGACAGATTTTGGGTATGTTTAACGAATTTGATCAGAGAATCCGGCCAAAATGGTTTTCCCGCACTCATACCCGCTTTTTGGGTAGCAGGTTTTCTGTTCTCGAACAGGCCCCTAGCCCCCCTGCCGGAAGCACCCTTAGTATATGAGTCTGTTTGATAAACCAGGAATCAGCCGGGCAGCAACTGCCCGGCTTTTTTGTCTCAATGTGGCATGATCTGTTAGTTGCTCTTGCATTGGTGATGATTATTGAGGGGATACTGCCTTTCCTCAATCCGAACGGCATGCGCAATATGATGCGCATGATGTCGGAGATGGAAGAGAGAACCCTGCGCATGACCGGCCTGGTCAGCATGCTGGTTGGTGTTGCAGCACTGTACCTGATTAATTGAGGGTTTAGATGGATAATGAACGCTGGTTGCTGCCTGAAGGTGTGGATGAGATGCTCCCCCCCCAGGCCTGGAACCTCGAAAACCTGAGAGGCAACCTGCTAAACCTCTACCGCAAATGGGGCTACGAGCTGGTCATCCCCCCTTTTGTAGAGTTCCTGGACTCACTGCTCACCGGCGCAGGCAGTGATCTGGATCTGAAAACCTTTAAACTGACAGACCAAATAACAGGCCGCCTTATGGGCGTGCGTGCAGACATGACGCCTCAGGCAGCCCGTATGGATGCCCACCAGCTGCGCCGTGATGTGCCCACCCGACTCTGCTATCTGGGCACTGTACTGCACACCCGCCCGGATGGCTTTGCCAGCTCACGCAACCCACTCCAGATCGGTGCCGAGCTGTTTGGCCATGCAGGGGCAGAGAGCGATGTCGAGGTGCTCTGCCTGATGATGGAGACGCTCAAGCAGACCGGCATCAACGACCTCTATCTTGACCTGGGGCATGTCGGCATCTATCGTGGACTGGCCCGGCAGGCCGGGTTGGACAGGGCTGCTGAGCAGGCACTGTTTGATGCACTGCAACGCAAGGCCGTACCAGAGATTCAAGCGCTGCTGGCAGAGCTGGCGGTACAAGAACCGGCTGCCGGCATGCTGGCATCACTTGCGGAGCTGAATGGTGATGACGCCATTGAACGGGCAAAACAGCGGCTGGCAGAGGCAAACCAAGAGGTGCAGGATGCATTGCACTACCTCGAAGAGGTCGCAAAAATGATCCAGCAGCGCCTGCCCAATGTACCGCTGCACTTTGATCTGGGCGAGCTGCGCTGCTACCACTACCAGACAGGCGTGGTCTTTGCCGCCTTTGTTCCCGGGCGAGGGCAGGAGATCGCACGTGGCGGACGCTATGACGCCATTGGCAAGATGTTCGGCCGCTCGCGTCCAGCCACAGGCTTTAGCGCAGATCTGAAGACACTGCTACAGATTGGCAAGTGGCAGACACCGCAGCCCGACGGAGAGCGCATCTATGCCCCCTGGTCTGATGATGCTGCACTGCTACAGACCGTTGAAGATCTGCGAACCCAGGGCAGGTGCGTGATTTGCGCACTGCCTGGGCAGACCGGGGCTGCTGCTGAAATGGGTTGCAATAAAATCCTGAAAAAGCAAGATAACAGCTGGATAGTATCCAGCATTTAAACTATTTAAAGAGATTCAGAATGGGCAAAAATGTTGTTGTCGTAGGCACCCAATGGGGCGATGAAGGAAAGGGCAAAGTTGTCGATCTACTGACCGATCACGCTGAAGCAGTGGTGAGGTTCCAGGGCGGACACAATGCCGGCCACACCCTGGTTGTCAAGGGCGAAAAAACCGTACTGCACCTGATCCCCTCCGGCATTTTGCGCAAAGGGGTACGCTGCTATATTGGCAATGGTGTCGTGCTCTCTCCGGCGGCCCTGCTGGAAGAGCTCGAGATGCTTGAAGGGCGCGGCGTGCCAGCGCGCGCGCGCCTGGGCATCAGCGAAGGCTGCCCACTAATCCTGCCCTACCACATTGCACTGGATCAGGCGCGCGAGATTGTACGTGGCAACAAGGCGATTGGCACCACAGGGCGTGGCATTGGCCCTGCATACGAAGACAAGGTCGCCCGGCGCGCCATTCGCCTGGGTGAACTGCTCGACCCCGCCCATTTTGAGACCCGCCTGCGTGAGGTGCTGGAGTATCACAATTTTGCACTCGAGCACTACTACAAGGTAGAGAAGGTCGACTTTCAACAGACACTGGATGAGACGCTGGCTCAGGCCGAACAGATTGCACCGATGATTGTGGATGTCCCAGGGGCCATGCATCAGGCCAGTGCAAATGGCGGTAATATCCTGTTGGAGGGAGCGCAGGGTTCCATGCTGGACATTGATCACGGCACCTACCCCTTCGTCACCTCATCAACCACCACAGCAGGTGGGGCAGCCAGCGGCAGCGGTATCGGGCCATGTAATCTGGATTATATTCTCGGTATCGTTAAAGCCTACACGACTCGCGTGGGTGGTGGCCCCTTCCCTACCGAGCTGTTCGATACAGAGGGTGAGCACCTGGGCGAAAAAGGGCATGAGTTTGGCGCCACCACAGGCCGCCGCCGTCGCTGTGGCTGGCTGGATACGGTAGCGCTACGCCGCACCTTTCAGATCAACAGCGTAACCGGACTCTGCATCACCAAGCTGGATGTGCTGGATGGGCTCGAAACACTGCGTCTCTGCGTGGCCTACCAATTTGATGGTGAAGAGATTGATACACCACCCATCGGAGCAGAGCACTTTGCCCGCTGTGAGCCTGTCTATATCGAGATGCCCGGCTGGTCTGACGCTACGGTTGGAGCCAAGAGCTTTGAGGCACTGCCACAAAATGCCCAGAACTATCTGAAGAAGATCGAAGAGATCTGCGGCGTTCCCATCGACATCATCTCAACCGGCCCGGATCGGGATGAGACGATGATACTCAGGCACCCATTCGATGGATAGCAGCGCTCTAAAGAAGATTGGGGTCACGGCAGTCTGGCAGCCTATTCTGCTCTGCCCCATAAGCGGCAAGGCCTTGTAAAACAGAAGCTGCGCCGGCACCACCACGAGATCCAAAGCGCTGCAGGCAACAGCTACATCATGCTGCAACCCACCCCCACTCCGCTATGGCAGTAGCTCTTCTGCCAGTTGCCACTTGAAACAGAATCGACATTCAGTGTAGAAGGGATGCCATAGTCGGCGCCACTGGAGCCAGATACAGGGACACGCCGGCTCTGGGCGTTGTAAGGCTCTGGATCAGCTCCGGCATCCGTGCTGGGGCTGCGGCCATAAATCAATAGGGCGCGGCGCTTCATGCCATGGGGTACGGCCGAGTGGCAGGTCATGCAGGGTGCATTCGTTCTACAGTTATGAAATGCATGCAGATTTTTAATGCTGCTTCCCGAGCCACAGCCACCGCCTCCCATGCCGCTGCCGCTAAAACCTGTTCGCTGCCACTCAGTCGTGGTGCCGCCAGCATAGGTGTAGACATTCTTGTCGTGACACCTGAAGCAGAGATGGGTATCCCAGGTTCCAGACTGGCCGGTGGTCTCATCATGGGGAGCATTCAGAATGGGCCAGTAGTCGCTGCCATGAGGCCCCTTCGGGCCGGTTCCTGACAGCGTATCAGGGTCCGAGTGACAATCTGTGCAGTTCATGGTGCTGGCGGCAGTAAAGCCCTTTAGCAGTGAACTGGAGTAATCATATACGACACCGCTGACGGTCATTTGAAAATCATTCTTCCCTGCAAACTCTGTCACCGGATGGTAAGAGGGGTTGTTGGGGTTGAACTCCTTGCCCTGGTCGGTCAGCGTATAGACACCAGGCCCTGGATAGGCATAGCTGTCAGGAGGGGTGGCGCCGTTAAAGGCATAATCAGAGTGGCATTTCAGGCAGAGCTGATATTGGTAGGTGACTGTATCAACTACGGAGTAATCAAAGCGGAGCACCTCAGTCCAGGCGGCAGGCCATAGAGGGGCAACACCCCACACCCCTTTCAGTACATTAGAGGCCAGGTGGGTCGTGTTATCAGCAATGGAATCCTCAGGGTTTGGCGATACACCGGCTTTCGCCTCATGTGGGTTGTGGCAATCCTGGCACTCTACATGGCGGTTGGCTCCTGTCAGATTATCTGGATTTTCACGCACTCTGTAGTTGTCCGTCGCTCCGCCTCTCACTGGCCTGTGCCGCCCATCATACGCAGCAATAAGCGCCGGATGCGGAGATAATTTGTCCAGGGATTTTTCAATGTTGAAAGTGGTGTCTGGCGTATCCGATACATTGCCCTCCAATCCCCCAAGCCCACTGTTACCATGACAGTTCAGGCAGAGTCCCGACTCACCATCCCCTTTCAGCAGCCGCTCGTTGCCATTTGGATTATTGTGCGGCTGATGGCAGCTCTCACAGCCATTGATCTTGGGCGTGGAGCCAATATCATACGCCAGGTTCTGCCCGGTTATATGCCAGGGGTTGTTGCCAGAGCCATTCCACTGGGCATCAGAATCACGGTGTTTATTACCCAGCTCCCAACCATCTTTATTGTGACATTCAAGGCAAAGGGGCGAGCCATATCCTCCGGCATCCGTAAACCCCATCCGCAGAAATTTGGGGTAGGCATCCGTGTGTGGATCATGGCAGCTGGTACACTGCAATTCACTATTGCCATCAAGGCGGACTTTGCCGGTTAAGCCTGCGGGGTCATTCAACTCCAGGCTATAACCCGCTAAGGAGAGGTCATAAACGAATGAGACGGGGTGATCATCACGAAGATCTACGCCCAGATTGGCTGTGCCCGTTATCGTCGCCTCCAGGCCGGGGATGGTGCCATCATAGAATGGCTGGCTTAGTCCATCATACCCCTGAATGGCTCCCGGCATATTCAGCAGTGCGCCTACCGCAATGGTGCCGTCGTGGCAGGCCAGGCAGAGCTTTGACGACCCTGTTGGCTGCCCGGGAGCCGCATTGAGTGTGCTGCTGCTGTAAGGGGTATAGACCGTACCGCTGGATGAGAGTTTGTGATTCCACAATGGCCCTGCCGGATTGGCATTGTGCGGCGTATGACACATCAGACAGATTCTCTCTTCAGCAGTGGCCCGATGTGTATTCCCGGAACTGGCAGAAAGGTTATGCTTTGTGGCCTCAATGCCGGCCTCTACCAGAAAGGCGCTGCCAAACAGCAACCACGCGCCCAGCAACCGCAACCAGAATGTGGAATAAAACTGCGCTCTCATTGCTTCACCGCTGTCTTTAAATACTGGAAAATCTGTATCCGCCTATTGTACGCATCAGCTACATATAATCGGTCTTTACTGTCAAAATAGAGTCCCGACGGTGTCCAAAATTCGCCCGGCGCCTGGCCAGATCGCCCAAAGTCCAATAACAGGCGGCCCTGGCTGTTAAAAATCTGGATGTTATCGAATCCGGCATCCGCTACATATATATTTCCGTCACTGTCCACAGCGATACCCTTTGGCGTAGCAAAGGTGCCTGAGGCATCACCAAACCGGCCAAATGCATTTATAAATCTGCCCTCAGGATCAAACACCTGAATTCGCCCATTTAGCGCATCATTAACATGCACATTTCCATTTGGCCCAACGAAGAGATAACCAGGAAAGTTCAACTCCCCCTCTTTCCGCCCACGCTTGCCTATTGTGCGGACAAAAGCACCACTATCCAGATTGAAAACCCTGATGGTATGAACCGGCGTATCAACCACGTAGAGGAGACGTCTGGCAGTATCAATAGCAATACTTGTGGGGCGCTCTATCTGCTCGGCACTGCCAATCGACCTCAAATACTCACCTTTTGGAGAGAAGACGCATACCCTCTTGAGCCCACCATCAGAGACGTAGATGTTGCCTTTTTCATCTACCGCCAGCCCAACGGGCAGCACCAGGGGAACGTCTGCCTCCTCTATAACCCAGTAACCCCCTGTATTTTGGTCATAGACATGAACCACTTTCCCTGTTGGGTCTGCAACGCTCATCCGCCCCTGATCATCCACGGCCACAGCCGTGGGCTTGAGCTGGTTATTCCGCTGTTCCCCTCGAATCAGATCCCAGAACTTCTCCCAAAAGCCCTTTTCATACTCAATATCATCAAAACTTGCAATTGCATTCAGATAGCGAATACGCGCCGGCATGGGCTTGGGGGGCCACACCAAATCAAAAAGCTCCTCTTGTTCAGGCTGGGCCGGTTCAGCCTGCAACTCCGCACAAGGCAGGGCCATTACGATAACAAGCAGCAACCAGCGAAAGACTGTCACTTCATACACCTCATATTACACATATCTCCGCGCGCCCCTTTGCCTCTGGCATCGGTAGAAAATCTACCTTATTAGAATAGTACACTATCAAGCATGCAGACCAAATAACAGGATCAAAAATCCACCCGGACAGCTGCTGTATGATGTTGATAAAGCAGCCCTTCTCAATCTAAAGTGAAAGACAGCGAGGAGTACGCCGCTGCTGGCAAAACACCGTTATGCCAGGATGCATGTAGGCACTACCGCTTATGGCAGGTGATGCAGAGCGTGCTGCCATCCAGCGTTTCACGCAGGAACGGCGCATAGGTGACCGGGGAAGATGGATATGAGTTATCTATATAGACAATCTCACCGGGATTATGCGGGTTATGGCAGCTTGGGCACTCCACCCGTCCTTGATACAACTTAACACCTGCCCAGCCATTTGTTGGATTTGGTGCAGGATAGAAGTCATCCGCCCAACCAGAATAGTTTGGTGGATAGGGCATTGAAATGGGGTGATCATCCGACATATCCGGGCCAATCTGCCACCAAATGGGAGGAGGGTCACCACCATCAGGGTGGCAAGCGCCACAGTTTGGCGTTCCTGCACCGCTCCGGTTGGGCATATTAACCAGATTATGCGTGTCCCCTTCTGACCCGGATGTAGTGACAATACCTGAGCTGCCACTGTTTGCCATGGCCGAATCATGGCAGCTCAGGCAGACCAGCGATACCGGGCTGGGCACCCAACTCGCTGCAAATATCGTGTTCATCGTATAGCTTTGATAGCCTGGCGCGCTACCATAAGGGGTGAAACTGGCCGACAGGCTGGCAACAGAGATATTGCGATTCCAGAGGGGGGCCGACGGACGAACGGTATCATCGGTATCTGTCGTGCCATCATTGTTCAGGTCAATGTTGGCTCCATGCGGGGTGTGACAAAAGACACAGATCTGGTCTGAAGGTGTTACCCCAAAGGAGGCATCCAGCCCATAATAGTTGCTTATGCTCAAATCATGCTTCGAGCCTACAATCGTATTGCTCAACGTAGGGGCAGCCACTGCCGCCTGAGTTAAAAAAACCAGCAATAAAAAGCAGACAACTTGCACCCTGCGCGGCATATTAACCATACCTACCTATCGTAATTTAAATTCCAAAACCGGCTACCCTCCGGGCAGCAACATTAGCAATACCCACTCTGATATTATAGGCCTGTCAGCCAAATAGTGCGCCGTTAAACAGTCTATCCCAATGAGAAG
>WFXD01000105.1 GCA_015490795.1 Gammaproteobacteria bacterium
GATTACTACCCTTTTGTCATCTTTGCCCTTCGTGGGCAAGTCCTGCAACCTCACTTCACCACATATACACTTTGGGTGTGCACCGCCATTGATGGCTGTTTTCTGCGGTATTCACCAACTATAAGCACTTTTTAGCCGCCATCTACACTGGTCTGTTTCGCCCGGTGGGCCGTCTCAATCGCGCCCCGCGCCTCAATCCTGCGCAGTGCGGCCAGCACCACGGGAGGAGTGATCTGATCAATGTTGAGTTTTCCAAGGTAAGGGAAGAGGTCTTTCTCAAACCGGCGAATAATCTTTTGGGCATGGGCGGGAGCCCAGTTGGGTGAGAATTTGCTAAACCACTCTCGCGTAATGGCTTCAAAACTATTGGCGCCTGCGATGGAGCGCTTTTCAGCTTTTCTCAGTTCAGAAGGATCAATGCCCTTGGCAATCAGTTTTCGCGCCTCATCACGGGCTTCCCGCGCATCCTTCAAGCTAACATCGGGGTAAACCCCCATCGAGAGCGTTTTTCGCTTTCCCCCATGACGGTAATCAAAGCGCCACCACTTGCCGCCCTTGACGGTAACGAGGAGGTAGAGCCCCCTTCCATCAGATAATTTGCGCTGTTTTTCGCCTGGTTTGGCGTTACGAATAGCGGAATCAGTAAGCGGCATGACGGTAACCCATTTTGCGGTAACTCGATTACCACCAAGGTTACCGCCACTTTTTGTCGGTTGCCAATGGATTATGATGGACAGCAATAAACCACTCAGACACAAAAAAGCCCGCTGTTACGCGGGCTTATGACGATACTGCATTTCGCTGGATACTGAATTGGTAGCTACGGGTGGACTTGAACCACCGACCCCAGCATTATGAATGCTGTGCTCTAACCGGCTGAGCTACGTAGCCATGAAGGTTGGCGAATGTACCGGAAACTCCGGTCAGATTCAAGTTCCAGCCCGGAAAAACCGTTACTATCCACTCATCCCGCACTAAACATTAAAGCGAAAATGGATCACATCGCCATCCTGCACGATGTACTCTTTCCCCTCCAACCGTAGTTTACCAGCCTCTTTTGCCCCCTGCTCACCACCACAGGCAATAAAATCATCATAAGAGACGATCTCGGCACGGATAAATCCACGCTGAAAATCGGTATGAATGACTCCCGCTGCCTGCGGGGCAGTCGCGCCTGCTGGTATTGTCCAGGCGCGCACCTCTTTAACCCCTGCGGTAAAGTAGGTCTCTAGATTCAGCAGGCGGTAGCCGGCACGTACTACCCGGTTCAAGCCCGGTTCGTCCTGCCCCAGATCAGCCAGAAAATCGGCCTTGTCCTCTTCATCCAGTTCGGCTATTTCAGCCTCGATGGCGGCACATACAGGAACGACTTCGGAGCCTTCTGTGGTTGCAAGCTCCATTACGGCATCCAGCGCCGGGTTGTTCGAGAAGCCACTCTCATCTACGTTCGCAATGTAGAGTGTGGGCTTGATCGTCAGCAGATGCAGCTCTCGCAGGGCCAGCAGCTGATCTTCATTCAGCTCCATCGAGCGGACAGGGTTGCCTGCATCCAGATGGTCTCGTACACGCTCCAGCAGGGCTTTCTGCGCCAGGATCTTTTTATCACCTGTTTTGGCTTGTCGGGCAACCTTGTCCAGCGCCTTCTCTACCGACTCCAGATCAGCCAGCCCCAGTTCGGTGTTGATCACCTCAATGTCCGCCAGCGGGTCAACCTTGCCTGCAACATGCACCACGTCGTCATTTTCAAAGCAGCGCACCACATGGCAGATGGCGTCGGTTTCACGGATGTTGGCCAGGAATTTATTGCCCAGGCCTTCGCCTTTAGAGGCGCCGGCCACCAGGCCGGCAATATCCACGAATTGCATGGTAGTGGGAATAATGTTCTGCGGCTTTACGATTTCGGCTATCTTATCCTGGCGAGGATCGGCCACCGGCACAACGCCGACATTAGGGTCAATCGTGCAAAAGGGGTAGTTTTCGGCCGCGATTGTAGCCTGTGTCAACGCATTGAAAAGCGTGGATTTACCAACATTTGGCAAGCCCACAATACCGCATTTAAAGCCCATCTAAAGTGCCTCAGGATTGAGTTGAACAAGGGGATGGAGAGGCGGGGATTATATCCTGTTCACCCCATAACTTGTAATCTGCTTCAATCGGAGGATTTGCGGTTGTAGTGATCCTGGAAGCGGACAATGTCATCCTCACCCAGGTAGCTGCCGGACTGCACCTCTATCAGCTCCAGAGGGATAACGCCGGGGTTTTCCAATCTGTGGGTTGCCCCCAGGGGGATGTAGGCAGATTCATTTTCACTCAGCATCAGCACTTCGTCGTTGCGCGTTATCTTTGCGGTGCCGCGCACGACAATCCAATGTTCTGCACGGTGATGATGCATCTGCAGCGAGAGCGATGCCCCCGGTTTTACCGTCAGCCGTTTGACCTGGTAGCGGTCGCCCTCGTCAATCGGTTCGTAGTCCCCCCAGGGGCGATGTACCCGGCGATGGAATTGTGATTCACTGCGCTGATCCTGTTTCAGCCGTTCGGCTATGAGCTTTACATCCTGAGCATGCGCTTTGTCGGCCACTAGTACGGCATCGGGTGTCTCCACCACAACCAGATTGTGTACCCCAACCGTTGCCAGCAGGCGATGCTGTGCAATCAGCAGATTGTCTGTGGAGTCATGGGTCAATATATCCCCTTCCATGACATTGCCCGATGCATCGGCCTCCCGGACCTCCCACAGTGCTGACCAGCTCCCCACATCAGACCAGCCTGCGGATAGCGGGAGTACCGTGGCCCTGCCTGAGCCACTCTTTTCTGCGGAGAGTTTCTCCATAACTGCGTAGTCAATGGAGTCTGAAGGGCAGTTTTCAAAGCTTTTGGCATCCACTCGAAAGAAGTCACCATCCTGCTCGGCACCGGCAAAAGCCGCCCGGCAGGCTGCTGCAATATCGGGCTGATGCTGCTCAATCAGCTCCAGCCATACGGAGGCACGCATCATGAATATTCCGCTGTTCCAGAGGTACTCTCCACTCTCCAGATAGCGCTGTGCCTTGTTGCGGTCTGGCTTTTCAACAAAGGCTTGCAGCTTGAATGCCTCCCTGTTCCGGGCAGAGGCCTCACCTTTCTTTATATAGCCATAACCTGTCTCTGGTGAGGTTGGCACAATTCCGAAAGTGACTACACCACCCTCCGATGCCACTAGCGCACCACGAGCCACCACGCTTCTAAACAGCACTTCATCTGCAATAAGGTGGTCAGCGGGCATAACGATCAGCACCGGATCGGCGCCATTCTGAACCGCCTTCATGGCGGCAATCGTTAATGCCGGGGCCGTGTTGCGCCCTGCAGGCTCAAGCATAATTGAGGCGGGAGAGTGATCCAGCAACCGGAACTGCTCAGCAACCAAAAAGCGATGAGCCTCGTTACAGACCACAACGGTATCAGCAAGCATAATC
>WFXD01000106.1 GCA_015490795.1 Gammaproteobacteria bacterium
AGGAGCCTGTCGGACTTAGGATGAATTGGCTGCGGAAGTGGGAGAGCGGCTCAAATATCCCCGGTTTTTCGTTGCGTAGGCCCACTATGCGCCTCAAAACCGGGAATATTTGCACTCACTCTCCCACTCCCTCGCTACAATCCACCTAAGTCCGACAGGCTCCTAGCCATCTGCTGCTGCCATTTCCGATTTGCTTGGTCTACCCTTTAGTAATGAACTGACTATCTGCATGCAGGAACTCAATGGCCAACACCACAAACACAAAAGAGAACTACAACCGCCAGGACTTACTGCTGTTCCATATTGGAACGCGACAGGCCTTTGCCATTAACGTCCTGAAAATGAAAGAGATCATACCCTATGAGCCGCTTGTTAAATTACCCGGCTCTCATCCTGCTGTTATTGGTGTGGCTCGCCTGCGGGGGCACCCCCTCACCGTCATTGATCTTGCCTCTGCCATTGGGATGCCCCCCATCAGCAGCCACCCTGACCTGACCCCATACTCCATTATCATCTCTGAATTCAGCCGCACCCTTCAGGGGTTTCTCGTCAGCAAGGTAGATCGCATCATCTCGCTGGAGTGGGAGGATATTCTGCCGCCTCCCAGGGCTTCGGGTCACGCCACCTACATCACCGGCATTGCAGATATTGATAAGCAGCTGGTGGAGATCATAGATGTTGAGCGCGCACTCAACTCGGTAATGCCCAGCCAAACATCCGGCAGCCAGACGCTTGAGTTGGACCAAAGGGTTGCAGAGCAGCTGCAACAGAAGCTGGTGCTGGTTGTTGATGACTCCGGCCTGGCCCGCAAGCAGGTCACACGCACGCTGGATCTGATGGGGCTTAATTACATAACGGCGCAGGATGGCAAGGAGGCACTGCAAAAACTGAAGGCCCTCAAAGAAGAGGGGCGCAGCGTTGATCTGATTATCTCTGATATCGAAATGCCGGAGATGGATGGCTACACCCTGACCCGCGAGATCAGAAAAGATGAGGCGCTGTCATCTATCTATATCCTGCTGCATACCTCACTTTCAGGCACCGTCTGCAGTGAAAACGCACAGGCCAGCGGCGCAGATGCCGCACTGACAAAGTTTGTGACAGAAGAGCTGTCGGCAGCCGTAATGAAGGGGTTGGCGTGCAACCCTAACCCAGCTGAATAAATCAGCCGCCGAGCTCCATAACCGCATCCATCTCCACTTCAGCACCCTTTGGCAGCGCGGCAACACCGATGGCGGCCCGGGCCGGGTATGGCTCTGAAAAGTAGTCCGCCATCACACGGTTAACCACCGGAAAATGGGCAAGATCGGTCAGAAACACATTCAGCTTGGCCACATCGGCAAGCTCTCCCCCTGCCGCCCTTGCAACCGCCTGCAAGTTATCAAATACCCGCCGGATCTGTAGCTCAATATCACCCTCTACCATCTCCATGCTCTCCGGCACCAGTGGAATCTGTCCGGAAAGATAGACCGTCGAACCACTTTTAACGGCTTGGGAGTAGGTGCCAATCGCTTGAGGCGCCTGGTCGGTACGAATGATCTCTCTGGCCATAATCTCTCTCTCCTGTTGTTCTAACCTGGCGCTACCCCTGGGCTCTGGTGATGCGCATTACCGGTGGCAACGAGCGCAGGTGGCGGATGATTCTTGCCAGGTGTTTGCGCCCTCGAACAGCAATAATGAAATCCAGCGTGGAGGAGAGCCCATCTCTCTCTTCGATACTGACATTTTCAATATTGCACCCCATCTCTGCAATAGAGGCCGCAACCGTCGCCAGCACGCCCCGTTTGGCACCGGCCTCGATGCGGATCTCTGTGCTGAATTCGGTATCGACATCCTCTTCCCAGCAGACATCCAGCCAGCTCTCGCCGCCCTTGCGGAAGTCACCCAGATTAGGGCACTCCTGCCGGTGTACGCTTATCCCGCTGCCAGGGTTGAATATGGCGATAATGGCATCACCCGGTATTGGCCGGCAGCACTTGGCAAAGCTGACCACCATCCCCTCGGTACCCTTGATCGCCAGCTGTCCTGCCGGTTTTTCATGGTCGATGGCCTCTTCCGCGCGCTCGGCATCGGGGCCTGCCATACGGCGCGCAACCAGTCTGGCCATGCGGTTACCCAGCCCTATATCGGCCAGCAGGTCATCCAGCTGATGGTGCTTGAACTCTGCCAGAAGCTGCTGAATTCTACTCTCTGGAATGCTGCCGAGTGACTGGTCATAGGCGTGCAGCTCTGTCTCCAGCAATCGTCTCCCCAGGCTGACCGCCTCTTGCTGCTGAAGATTTTTCAGATAGGTGCGGATATTGGCCCTCGCCTTTGCCGTCACCACAAAGTTCAGCCACGCCGGGTTGGGTGAACCGCCGGGTGCTGCGATAACCTCAACCGTCTGCCCGTTGTAGATGCGGCTGCGCAATGGCGCCAGCCGCCTGTCAACCCGCGCAGCCACGCACTGGTTGCCTACATCGGTATGAACTGCATAGGCAAAGTCGATTACCGTCGCCCCCTGGGCCAGCACCATAATCTCTCCGCGCGGGGTGAAGACATAGACCTCATCGGGGAACAGGTCAATCTTGACATGCTCCAGAAACTCCAGTGAATCACCGGCGCCTTTCTGCATCTCAAGGAGATTTTTTACCCATTCGGAGGCCCTGGCCTGGGCAGAGCCGCTCCCCTCGTCACCGGTCTTGTACATCCAGTGTGCGGCAATGCCGGACTCCGAGAGCTGATGCATCTCCCCGGTGCGGATCTGGATCTCGATGGGCATCCCGTGCGGCCCAAACAGCGAGGTATGCAGCGACTGATAGCCATTGGCTTTGGGTATCGCAATAAAATCCTTAAAGCGGCCAGGCATGGGTTTATACAGGTTGTGCACCGCGCCCAACACCCGGTAACAGGTATCAACCTTGTCTACCGTAATGCGAAAGGCAAAGACATCAACCACCTCGGAGAAAGAGCTCTTTTTTGTCCGCATCTTGTTGTAGATGCTGTAGAGGTGCTTCTGTCGGCCGACAACCTCACCCGGCAGACCCTCCTGGCGCAGGCGCTCCTGGATTGCGGTTTCAACCATGCTCAGCACCTCTTTGCGGTTGCCCCGCGCACTGGCCACGGCCTTTTTCAGGGCGCGGTACCGCATCGGCCAATGCGCCATAAAACCCAGCTCCTCAAGCTCCAGCCGCATTGTATTGATGCCCAGCCTGTTGGCAATGGGAGCGTATATCTCCAGGGTTTCGCGTGAGATTCGGCGACACTTTTCCGGGCGCATCACGCCCAGCGTACGCATGTTATGCAGCCGGTCTGCCAGCTTGATCAGGATGACGCGGATATCCTTGGTCATCGCCAGCAGCATCTTTTGCAGGCTGGCGGCCTGTGCCTCGGCATGGGTCTTGAAATCGATCTGGGTCAGTTTGCTGACGCCATCCACCAGCTCGGCAATCTCTTCATCAAAGTGTTCGATCAACTGCTCTTTTGCCGTGGGCGTATCTTCAATGACATCGTGCAGAATGGCGGCCATGAGGCACTTATGATCCATGTGCATCTCAGCCAGAATGCAGGCTACGGCGAGCGGATGGAAGATGTAGGGTTCGCCCGTCTTGCGTGTTTGGCCCTTGTGGGCCTCGCTGCCAAACTGGAAGGCGCGGCGTACCTCATGGATCTGCTCTGGATCAAGGTAAGAGGCCAGGGATCTGCAAAACGCATCGATCGATGAGAGGGGCGAGTCGCCTGACCCGGTATCCGGGGAAGGTTTGGCAGGCGCTGTGAGGGGCTTGGCCATACTGCTTTAGTGAATATGAAACGGGCAACTCCAGCCGCCGGCCGATTCGCCCTTGATCCCTCTTTTACCGCTCACTGGCAGCAGGGGTGTCCGCTTCTGTGATCTCGGCCATCTCGGCGCTCAGCGCCTGATCAGGGTCGATGATCTCCTGGGGCGGGTTGATGGTGGCATCGTCTACCAGGCCTTCTGCTATTTCGCGCAGCGCCACTACTGTTGGCTTGTCGTTTTCCCAGGGCAGAAGTGGATCGACGCCGTTCACCAGTTGGCGAGCACGCTTGCTGGCCAGCAGAACCAGATGAAATCGATTGTCTACATTTTCCAAACAATCCTCTACCGTGATACGCGCCATAATTCAACTCCGGGAAAAACATTGGCCCTTGGCGGGGCGAAAAAAATAGGGGCTGCATCAGCCCCATCCATAACAAACAAAGTGTAGCGTATTCAAGCCATTCAAGCCAGCTTTTCCAGCCTGGGCAAGTGGCTCAGCAGTCCGGGCGAAGAGGTATCACCTGCGCTTGGTGTGGGTGGGATCTAACCGTGTAGCCTCCCGGCTTGCCGGGTTCCGTCAGACTTTGGAGATGCGCTGTAAGCCCCTCTTTGCCTATCAATGTCTCCCACATCATGCGGGAGATCCGGATACAGGCCCCCATGGGCGATTTGGAGAGGCGGCGCTCCTGATCAATGCGCCACTGAAGGCAGCGCAGACGCTTCTGATCTTTCTCCGGGGCTGATGCGATAAGCTCTTCGATAGCCGCCAGGCGCATGGATTCAAAGGTGTCGGCATCCTGCTGGGCGATATCCAGCCACTGCTCAAAATCCAGTGTATGAAGGCTTTCCTGAGTCTCTTTTTCCGTCATTGACCATCTACCATTTCAGGCTACAAAAGGGCGTAGCCATAACAATCAAGAGATGATCGCACCCTATCATGATGCCACTTGCTTGTCTTGCAGAATGAAATGCCTGAAAAGCAGATAAGCAGATAACTTGTTGTAATTGTTACATATATCTAATAATGGGTGGAATTTACAGGAATTAAAATCTTTTTTCGAGTCTATAAATGGAGCAATACAAGCCATTAGCTAGGAGCCAGGCGCATAGTGGGCCTATGCAACGAAAAACCGGGGATATTTGAAGCCGCTCACCCACTTCCGCAGCCAGTTCATCCTAACTCTCATGAACCCGCTGGTCACACCCCTGATCATGGAAGATGATAGGGGCGTGCGGAGCAGCAGGGGTAGAGGCCGGTCAATATTTTGATGGCATTAGGAC
>WFXD01000107.1 GCA_015490795.1 Gammaproteobacteria bacterium
CCAGCCGGAAAGCGCTCATCTGCGTTGTTGCGCTCCCTTGAATTAGCGCTGCTAGTCCTGCGGTCGCGCGCCTAGCAGCTAACCGCTTTCCGGCTGGCTGCATCCCAAGTTATCACCTTGACGGAGTACTAGGGGGAATGCTCTGCAAACTCATTTAACCTGGGCATCCCATGGAGCAGGCCAGCCTGCAATCTCATGGAATACCCAGGTTAAACCCAGATCAAAGGCAACAGCTCCTCACTATTACTGAGCTGTGGCGTTGATCTCACTCTCAGGGTTATCGAAGCCCAGTTTGTAACCCAGGGATACATGGTGATAGCGACCATTGGTGTAATCATCATGGATTGCGAAGCCAAGGTTATAGACCTTGTCCATAGCCAGATCCAGATCACCAGGCTTGTCGGAGGTCAGCGCCCGCTGCATCACTACGGTCCAGACATCGCCATCCAGGGTGGCACTGGCAGTAATCTCCTGACCACCTTTCATTATGCGGTCTGCCAGAACATAACCATCCTCGGTCTCACCTGTGCCAGAGCTGACCCGCAGAATATCCATGAAGTGGCCTGCATCCAGCTCACTCTGAATCTCGGCATCGGATTTGCGTTTGTCCCAGCCACCACGCATCTTGCCACGGCGTCCCTTGATCTCGATCTTGGTGCGGCTCTCTGTGATGTACTTGGTAACATCCTTCCCTTCCGGATGGTGAGGCATGCCATTCAGGTCATGATGACAGGTACCCCAGCAGCCTGCCTGGGCAGCATACTCCACCTCATCTGTAGCCAGCATCACAGCCAGCTTGGTGGGGTTTTTGGGATCCATCTTGCCGCCATCAACGAATGGAGCCGGGGCATGGTCACCCGCTTCCCACTGAAAGCGCAGATAGAGGTTATCTTTATCATGAGCCGCCTGCACCTGAACCGGGAAAGAGCCTCGCTTACCCGGGATAACCGTAGGCTCCGCTACATTCTCATGTTTGCCATCGACGATCCGCGGCCCCATATCCAGGGCCTCATTATCGTGACAGTCAAAGCAACGATCGCCACCTTTGGTGAAGGCGCGGGCACCGCCATGATTTTTGCCGGTCAGCGTCCACTCCATAGAGGCTTGGCCAGGGTAGAATACATTGATCTCTCGACCTGCGGCTTTATCCCAATCAATATTTGCAGCAACTGTTGCCCCACCTCCGCCACTAGCTGCAGCACCGGGCGCTGCAGGAGCCGGAGCTGATTTGATATCGCGTTTAACTGCGTTGATTTCAGCTTCGGCATTATCAAAACCCAGCTTGTAGCCCAGCGAAACATGGTGATAACGGCCATTGCTGTAATCATCATGGATTGCAAAGCCAAGGTTATAGACCTTGTCCATAGCCAGATTCAGATCACCAGGCTTGTCAGAGGTCAGTGCCCGCTCCATAACCACTGTCCAGGTAGTGCCATCCAGTGTGGCACTGGCAATAACCTCCTGGCCACCTTTCATTATGCGGTCTGCCAGAACATAACCATCCTCAGTCTTACCTGTACCAGAGCTGACCCGCAGAATATCCATGAAGTGGCCTGCATCCAGCTCACTCTGAATTTCGGCATCGGATTTGCGTTTGTCCCAGCCACCGCGCATCTTGCCACGGCGTCCCTTGATCTCGATCTTGGTGCGGCTCTCTTTGATGTACTTGGTAACATCCTTCCCTTCCGGATGGTGAGGCATGCCATTCAGGTCATGATGGCAGGTACCCCAGCAGCCTGCCTGGGCAGCATACTCCACCTCGTCTGAAGCCAACATTATGGCCAGCTTGGTGGGGTTTTTGGGATCCATCTTGCCACCATCAACGAATGGAGCCGGGGCGTGATCGCCCGCTTCCCACTGAAAGCGAAGGTAGAGGCTCTTGCCATTATGGGCAGCTTGTACTTGAACCGGGAAAGAGCCTCGCTTACCCGGGATAACCGTAGGCTCCGCTACATTCTCATGTTTGCCATCGACGATCCGCGGCCCCATATCCAGGGCCTCATTATCGTGGCAGTCAAAGCAACGATCGCCACCTTTGGTGAAGGCGCGGGCACCGCCATGATTTTTACCTGTCAGCGTCCACTCCATAGAGGCTTGACCGGGGTAGAATACATTGATCTCTCGAGCTGGTACATCGCTCCAGTCTGGACCAGAAACGCCACCGCTCGCAGCGGTAGATCCGCCTACAGCAGCACCGCCACTAGCGGCCGCAAGGGCATCAGCCACCGCCTTCTTGATGCGTACTTTCTCCGCCTCTTTGGCAGCCTTCTTCGCAGCACGCTCCTTCTCTTTGGCTGCCTGCTTCTTGGCTTTTGCTTCAGCTTCACTCTTCTCTACCGCAGCTAAACCATCCAGGTACAGCTGAGGCACTTCACGAATCATTGCTGGATCTGGTGCTTCCAGCTCTTCCAACTCCTCTTCTGTAAGCAGGCTACGAACATCCTTGTGCGCAATACCCTTGTGGCAATCGATACAGGTCTGGCCTGTCTCGAAGGCATTCAGGTGCTGCTTCCGTGCCCGCGGACGCTGAAACTTGGGATTCATTGATTCGAAGTTATGACAGTTCCGGCACACGCGGGAATCTGTACTTTTCATTCTATTCCACTCGCGTTTGGCCAGCTCCAGACGTTTAGCATCAAATTTTTCCGGGGTATCTACTGTACCCAAAATCTTATGATAAACCTCACTGCTGGCCTGAACCTTGCGGATCATTTTTGCGATCCAGGGGCGGGGCACATGGCAATCAGGGCAGCCTGCACGCACACCCGTGCGGTTTGCATAGTGGATAGTAGGGAGATACTCCTGATAGACGTTCTCTTCCATCTCATGGCAACCGATACAGAAATCCATTGTATTGGTAGCCTCCATGGCGGTATTAAAACCAGCCCAGAAAAAAACACCGACAATGAAGAAAACGACCGCGCTGCCGACAGTGGCTCCCATTGCGATCCTTCGAGAGAAAAAATTCGGTTTTTTTAATGGTTCAACCATAGTCTTACGCCCCCACGCATGGACTTAAAAAATACTAAATTAGCACGACACTCCAGATAGTTTACAGCAATGGGGGGATACTCTTTTTATAAAGTGCAAAAAAAACCAGGCAGATCGATACAGAACCTTAAGCCTGGGTTCAATTATGCTCTATTCCCGCTGCTATAGAAGCATCGTGCTAATCAAGCAATTTATATATTATCCTAAAAAAATCAGTTGAGCCGTAGCGAGAGCGGCCAAGGTACTTAAAGATACAGGTTTTTTCATATATTTTAAACGAAGCCGTATCACCCATACGGTGGGTTCAAAATATATGAAAAAACCTGTAGATTGAGTGCATTAGATGCTCGCAGTAGGCTCAACTGATTTTTCTAGGTTTATGCTTTCAAATGGTTTTATAAAAAAAGCGGACATGAATATCGAATATCCATGCCCGCTTTCATTAAACAACATCTACACGGACTGTTATGTCACGTGATTGATGCGGTTGTAGACATTGAACTTGCCTGTCGGTGTTGTCAGGCCTTTGATGCGTGCAATCTCTTTGAGAGTTTTGGCATCATAGACCACAATTTCACCTTTAGGCTTCATGTTGTCCTTACGGTTCCAGACTGAAACCCATACCTCGGTGCCGTCCTTGTTGAACTCCATGTGCAGAGCGAGCATCTTATCACCTTCGGTGACGCGGATGGTCTTCTCAATCTTACGGGTCTTCTTGTTGATGACCTGTACACTCTGCTGCACCTCAATCTCGGGATGCTTCAGCTGATCAGCCCAGACATAGTCACTGTTCGGGTGCGTGCGAATGAACGCGCCGGCGCCGTCAGTTTCAACGCTGTAGCAGATCCTCCAGGCCTGATCAGGATGCCCTTCTGGATCATTACCCCAAGCGGTAACCAGACCTTCTCCCAGGAATACGGTGCCACCCACAGGGCCACATTCTGGGTCAATCCAGTTGGCGCCTGGGCCAGGATGCGGCTTCTTGGCTGTATCGATCATGGCTTCCAGCGTACCACCATCTTTGGTGTCTACAACAACCATCTTGTTGGAGGCGTTTGCAGCAATCTGGAAGTAACGGCCTGTGGTATCAAAGAAACCATCATGCAGATACTTGGCGGAGTTGATCATGGAGATCTTCAGGTTGTCCAGATCGGTGTAGTCCACCTGCCACATCTGACCCAGCTCTTTGGCAGCAACCAGGAATGCGGACTCATTAGGTGTGGTGTAGATCGCAGCAACACGAGACTCGTTGACAAATTCACCGTCAACATTGATACCACGGGTAGAGACAACCTTGATCGGCAACATGCTATCGGCATCAACCAGTACAAAGTGTCCAGGCCAGTAACCACCAGCAATGACGATCTTGCCGTCACCGGATACGGCTACGTCGCGAGCATCATAGGCGATCTGGGTTTCAGCAACCAGCATCTTGTCCGGGGTCTGCCACAGGTCGTATTTGTTCAGCTTGCCATCACGGCCAATGGAGTACCAGAAACGACCTGGATGCTCGGCGTGGTCTTTCTTGTGATGTTCAGTAGCCTTGATAACGTGCACTGCGTAACCGGCATCCAGATGAGCGACGATCTTTTTGGTGTCGCCATCAATGATGGCCACTTTACCGACATCACGCTCGATGACGACGAAGAAGTTCTCCCAGTTGAGGCCATGCATAGGCTTGCTGGGGTAGTCCTTTGGCTCAACATAGACCTTGGTACGCTCCCGCATCATATCCAGAGACATCTCAGGTGGAACAGGTGGCTCCATCTGGATGTAGGTGGACAGCAAGGCGATTTCATCTTTGCTGAAGAGGTCATCGAAGTTGTTCATGCCACCTTCTGTGCCGAAGGCAATGATCTTCTCCAGACGCTTTTGACCCAGCTTGAGGGTACCCTTCATGTCGTTCTTCTTGTTGGGTTTGGGCTCCAGATTAGGGCCGGTAGCACCTATACGCAGAACACCGTGACAACCCGCGCAACGCTGGAAGTATAGGGTTTTTGCTTTTTCAAAGTCAGCTTCTGAAAGAGTAGGACCTCCAGCAGTAGCCACAGACGCTACACCAGACATAGCCAGACCCATGGCCAGGCCCAGAGCAGATATTCCGAAACGTGATTTCTTCATTAACCTATTTCCCCTGATTTATTAATAGATGTCAGCTGTAAAAACCGAGACCGCTTAGCACGGCACCCACAGTGACGCGACAAACTGTCGGAGCGTACAGTGATGGTTCTGCTGTTTAGCGTCTTTGACCTAAATCAAAATATTCTTTTTTGCTCAAGAAACCCTTGGCATGCCATGATGGCTTTTGATGTAAGTCAATAAATTATACCGAAATCTCTGTCACGCTTCCGGCATGATACGCTTGCATATCAATGATGCTTCGACTCTGGCACCACCAACCTGCTAGCAGCCACAATCTGTACAAAATAAGCACACACATAAACAAACTCACAATTTTAAGGTGGATCAATGAAAGCCATAAAGATGTTACTCCAAGCCATGCTATTTGGCATCTTAGCCATTGCTGCGGTTGTCGCCTTCGTATCCTTTGGCATGCTGCACCCCGCTCCATGGATAATACTGGCGCTGCTCATTGGCCTGCCTGTCCTGAACAATAAACTGGAAAAGCGTGCTTATGTGAAATGGCAGAACAAATACAACGTAGGCGTAGACCTGATCGATGAAGACCATCAAAAACTGATGAACCTGATCAACAAGCTGAAGATGGCGGTCGACTACCATACCGGTGAATGCTTTGAGAAGCAGGCCATAGAGGAGCTGGCTGAATGGACAAAAACCCACTTCGCCAGGGAAGAGATGTTGATGCAGCGCCACGGCTATCCTGGCTACGAGGCGCACAAGAAGATACACGACGATATGCTGGCCCGCGTTGCTGCCTCTATTGATGACTATAATGAGCGAGGCCATGATGCGCTGCTTGATGTCGCCCCCATGGCGCGGGACTGGCTTGTCAATCACATCTACAACGTAGATCAATCCTATGCCCGCTTTCTGAAAGAGAAAGGGCTGCTGGATAACGAAGAGATCAAGAGATGCTGCTGCGAAGACAGCGACACATCATGCGGAGGGGAAGAGAAGAAGTAGTTTGCATCTCCTGTAAATACAAATTACTTTACGCTCAAACTAAAGCTGCCTCATCACCAGGATGGGGCAGCTTTTTTATTTGATAATCACAACATTGCCCCAGGAGTCTGTCGGGTTTAGGTGGATTGTAGCGAGGGAGCGGGAGAGTGAGCGCAAATATTTCCGGTTTTGAGGCGCATAGTGGGCCTACGCAACGAAAAACCGGGGATATTTGAGCCGCTCTCCCACTTCCGCAGCCAGTTCATCCTAAGCCCGACAGGCTCCTAGCGGGAAACAGGTAGCGGGCGCAGCCCCGCCATTGTTGTAGCGATACTTTCCAACAGCTGCCAGGGGTCTCCCCTCTCCTGCCCCTTGATGGTTCGGTCACCACGCGCACAGAGCGCGAGCAACTGCTGCCAGCGCCTGCATCTCAATCGGGCAAGGCCTTGGCGCACTACCGCTTTGCGTTGATTCCAAACCCGACAGGCTGCCATTGCCTGATCAGGTGACTGCCCCCGCTCTATCGCATAGGCCATGCCGGCCAGCTGGCGGATCTCGCGCGCCAATGCCCAAAGCACCACGGTCGGTGGAACACCCTCTGCACGAAGCCCGGCCAGCATACGTATCACTCTTGCGGGTTTTCCCATCAGTGCGCTGTCCACCAAACCGAAAACATCAAAGCGAGCACTGTCGGCAACGGACTCCAGCAGCTTCTCTACTGTGATGACCCCTGGGCCATTCAGCAGCAACAGCTTGTCAATCTCCTGCGCGGCTGCCAGCAGATTACCCTCTACCCGCTCAGCCATCATCGACACCACGTCCGCTTCAGGGATCAGCCCGTTTTTTCGTAGCCGCCGCTCAATCCATGATGGCAGCCGCTGTTCATCTATGGGCCAGATCTGAACCAGTACGCCGCACTCATCCAGTGCCTTTACCCACTTGCTGCCTTGCTGGGAGCGGTCCAGCTTGGGTGAGGTGACAAGCAGCAGCGTATCGGCTGGCGGCCTTGCGGCATACTCAACAAGCGCCTTACTGCCATTGCGGCCGATAGCACCGCTGGAGAGACGAAGATCAATCACCCGCTTCTCGGCAAACAGGGAGAGGCTATTGGCCTCGGCCATCAGTTCGTTCCAATCAAACGCCTTTACGGCATCCAGGATCTCGCGGCTGTTATAACCTGCATCTTTTGCAGCACGGCGAACGGCATCGGCCGCCTCCCCCAGCTGCAGCGGCTCATCACCCGTTATGAAATAGACTGAAGCGAGCGCTTTGGCCAGCTGTGCTTCAAGTTGATCAATACGCAGGCGCATGGCTCGGTTCTTTACGAAGTAGAGGTAAGCGGATCATGCGCCTGTATCCCGAAAGGGGCTTTTACCGGAGCTGCTCCTGCATCCGGTAAATGACACGCCGAACCAGATCTCGGCGAAGATCACGGCGCAGCAGCTTCTCCTCCTGATCCTTTCCTAAAATACCCGTCTCCGGGTTTTCGTATGCCCGTTGAGCGCCAACGGATTGGCGCTCTATCAGCGAAGCTCCATCAGCATCCAGCAGCTCGAACTCCAGCGACTGATGGATCTCATACTCAACGACCTTGCCACGACTATCGACGGACAGCACCCGGCGATCCTGTTTCTGTCGGGTGATGCCAAGTATGGAGCTGGCCTTTGATTGGTCGGTAGTCAGTTGAACATTTGCACCATTAAAAACTTGCCGAAAATCTCTGCGCAGGGGGTCATGCTCACCCACGCCCTGTATATAGAGCGGGCTTATCGAGGATGGCAGCTCAGCTGCGCCACGCAGTTGAAAACCGCAGCCTTGCAGCAGGGCAAGCAGCACAACCATCAAAACAGCAATAAATAAGCAGGGTTTTCTGTGCATTGTTTTCAACTCTTAATTTTTCTGTTTTATCAATATGTAATGCGCATTCGGCCAATATTCGCAAGCGGGGCTTTGGCCCTGTGATCCGCAAAGCTGCGGGAATCAAGCCCCCCTTCCGATCCATTTTGCATGCTGATTACCCTGTCACCTAGGTGTCACTTCGCCACAACGTTTACCAGTTTGCCCGGCACAACAATTACCTTTCGCACCTGCGCATCGCCAATGAATCGCTGGACATGCTCGTCGGCAAGCGCACTCTTCTCAACGGAAGCCCTGTCTGCATCTGCAGCAACCTGGATACGGGCGCGCACCTTGCCGTTGACCTGAACCACGATCTGAATATTCTCCTGCCTCAGCGCCTCTGGGTCAAACCGGGGCCAGCTGGCATCCAGAATATCATCGCCATAACCCAACTCGCGCCATAAATGGTGCGTGATGTGCGGTGCAACAGGCCCCAGCAGAGAGAGGGTGATGCCCATCCCTTCATGCAATATCGCGCTATCCGTTGCGCTATCACCCAGTTTGTAGAGTGTATTGACAATCTTCATGCAGGCCGAAACCACGGTGTTAAACTGCTGCCGGTCGTAGTCGCGGGTTGCCTGCTTCAGCGCGGCATGGATCTCCCGCCGCGCCAGCTGCTGATGCCTATCCAGCTCGGCAATCCCGCCTCCACCCGCTTTGATCCGCTCGCTGTTCTTTGCCGCCAGTGCCCACAGCCGTTTCAAGAATCGGTAAGCACCCTCAACGCCATTGTCCGACCACTCCAGCGATTGATCCGGTGGCGCAGTAAACATGGTGTACAAACGCACCGTATCGGAGCCGTAGCGATCAATCAGCCGCTGCGGATCAACCCCGTTGTTTTTTGATTTTGACATCTTTTCGATGCCACCAATCTCAACCGGCTGGCCGTCTGCCTGGCAGCGCGCAACAACCGGGTGCCCTTTATCATCGGTCTCAACATCAACCTCGGCCGGATTAAACCACTGTCTGCCGCCGCCTGGTTCATTGCGATAGTAGGTCTCTGCCACAACCATACCCTGGGTCAACAGGTTGGTAATGGGTTCATCGGAGCTCACCAGCCCCACATCGCGCATCAGCTTATGGTAAAAACGGGCATAGAGCAGGTGCAAAATCGCATGTTCAATTCCACCGACGTAGTGGTCGACCGGCAACCAGTAGTCAGCACGCTGATCCAGCATCGCCTCATCGGCATCCGGGCAGGCATAGCGGGCGTAGTACCAGGATGATTCCATGAAGGTATCGAAGGTATCGGTTTCACGCTCGGCCTCGCCACCGCACTCGGGGCAGCTGGTCTTGCTGAACTCCGGCATCTTTTTGATGGGGGAGCCACCTGTCGCATCAAAGGCGACATCTTCCGGCAGCACCACAGGAAGATCCGCTTCGGGCACCGGCACGATGCCGCATTTTTCGCAGTGAATCATTGGGATGGGGGCGCCCCAATAGCGCTGCCGGGAGACGCCCCAGTCACGCAGACGGTAGTTGATCTGCTTGCCGCCCCTGCCCGCTCTCTTCAGATGATCGGCAATGGCGTCAAAGGCCTCTTCAGAGGTCAACCCATCAAACGGGGCGGAGTGCTTCAGCACCCCTTTTTTTGTATAGGCCGCTTCAGCAACCGAGCAGTCGGCGCCATCTCTGGCAAAGATCACCTGCCGGATAGGGATGCCATATTTCGTGGCAAACTCCCAATCACGCTGGTCATGTGCCGGTACGGCCATCACTGCCCCGGTGCCATAACCCATCAGCACAAAGTTGGCGGCAAAGACGGGGATATCTTCCCCCGTGACAGGGTGCACAACAGAGAGCCCCAAAGGCATCCCTTTTTTCTCGATGGTTTCAATGTCCGCTTCAGAGGTGCCACCCTGGCGGCACTCGTCGATAAAGTCTGTCAGCGGTTGATTGCCTTCCGCCGCCTTGAGCGCCAGTGGGTGCTCTGCCGCTACCGCCACATAGGTGACGCCCATCAGGGTATCGGGGCGGGTGGTAAATACGCTCAGAGCGTCATTCGACCCCGGGATAGCAAAACTGATCTGCACACCCTCCGAGCGCCCAATCCAGTTGCGCTGCATGGTACGCACCTGCTCTGGCCAGCCCGTCAGATTGTCCAGCTCATCCAGCAGCTCATCGGCGTAGGCGGTGATTTTGATAAACCACTGGGGGATCTCCCGGCGCTCGACCAGTGCACCAGAGCGCCAGCCACGCCCATCAATCACCTGCTCGTTGGCCAGCACTGTCTGATCCACCGGATCCCAGTTGACTATGGCATTTTTGCGGTAGACCAGCCCTTTTTTGTACAGCTCGGTAAAGAGCCACTGCTCCCACTTGTAGTAATCCGGCTGACAGGTTGCCAGCTCACGCGACCAGTCGTAGCCAAACCCCAGCCGCTTCAGCTGGTCGCGCATATATTCGATATTGGAGTAGGTCCAGCTGGCGGGCGGCATGTTGTTCTTAATGGCCGCCCCCTCTGCGGGCAGGCCGAATGCATCCCACCCCATCGGTTGCAGCACATTCTTGCCCAGCATGCGCTGCTGGCGGGCAATCACATCGCCAATGGTATAGTTGCGCACATGCCCCATGTGCAGCTTGCCACTGGGGTAGGGAAACATCGAGAGGCAGTAGAATTTCTCTCTGTCGCTCTCTTCTTTTACACGGAAGGAGTTGTGGGATACCCAATAGCTCTGGACATCCTGCTCGATCGCTGCTGGATTATAGGTTTCTTGCATCGTTATGGCGGTAGTGGAGGGTTAACTGACAGAGGATACCCCAGCGCCGAAGCGGGTTAAAGTTCTTTTCCTGAATCTGTAACTGTTGCCATTCAAATACTTGCATACCACCCAGAATAGGTCACACTTAGAGGTAGAAAGCCCGCATTGATGAGGAGGTTGCCATGGTACCCAATAACCAGAAAGATACGCTTGAACATCTGACCGAAGCCTACGACACCATGCTCAAACGGGTCAGCGACGCCATCAAAAAGGCGGAGCAGACCACAATACCCGCGCTGAAAAAGAATATTGAGCATGCGCGTGAAACCGCCATTGAGGTGGGCGAGCTGACGCGCGATGAAGCAGAGAAGATTGCAACTTACCTTGAGCGTGACATGCATGATGCCGCAGATTTTCTCTCCGAGACCGGCAAGGAGTTCAAGGAGTGGGGCAAATTCGACCTGGAGCTGATAGAGGATCGGCTGCTCGAGATGTTTGCCAATGTCGCAGACAAGACCAAGCTCGAACTGGAGGCATTGGCGCAGCAGGCCCGTCGCGCTTCAATGTACCACACAGGTGAGATTACCGGCCCTGGTACGCTGGTCTGCACCGCTTGTGGCAAGGAGATCCATTTTCAAAAAACAGGCCATATCCCACCCTGTGCTGGCTGTCGCGGCACGGAGTACCGTCGCGCTACAAAACTCGACTAAAGCAAAAAGAGGGTCGCCAACCCAAGGAAGGCAAGAAAGCCAACCACATCGGTTACGGTGGTGAGCAGCACGCCGCCTGCAAGGGCGGGGTCGATACCCAGCCGGTCAAGCAGCAGCGGCAGTGCTGCGCCTGTCAGTGCCGCAAACAGCAGATTGATCGTCAGTGCTGCCGCTATCAGCAGTGCAATATTGCTACTGTCAAACCAAAGCCCGGCAACCACCCCCACCACCACCGCCCAGATCAGGCTGTTGAGCAGGCTGACTGCAATCTCCTTTTTCATCAGCCAGCGGGCGTTTTTATCCGTCAGTTGCCCCAGCGCCAGACCACGGATGGCCAGTGTCAGGGTTTGAGTCCCGGCCACGCCGCCCATGCTGGCAACAATCGGCATCAGCACCGCCAGTGCAACGATCTGCTCAATGGTCTGTTCGAACAGCCCGATCACCCAGGAGGCCAGAAAGGCGGTCATCAGGTTGACCCCCAGCCAGAGCGCACGGCGGCGGGCACTCACCGCCACCGGCGCAAACATATCGGCATCCTCTGACAGACCTGCCTGCCCCATAAACTGGTGTTCGCCCTCTTCACGAATCACATCTACCACATCATCAATCGTGATTCGTCCCACCAGCTTGCCCTCATCATTGACCACCGGCGCAGAGACCAGGTCATGCTGCTCGAACCGATTGGCCACCTTGCGCTCGGGCCAGGAGGCCGGTATCGGTTTCAGATCCAGCGACATCACCTCAGCCACGGTATCGGATGGCTCATGCGTCAACAGGTCGGTCAGGGAGAGTACGCCCAGATATTTATCGTCCCGGTTAACCACAATCAGGCTGTCTGTCTGCGGCGGGATCTTGCTCTTGAGGCGGCGCAGGTAACGCAGTACCACATCCAGCGTCACCTCTGCCCGCACCGTCAGGGTGTCGGTGTTCATCAGGCCACCCGCGGTATCTTCCGGGTAGTAGAGTACCGACTCCAGGCGCTCGCGGCGCTGCTTGTCCAGGGAGTCTATCAGCTCCCAGGTGACGGCTCGTGGCAGATCCTGAATCAGGTCGGCCAGATCATCCATATCCATCCCTTCCGCCGCCGCCAGCAGCTCCTCTTTGTTCATCTTGCTGACCAGATCGGTAAAGACCTCATCCGCAAGCTCTACCAGGACCTCACCTTCGCAATCATCCCCCACCAGGCCCCAGACAATCTCGCGCTCTTCAAGCGGCAGGCCTTCCAGCAGGTGCGCAATCTCTGCGGGCCGCAATGCATTCAGCATGCGCGCAACCTGCTGCAGGGCGCCGCTATCCAGCACCTCATGCAGCTTTTGCAGACCTGTCTGCTCGTTGTTTGGTTCTGATGAAGGGGCCATGATGGCCTGACCTGCCTGTCGTGAAAATAGAGGGTTGCAAGTGTAACAGGCGAGGCGCTGGGACGGGGGATTTTTCAGGGGGTTGCGGGGTAGAGCTGTGCAACCCAACGAACCGCATTCTCTTCATCGAGGTGCTGCATCAAGCGGGTTACCCGCTCTGTCAGGTGCTCAATATTACTGGCTCGAATGATGCGTTTAACCTCCAGCATGGAGCCTGGCTGCATGCTGAATCTTCGCAGCCCCATGCCCAGCAGCAGGGGGGTGTAAAAGGGAGTTCCGGCCATTTCACCGCACATGCTGACGGGGGTCCCGGTCTTTTTGCCGGCCTGAATGACACACTGAATCAGCCGCAATATTGAGGGGTGAAGCGGGTCATAGAGATAGTTGACCTCATCATCCACCCGGTCGATTGCCAGGGTATACTGAATCAGGTCATTGGTGCCGATGGAGAGAAAATCCAGGTGCCGGGCAAAGCTGTCGGCCGCCAGTGCGGCGGCGGGCACCTCAATCATTCCACCAATAGGTATATCGGGGTTGAAATCGTGCCCCTCCTGTTTCAGCTCCTGTTTGAGCTCTTCAATGATCAGCTTTACTGCGCGCAGCTCCTGAAGGTTGGAGAGCATGGGAATCATGATGCGAACCACCCCATAGGCAGAAGCCCGCAGGATGGCGCGCAGCTGCGGCCGGAAGAGCTTCGGCTCTTTGAGGCAGAGGCGGATGGCACGCAGCCCAAGCGCCGGATTGCTTGCTGGCTGCATATCATGGCAGCAGCCGCCGCCCCCCTTGTCCACCCCCAGATCGAGGGTGCGAATGGTGATCGGGATGCCGTTCAATCCCTCCACGATTCGCCGGTAACTGGCCAGGTGCTCCTCTTCATTGGGTGGCTGCGCCCGGTTCATGTAGAGAAATTCCGTGCGATAGAGCCCGACACCCGCAGCACCCACGTCATTGGTTACTTCGATATCCTCCGGCAGTTCAATATTTGCCAGTAGCGTAATCTCTGTTCCATCGATGGTTGTGGAGGGTTCATTGATCAAGACGCGCAGGCTTATGATGTAGGCCTGCTCGGCATCCCGTCTTTTACGGTAGTGCTGTAGCGTACGCTCATCCGGGCCTGCCAGCACAACGCCCTGCTCGGCATCCATGATCAGCAGTTCACCATGCCGCAGGTATTGGGTGGCGCGATGGACCCCGATCACTGCCGGTATCCCCAGGCTGCGCGCCAGAATGGCCGTGTGGGACATCGGCCCGCCAAACTCGGTGATAAAGGCGGCAACACCCTGGTTGCGCATCAGGATGGTATCTGCCGGGGTCAGATCCTGCGCCAGGATGATCTTGCCTCTGAGTTCATCTCCGTTCTCTACCGGGCAGTCGTGCTGGCCGGCAAGATGTTTCTGGATCTGCCCGACTACATGGTCGACATCGTCCTTGCGGGTGCGCAGGTAGGGGTCATCCATCGCATCAAATATCTTCACCAGTTCATTCCGGCGCAACTGCAAGGCCCACTCTGCATTGCAGAGCTGCGACTGGATGGTCTCTATGGGCGCCTCAACCAGCGCCGCATCCTCCAGCATCAGAAGGTGGGTGTCGATGAAGGCACAGATGTCGGTCGGAGTGGATTCGGGGATCTGATCCCGGACAGCCTTCAGATCCTGGCGCGCAGCAAGGACGGCCTGCTGAAAGCGGTGAATTTCATGCGCCGCCTCTTCGGGCTTGATGACTCGCCTGTGCGCCTCTATCTGGCCGCATTGCAGGCAATATGCCTCGCCAATGGCAATACTGGAGGTGACGCCAATGCCGATGCCGGTACAGATAAGCGTCATTCATCCTCCCCAAAGCGGTCGGCGATGAGCGCTGCCAGCGCCCCGGCCGCCTCGGCTTCATCTTCACCCTCTACAATCAATGAGAGTTCAGACCCTTTGGCAGCCGCCAGCATCATGACTCCCATGATGCTTTTGCCATTGACCACCCGGCCGTTGTAATCCAGCTGCACGCTGCTGGAAAACTGGCTGGCGCAGGTCACCAGCCTGGCTGCCGCCCGGGCATGCAACCCCAGTTTATTAACAATGGTCACCCCTTGTTCAATCATTGATATGCAATCCTGAAAGGGCCGTTGAACCCTGCTGCTCTTTGATTGAAATCAGCAGATTCTGATGCCGATATGCGCTCCACCTTCGGCCTTCTCGGCCAATGTTGCCAGATCCAGCTGCGGGTAGTTTAGCACTCTGACCAGCATGGGGAGGTTGACACCCGCCACCACGGCAACCCGATCGCCATTGATCATTCCACAGGCAATATTGCTGGGCGTGCCGCCGTACA
>WFXD01000108.1 GCA_015490795.1 Gammaproteobacteria bacterium
GTTATAAAATTTCTCATTCCTAATATGATAGCGCCTTTATTACAGAAAAGGTCTCCGGGGCAGCGGTTTATCGTTTTCCACACAGCGGTTTGTGGTGTAAAATGCGCGGTTTTCATCCAGGTTGTCAGTCATGCAGGATCTAAATCCAATCACCAATAAAATCAGCGATTTACAGAGGCGCTCCGACTCTCTGAGGGGGTATCTTTGACTTTGCTGAAAAGCAGGAGCAGCTGACGGAGATTCTGCGGGAGCTTGAGGCTCCCGACATCTGGAGTGACCCGGAGCGCGCCCAGGCGATGGGCAAGGAGCGGGCGGCGCTGGAGTCTGTGGTGCTGACGCTGGAGGCGCTGCACAGCGGGTTGAGTGATGCGCGTGATCTGCTGGCAATGGCGGTTGAAGAGGGTGATGAAGAGACGGTCAACGCCGTTGTCGATGACCTGAATCACTACGAAAAACAGGTCTCAGAGCTGGAGTTTCGCCGTATGTTCTCTGGCGAGACAGACCCCTGTAGCGCCTTTCTTGACATCCAGGCAGGCTCTGGCGGCACCGAGGCTCAGGATTGGGCCGAGATGCTGCTGCGCATGTATCTGCGCTGGGGCGAACAGCATGAGTTTACAACCGAGCTGATCGAGTGTTCGCCAGGCGATGTGGCAGGTATCAAAGGTGCTACCATCCATTTCAAAGGGGATTATGCCTTCGGCTGGCTGCGCACCGAGATCGGCGTGCACCGCCTGGTGCGCAAGTCGCCGTTTGACTCCGGCAACCGCCGCCACACCTCCTTTGCGGCTGTCTTTGTCTCGCCCGAGATTGATGACGATATTGAGATCGACATCAACCCGGCCGATCTGCGCATCGATGTCTACCGCGCCAGTGGGGCGGGTGGCCAGCATGTGAACCGGACAGAGTCGGCAGTGCGCATCACCCACCTGCCTACCAACACGGTGGTGCAGTGCCAGAATGACCGCTCCCAGCACAAGAACAGAGCCACCGCGATGAAACAGCTGAAGGCCAAGCTCTATGAGCTGGAGATCCAGAAACGCAATGCCGATCAGCAGGTGGTGGAAGAGGGTAAATCCGATATTGGCTGGGGCAGCCAGATCCGCTCCTACGTGCTGGACCAGTCCCGCATCAAGGATCTGCGTACCGGCGTCGAGACCGGCAACACCCAGGCCGTCCTGGATGGCGGGCTGGACCTGTTTATTGAAGCCAGCCTGAAAAGCGGGCTGTAACGAGGTACTTGTAAAATTCCGCTTTTTCGCCCATTTTCGCCCCGCCCAAAGCGCCTGCTGCTGGTGCCAGGAAGTTTTGCAGGTACCCCTAACACTATTAGTTAATCGAGTTATCTATGACCGAACAGACCCAGGATGAAAACAGACTCATTGCCCAGCGCCGCGCCAAACTGACGGATCTGCGTGAAAAGGGCGTCGCCTTCCCCAATGATTTTCGCCGCAACACCGTTGCGGGCGAGCTGCTGGCAGAGTACAGCGAAAAGACGCCGGAGGAGCTGGAAGCGCTGGGCATCCGGGTCTGCGTTGCCGGACGCTTGATGAGCCGGCGTGTGATGGGCAAGGCCAGCTTTGCCCACTTGCAGGATATGTCTGGCCGTATCCAGCTCTTTGTGCAGCGGGACAACCTGCCGGAAGGGATCTATCAGGAGTTCAAAAAGGGGTGGGATGTGGGTGATATCCTGGGTGCCGAAGGGCAGGTGTTCAAGACCAGAACCGGAGAGCTGTCGATACGCTGTGACAGCATCCGCCTGCTGACCAAATCCCTGCGACCCCTGCCTGAAAAGTACCACGGGCTGACCGACCAGGAGCAGCGCTACCGTCAGCGTTATGTCGATCTCATCATGAACGAGACGACACGGGAGACCTTTCGCACCCGTACCCGCATGGTGCAGTACATCCGCAATTTTCTGAATGGCCGTGGCTTTCTGGAGGTGGAGACCCCCATGATGCAGGCGGTGCCGGGCGGCGCGGCGGCGCGTCCCTTTACCACCAAGCACAATGCGCTGGATATGGATCTGTTTCTGCGCATTGCCCCCGAACTCTACCTGAAACGCCTGGTGGTCGGTGGCTTTGAGAAGGTCTACGAGATCAACCGAAACTTCCGCAATGAGGGGCTATCAACCCGCCACAACCCCGAATTTACCATGCTGGAGTTTTATGAAGCCTACACCGACTATCAGGATTTGATGAACCTGACAGAAGAGATGCTGCGGGGTATGGCAGAAGAGGTTCTGGGCACCACCACGATACAGTATCAGGGTGAAAGCTATGACTTTGGCAGCCCCTTTGCCCGTATGACGGTAAAAGAGGCGATCCTCAAATATATGCCGGATATCACCGAAGCGGACCTGGATGAGCCGGGTCGGGCGCGTGCCGTGGCCGAGCGGCTGGAGATACCGCTGAAGGATACCTACGGCCTGGGCAAGGTGCAGATTGAGATCTTTGAAAAGGTGGCCGAGCATCGCCTGATGAACCCCACCTTTATCACCGCCTATCCGACAGAGGTCTCACCGCTGGCCCGTCGCAATGACAGCAACCCCTTCGTCACGGATCGGTTTGAATTTTTCGTGGGCGGGCGCGAGATTGCCAATGGCTTCTCTGAGCTGAATGATGCGGAAGATCAGGCAGAGCGCTTTCAGCAGCAGCTTGAGGAGCGTGCGGCCGGGGATGATGAGGCGATGCATTTTGATGCAGACTATGTGCGCGCGCTGGAGCACGGTCTGCCACCCACCGCAGGGGAGGGGATTGGCATCGACCGCCTGGTGATGCTGTTTACGAACTCGCCATCCATCCGCGATGTACTGCTCTTCCCGCACATGCGTGCTGAGTGACCATTTGCCGGGCAGCGCCCCTTAAATTTCAAACAGCTGCTCGACCTCATCGATCTGCTCTGCAATGCCTTCAATCTCAATCACAGGCACCTCCGGGTTCAAACCAACCTTGGCAAAAGCAGGTGCCTGCGCCCATTCGGCAGGGCTTGCACTCTTGGCAGCACCTGTATTGCACTCCAGGGTTGCTACCTGCACCAGATCAACATAGTCAGCTCTTGCGCCGCTATCGTATGCCAGATCTGCGCAGTGGGCCGGTACGGATATCAAGGTATCAGGGAAGTTCCAGGTCTCCAGGATTTGGCGACCAATGGCGGGAGCCAGATCAGCCAGCAGGCTATCCAGCCGCCCCCCATGCTCTATCAGCTCTGGAAAATTCTCGGCCATGATGAGGATGGGCAGTGAGCCGATATTGTGGATCAGCCCTGCCAGCATTGCCTGATCCCTCTCCAGGTGGGGGATCTGCTGCGCCAGTACCCGGCTGAGCGCAGCCACCTGAACGCTCTCCCCCCACAGTTGACGCAGGCGTTGATCCAGCTCGGCGGTGGTGGGTTGAAAGATCTGTTTCATGGCAAGATTGACCACCAGCGTCCTTACCATACGGGTGCCCAGCCGGGTGATGGCCATCTGGATGCTGTCAATGGTGATTTTCCCGCCATAGAGCGGGCTGTTGGCAACCTGAAGCAGACGGGCTGAGAGCGCCGCATCAGTCGCCACAAGATCGGCTATATCCTGCGCTGAAGCGCCATCCTGTTCAACGGCATCCCGCACCTGAAGGGCAACCTCGGGCAGGGTGGGGAGCACGATGCTGTTATCTTCAATCGCGGCCTGTAGCTGTACTGAAAATGCTTCATTGGAGATCATTGTCATCGCTGGCCCGTATGTCCATTTTGGTCTGGCATCTTTTGTGATGGCTGGAAAATCAGTCTGTAGCAAAGGCGTATGGCAGCGCACGGAATACCAGCTTTTCACCCGATGCATCCTTGAGGTGGATATCATCTGCTTCAAAGCAGGGGATCTGCACCATAACCAGGGCGTCAAAGCCGCCTTCAGGGGCAGGCTGGGCATCCACCACCCTGCCGGCCGGTTTACCGTGTGCCGCACTATGAGAGAATAGCTCATCACCAGCAGAGGGTTGCCGGTTTCCGTTGATATGGGTCAGATACATGCGGCGCTTCAGGGTTCCCCGATGTTGTGTGCGGGCTACAACCTCCTGTCCACAGTAGCACCCCTTGCTGAAGCTGATGCTATTGAGCAGCTGCATGTTGACCATCTGCGGTATAAAGGCCTCGACGGTAGCGGGGTAGATGGCGGGGATGCCTGCACGGATATCCTGAAGTGCCCAAAAGCGGGAGTCTGTTGGGGTCGCAGCGGTTGCCAGCGCCTCCCAGACCTTTTTGACCGATGGTGCTGGCCCGATGATCTCAAAGCGAGGAGTGGTTCCCGGCGGCTGAATGATTGTGAGATCCCCCGCTTGTGTAACCTGCTGCGGCGCTGTGGGCAGATCGGGCAGGATGTTGCCAAGCTGCTCCCTGGCATGGCTCCCCGCAAGCCCGATCCGAACCAGCTCATCACTGGCATCCGCCAGCTTCACTGCGGAGCGAAAAACAAACATGGAGAGCCGTTTGAGCAGGGCAGGCAGTGTTGAACCGGGCAGCTGGAAAAGCATCTCATCATCACTGCGATAGAAGAGCCAGCCATTGGCCAGCATATGCCCCTTGGGGTTGCAGCAGGCGTTAAACTGGTACTGTTGTGCGGTCAGTGCAGAGACATCGTTGGTGAACTGCCCCTGCAGGAAATCGACGCTATCCCCGCCTGTGATGCGGATCAGTCCCAGGTATGAGAGATCACAAAGCGCACTCTCCGTAGTGGGGTGGCGCTGCGCAAAGCTTACCCAGCCGTCGTTGGCAATAGAGGCAGAGTGGGATTCAAGAAATAGTTTCCAATCGTTATGCATGATTTTGGCACGATAGTGAGTGACCCTCTATAATCGCATTAATTTTTTTCAAGGCAAAGCGGTGAATAGATCCCCATGATGGAAAACCTCAGACCAGGCAGTCTTGTGCGCTATAAAATACACCCGGCCCGGGTTCTCAGCGTCACCGATAAAATCGAGATTGAGCTGGAGGGCGGAAAGTCAAAGCGTGTTCGCCCCAAGGATATCCTGCTGCTGCACCCAGGGCCTATGGGCATGCTCTCTGATTTAAAACCCTGTGAGGGAGAGGTGACTGGGGCCTGGGAGCTGCTGGAAGAGGGCGAAACCGATCTGCCTGAGCTGGCAGAGCTGATCTTCGATGAGTTCACCCCGGCAACGGCATGGGCCACCTGGCAACTGCTCTCTGACAGCCTCTACTTTGAGGGGGAGCCGAACTCGATTCGTGCGCGTTCAGCCGGGCAGGTTGAATCAGATCAAAAAGAGCGGCGGGAGAGGGCCGCGGCGCAGCAGGAGTGGTCTGAGTTTTTGGTGCGCCTGAAGGCTGCCAGGATTATTCCGCAAGACCATCGCCACCTGCATGATGTGGAGCGGCTCGCACTCAAGCAGAGTAAAAGCAGCCGCATTCTCCAGCTGCTTGAACGGCAGCAGACCCCTGAAAACGCCCACCGGCTGCTGGTCAGTCTGGGCTACTGGGAGGCCACATTCAACCCCCATCCGCAGCGCCTGAATCAGCCGCTCTCATCCCCGGAGATTGCGGTTCCCGCACTGCCGGATGAGGAGCGGGTCGATATGACCCATCTCCCGGCCTTTGCCATTGATGATGAAGGCAATCAGGACCCTGACGATGCCATCAGCCTGGAGGGCGACCGGATCTGGGTGCATGTTGCCGATGTGGCGGCACTGGTGGCTCCTGATGCCCCTTTGGATCTGGAGGCGCGGGCGCGATCAGCCAACCTCTACCTGCCCGAGACTACGGTGCAGATGTTGCCATGGGCGGTCACAGAACAGCTGGGACTGGGGTTGACGGAGACCTCGCCCGCGCTCTCGTTTGGCTTCAGATTGACGGATGATGCCGAGCTGGCCGACATCAAAGTGGTGCGCAGCCGGGTGCAGGTGAAACGCCTTAGCTATGCCCAGGCCGATGAGCAGTTGCAGAGCGCCCCTTTTGATCAGCTACAGCTGTTGACGCAACGCTACCGTGCAAGGCGTCATGCTGCTGGTGCACTACAGCTGGATCTGCCCGAGGTGCGGGTGCAGGTTGTAAACGGCGAGGTAGTGATTGAGCCACTGGCCAGAGTGGATAGCCGCGATATGGTCACTGATGCCATGCTGATGGCCGGTGAGGCGGCAGCGCGTTTTGCAAAAGAGCATGGGATCCCCATCCCATTTGCCACCCAGGCAGCCTCTGAGATCACTGCACCACCTGACGGGCTGGCGGCGATGCACGCCTGCCGTCGCTCACTAAGGCCCAGTCAAACCGTCTGCCGCCCGGATGCCCATGCGGGTCTGGGGCTGGAGGTCTATTGCCGCGCCACCAGCCCGCTCCGGCGATATGCCGACCTGGTGGTGCATCAGCAACTGACCGCACACCTTTCTGGCAGGGCGCCACTGCCATTGAAAATGGTTACAGAGCGTATCGGCGCAGCCTCTGCCGTTAGCGGGAGCGTGCGCAAGGCCGAGCGCTTTTCCAACCTGCACTGGAAGCTGATCCACCTTCAACGCAGTTGTAAATGGCGGGGGGAGGGCGTGGTTGTAGAGATGCAGGATCGACGCGCCACCATCATCATCCCCGCGCTGGCAATGGAGACAAAGCTGCGGCTGCCTGAGCCTGTCGCCCTGGACAGCGCACTAACCCTTGAGTTGAGCGAGGTGGATCTGCCTGATTTAACCGCCCGCTTTCGTGTTTTTGGGTAGCACTCTGTGGCAGAATGCATATATGCAAGCTGATTGCCAAAATCAATATGCAGGAACTGTATGAAAATTGAGATCATTTGAGTCGGTTGGCGATAATGGACTCCTTGGTCTTGGTTAGGAATACAGTATGAACGAAGGTTACATAAACAATATTACTTTAGGTAATTGCCTGGAGTTTATTCCAAAACTGGCGGATAGCAGTATCGACCTGTTCTTATCTGATATTCCTTATGGGATTAGCTTGGATGATTGGGATGTATTGCATAACAATACGAATTCAGCCTTGTTGGGACAGTCCCCGGCCCAGGAAGGGAAATCAGGCTTTAAGCGTAGAGGAAAACCTATAAATGGCTGGGCGCAGTCGGATAGAAATATTGGGTTAGAGTATCAAGAGTGGTGCAGAAATTGGGCAACTGGGGTTTACCCAAAGATGAAAGATGGCTCTTTCTTATTTGTTTTTGGGGCAAGAAGAACGCTGCACAGGGTTGTCAATGCATTTGAAGATAGTGGCTTTTTATTAAAAGATACTTTGGCTTGGAAAAAGCCATCAGCTCACCACAGGGCACAGAGGGTTAGCATTGTTCTGGAGCGCAGAGGGCTTATTGAGGAAGCAAAAAAATGGGCAGGGTGGAGGCTTGGTAATTTAGCGCCAATTTGGGAGCCTATAGCATGGTTCATGAAGCCTTATAGAGTTGGGGGAACCATTACAGATAACATTCTGCAAAATGAAGTTGGTGCAATGAATATTGATGCATGCAGGCTTAATGGCTCAAGCCCTACAAACCTGCTTGAATTTGGGTTTAAAAGAGATGAAACCAGAATACATGAAGCACAAAAGCCCCTTGCTTTAATAGAGTACCTCATAAAATTAACGACTAGAGAAGAGCAATTGATCCTTGACCCTTTTATGGGCAGCGGAACAACAGCGGTAGCAGCAAAGGCATTAAAACGTAATTTTATAGGCTTTGAGACCAATGCTGAATACCATCAAAAATCATTAAAGAGAGTGAAAGAGGCAAGCAGCAACCAGATTGAAGAATTGCCAATATTTCAGCAGTCGTTACTTGAGATAAACGGCTGATAAAAGTATCCAGCGGCATGTACGCTGATAACAACCATTGGAATCCTAATCTTTATGTCGCAAAAAAACAGGAGTAAGCCACTTAGCTCCTCAGATATCCGTGGCCCTGAAGCGCACTTTGATGCCTACTGTGAAGATGAGCGCGAGTGCCGAAGCAACTCTGGTGAGGCGTTTGATGAGGCGCTGTTTGATGAGGCGGTCAAGCTGGCCAAGCGAAAACTGCGCGTACGGATGAAGAGGAGCGTGAAATGATCGTTGTCAGCATTTCAGCCGAAAATGTACTCAAATACGCAAGCCTGGAGCTTTCCGGTTTTCCGGAAGAGGGAATCATCGCTGTCAGTGGGCAGAATGAATCTGGCAAAAGCTCCATTGGTGAGACTATCTGTTTCGCCCTGTTTGGCCGCACCTACTCCTTTGGCTCGGATATGCCAGAGAAGATCATCTGCTGGGGGCAGAGGCGCTGCACGGTTGATCTTGTCTTTGCCGTCGCAGATGGCACCCAATACCAGATCAGCCGGTTTTTGGATAACAGCGGACATCACAGTGCCCGTCTATGCCGGGTGGATGACCTTGAGAACCCCATTGCATCCGGGGTGCAGGCAGTGGGTGACGCCATGCTTCAACTGCTGGGGTATGACTACGATGAGTTTATCGAATCGTTCTACCTTGCCCAGCGGGAGATCACCACGCCACACAGAAACAGTCAGGCGGTAAAGACCATGGCCGGTTTGACCACATTTGAGATGGTCACCAGCGATGTGCAGCGAGAGATAACAGAGGAGCAGGCAGGGATTGAAGAGGCCGAAGCCGAAATTGCCGCCATCAACACCAGGCTGGAAGAGCTGGATATTGAGGAGGGCTATTTTCAGGGGCTTGAGGCAGAACATAAATCGCTGGTTCAGGAGCAAAAAGAGACCGACCAGATGGTGCTGGCGCTGGGCATGGCCGCTACCGCCTACGAAGAGAATGTCCCCCGTCTGGAGGCAGCCTACCGTGGGCGCCGCTCAATCGGCATCCTGTGCCTGCTGCTCACCCTGGGGCTGGTGCTGTCAAGCTACTTTGCCATAAACTCTGAGGATAAAGGGTTTATGTGGGAGCAGCTCTGTGCCTTTTCAGCACTCAGTCTGATTGTCGCAGTGGGTGGTCTGCTGATTATGAAAAACCGGATTGAAGGGCTGAGTGAAGCGCCGGTCAATCTGGCAAGAAAGCTGATGGCCCTGCAAATGGGCAATGCAACGCTTTCCAGCAGCAGCGCCGACAGCGAAAAAGCGGCAGATTCCGGGGGTGGCTCATCCAAAGAGAAGAGTGAGTTTACCGGGATCTATGCCGCTATTGCAGAGTATGCCGCAGAGCCGGATGAGGCGCGTGAGCTGGTAGACCAGGAGCTCTATCAACTGCATGAACAGAGCCAGATCCGGCGCGACAAGATCGAGCGGCTCAGCGAGGCCATCAGCAAGGAGCAGGTACGTGTCATACAGGCCAATGAGCTGATTCAGTCACGCGAAACCGAACAGCAGAAGATTGCTGAACACCGGCATCAGATTGCAGTAAAGACCCTGGCTGCGGAGCTGCTGATTGGAGCAGAGACAACGCTGTCACAACGTTTTAACCGTGACCTGCGTGAGCTGGTTGGGCATACACTGCCGCTATTTACCTCAGGCCGCTATGAGCATCTGAAGATTGATGAAGAGCTGAATGTGCAGGTCTTTTCGAATCAAAAGCGCGACTTTACCGCGCTGGATGAGGTCTCCAGCGGCACCCAGCGGCAGATCATGCTGGCTGTCCGGCTGGCGCTCTCACAAAAGCTGGTCGATAGCGCCATGACCGGGCGGCAGTTTATCTTTCTGGATGAGCCCTTCGCCTTCTTCGATGCAGAGCGCACCCTGAGCACGCTGAAGGTGCTGCCGCAACTGAGTGACGAGATTACCCAGATCTGGCTGATTGCGCAGGACTTTCCCGCAGGGAGTCAGCTGGACAGACACATTGAGTGTGCCCGCGAGTATGTCAGCCTGTCGCCTGCGGCCATGACCCCTGATGAGTCATCCAGAGAGGACGGCTCCATTCAGGGTTGACATGAAGAGAGAGAAAAATCTTGCTGCCTGTGGATTCTGCCGCTTCATGCGGGCACTCGCCTTCAGCGCGGTGGGGGCGGCAGTATTCGGGTTGAGTGCCAAGTGGCTGGGCGCCGATCAGCAGACCATTATCCTCAGTGCGTTGGTTGGCTCGGTTGGGCTGGTGGGCTGGATCAACCGCAAGCGTGGCAGATAGCCTGCTCGATCTGCAATGATCAGAGAGATTGCCTCTCTGCCTGTCCATGATGTGCTGCCCGCCCTGTGTGAGGCGCTGGCATCCTCACCGGCTGCCGTACTCTCTGCGCCGCCAGGCTCGGGGAAAACCACGGCCGTTCCATTGGCGCTGTTGCAGCAGCCCTGGCTCCAGGGGCAAACCATCCTCATGCTGGAACCCCGCCGCCTGGCGGTTCGCGCCTCTGCTGCGCGCATGGCAGAGTTGCTGAATGAGCGGGTTGGTCAATCTGTGGGGTACCGGGTGCGCTTTGATAGCCAGCTCTCCAGGCAGACCCGCATCGAGGTGGTCACTGAGGGTATTCTCACCCGGCGTCTGCAACAAGACCCTGAACTGAAAGGGGTGGGGCTGGTGATTTTCGATGAGTTCCACGAACGCAACCTGCATGCCGACCTGGGGCTGGCGCTCTGTCTGGATATTATCCAGGGGCTGCGGGATGAGCTGCGGCTGCTGGTGATGTCAGCCACCCTGGATACGGCAGCGGTCTCTGCACTGCTGGGCGGCGCGCCGGTGGTATCGGGAGAGGGGCGGCTCTTTCCGGTCGATATCCAATACCTTGATGCCGCGCCGAAAAAGAGGATGGCAGAGGCCGCGGCCAAGGCGGTGAGGCGTGCGCTCTCCGAACAGCAGGGGGACACCCTGGTCTTTCTGCCGGGGGTGGGCGAGATACGGCGGGTTGCAGAGCTCCTGTGCAGCATGCCGGGGGTTGAGATCTGCCCACTCTATGGTGGTCTCTCGCAAGCGGCTCAAGACAGGGCGATTCGTCCCCATCCGCAGGGGCAGCGCCGGGTGGTGCTGGCCACGTCCATTGCAGAGACCAGCCTGACCATTGAGGGGATTACCACGGTGGTTGATGCCGGCTGGTCGCGACAGCCCAGGTTTGACCCCAATACAGGGCTGAGCCGGCTGGAGACGGTGCAGGTGTCGCGTGCAGCCGCCGACCAGCGTGCCGGGCGTGCCGGGCGGCTGGCATCGGGTGTCTGTTACCGGCTCTGGAGTGCATCAACCCAATCTGCGCTGCAGGCGCACACCCCACCAGAGATTCTGAGTGCCGATATGGCCCCGCTTGCCCTGGAGTTGGCACAGTGGGGGGTGACAGATCCCGCACAGCTGAACTGGCTGGATAGCCCTCCAGCGGGCGCCTATGCACAGGCTCTGGATCTACTGAAACGGCTGGGTGCGCTGGATGGGCAGGGGCTTATTACAGCGACAGGTCGGCGCATGGCCATGCTGCCGGCTCACCCCCGTCTGGCTCAGATGTTGTTACAGGCAGAGGCTGTGGGGCAGGGGGCTCTGGCCGCTGATCTGGCGGCGCTGCTCTCTGAACGGGATCTGATGTTACGGGTGATGGGGGAGGTCAAATCTGTGGATATCGAGCAGCGCCTGCGGTTGCTGACGTGTTGGCGGACGCAGGGTGCCCGGGCGGTAACCGCTATGGGTGGGGATGCCAGGGTCTGCAGGCAGGTGGATCAGGCGAGCCGCCAGTATCGTCGATCCCTGGGCAGCAGCAGATCGGCCCCTGTTGAATGCTCTGTGGGTGTGCTGCTGGCCAGCGCCTATCCAGACCGTATTGCGCAGTTACGGGCGGCATCCAGTAGCCGCTACCTGCTCTCATCGGGTCGGGGTGTGGCGCTGCCGGAGGGTGATTCACTCAGTGGTTGTGACTACCTGGTGGCAGCTCAGCTGGATGCTGGCCGCAGTGAAGGCAGCATCTTTTTGGCAGCGCCGGTCATGTTGTCCGAGGTGAGGAGCGGGCAAAAAAGCCACATTAAGATTGTCTCCAGCGTGCAGTGGGATAGCCGTGAGCAGGCAGTCTCCAGTCAGGCAAAAGAGTCCCTTGGTGCATTGACGCTGGCCAGCCTCCCGATAAAAAAAGCTGACCCCGATGCCATCAATAGCGCCATGCTGGAGGGAATCAGGCAGATGGGGATAGCGGCGCTGCCCTGGAGTGATGCGCTGCGTGGCTGGCAGATGCGGCTGCTCTCGCTGCGCCACTGGCAGCCGGATGGAGGCTGGCCGGATCTCTCCGACAGGGCGTTGACGGAGAGTATGGAGGAGTGGCTGGCTCCCTGGCTGGCGGGCATCTCGCGGAAAAGCCATCTACAGCGGCTGGATCTGGAGGCGATCCTCTCCAGCACCCTGACGTGGGAGAGGCAGCGGGCGCTGGAGCAGGGGGCGCCCGCCACCATCCAGGTGCCCAGCGGCTCGCGCAAGCGCCTGCGCTATCAGCCGGGTGAACCGCCGGTGCTGGCGGTGAGGTTACAGGAGATGTTTGGTCTGGCGGACACCCCCACCGTCTGCTGGGGAGAGGTGCCGGTTCTGCTGCATCTGCTCTCGCCTGCGCAGCGCCCGATACAGGTGACGCAGGATCTGAGGGGCTTTTGGGAGCGAACCTACAGCGAGGTCAAAAAAGAGCTGAAGGGGCGCTACCCCAAACACTACTGGCCGGATGATCCGTGGAGCGCCAGACCGACCGCCCGGGCAAAGCCAAGGCGCTGATGCTATCAGGATGCCGGGTGTGCCGGGTCGCGCAGATCTGCCTCAGCGGCCTTCAGCTCGGCTGGTGAGTTCACATTGAAAAACAGTTCAGGCTGATCAGAGAAATCTGTCAGGGCGGGCTTCTGCTGCTTTACCCAGTAGCCCAGCCGCCGCTCACCGGATGCAAGGTAGCTCAGGATGGATGGCAGCAGCTTTCGGTGCATCAGGATAAACACCGGTTGCAGGCGCTCGCCATCATGGGCGGTGCTGAGGTTGGCCCCCTCCCTCTCTAGCCGGGTAAAGAGTCGTGAGGCCAGATCTGCTGGCACCCATGGTCCATCGCAGGGTGTGCTGAGTATGTATTCACTCTCACAGGCCTGAATGGCTGCGGCCATGCCTGCCAGTGGCCCGGCATATCCTGTGATCTGGTCTGTGATGACTTTGTGTCCAAATTGGCTGTAACGCTCCAGATTGCGGTTGGCATTGATCAAAATATCATCCACCTGTGGTGACAGCTTTTCAATGACATACTCAATCATGGCGCGATTGTTGATCGGCAGCAGCCCTTTGTCATGGCCGCCCATTCGGCGGGACTGCCCGCCAGCGAGTATGACGCCAGTAATGGATCTGTCTCTCAGCTGCAAGGGGGGCACCTGATCAATAGGGGCGGGGAGAGCTGTGGTCTGTCTCTGTTCAGCTCAACATAACCATATAAAAACAATGGGTTATGTGCTGTGCAAAATAAATGGGTCATCACTCTCTCTTATGCCGGGTCCATCACAAATTATTGTTGCAACAGGGGCGATAATTATCACCGCAATGGTGAGAATATTGAAATTTTTTTGTAAAAATAAACCATACTTAGTAGGGAATTAAAATCACACCGTATTGGCGGACTGTTTCTGCTTGGCCCGGATGTTTTATAGATCATCCGGGCTTGTTTGATTATCTAACCGAAGCAAGGGGAAAGACAATGAGAATGTTTTCTGTAGAGCAAAATTTTCAACCTCATTTTGAGCATCTGGAGATCAGATATGAGCCAGAGCTTCAAACCGTTTGGATGCAGTTTAAATTTCCCGGGCGGCCCTGTATGAGCCGGGAGCTGCTGGCAGAGATCGCTGTTGCGCAGAAATCAATCGCCCAGACAGCAGAGCGAGGCTATGAGAAGGGCGATAAAAACAGGCTGATGTTTCAGGTGCTGGCTTCAACGAACCCGGATGTTTTCAGTCTTGGTGGTGATCTGGCGCATTTTATCAGGTTGATCAAGGCTGGAGATCGTGACTCCCTGTTTCAGTATGCCAAGGCCTGTATTGATGTGCTCTATCCAACGAGCACAAGCTATGGCCTGCCTTTTACCACCATCTCGCTGGTGCAGGGTGAAACGCTGGGTGGTGGTTTTGAGGCGGCGCTGTCAAGCAATGTTCTTATTGCGGAGCAGGGCGCAACCTTCGGTTTTCCAGAGACGGTATTCGGACTCTTTCCTGGTATGGGCGCCTTTAGCTTTCTTGCCCGGAGAATCGCCCCTGCACTGGCAAAACGTATCATAACCAGTGGCAAGGTCTATAAGGCTGAAGAGCTGTATGAGATGGGTGTGGTTGATATGCTGGCAGCAAATGGAAAGGGTCATGAAATTGTACGCGAGTATATTGAGCACCAACAGAGCAGAAGTTTAGGCTTCCAGTGTCTGGACCAGGTTGCAGATCAGTTTAATCCACTAACGTATAAAGAGTTAATGGATATCACGACGCTTTGGGTAGATGCGGCGATGCAGTTGACGCATAAAAACATGCGGCTCATGGAGTACCTGGTCAAGGCGCAGGATCGGCGCTGGAACAGCAAAACAGTGGAGCAGCCACGCCTTGCTGCTGTCTGATACCTGTTTTTAGTGTGCAACAGGCTGTTGTTTGACCAGCTCGGAGTTCAGGGCAGAGAGAGCCTGATTAAATGATGAGTTGATCTCGGCATAGCTCTGCCTGCCAAACTCAGGTATCTGCTCTGGAGGGAGGTTGTCAGCTTTTGCGGCAGCCTTTTCCAAATCAGAGAGTCCGAGGTTTGCGGCAGAGCCTCGTAGTGCATGAGCCAGCTCCTGAAAATGCAGATAGTCATGACTGTTGAGTGCTTCGTGCATGCTCTCCAGCAGCTGTCTGCCGTCAGCGGAAAAGTTTGTGCACAACCGTTGCAGAAAATCATCGCCACTGCCGAGGGCGATGACATCTTTGAACACGGAATAATCAATACCTGCGTGTGTTGAATCCGCTGCTGAAGCCACAGGGTTGTGGTGAGGTGTTGTTGCGATATTGTGAGTCTGTGCCGCCTTGGATATTGCCTCAAGGAGGCGCATAGAGGAGATGGGCTTGGTCAGAAAATGTTTGATTCCCACCTCTTCACATGCTCTTCTGGCTTCGATTGTTGCGTTAGCTGTCAGCATGATAAAGGGTACCGGCTCTTCACTGGCATGCGCAAAACGATACATTTTAAATGTCTCTATACCGGTTGCTCCTGGCATATTCATGTCAAGAATAACCACATCAAATGTCTCTTCTTCCATCGCATCCAGCGCGGCCAGCCCGTCGTCCACCAGTTTGAAGTTATGTCCCGCCCTCTCCAGAATGCGGCCTATCACCATCTGATTGGTGCTGTTGTCTTCTGCAATGAGAATGCGTAATGGCTTTTGCAGTGTGTGGTTTCGGGTTATATGCTGCGCCAGGCTGATAATGCCATCATCTTCATAATGCCCGGAGTGTGATGCATGCAGTGCATTAAAAAGCAGGGCCGTATCCAGCGGCTCTGACAGCGTATATATATCGTCTATTGCGGTATCCAGTGCGGGCGTAGACTGCCCTTCGGCCTGGACGACAAGTACAGTGATTTCATGCAGCGCCAGTTCGGTGTGGAGTGATTGCAACAGCTGCTGAATATCAGCATCGATGGGCACCCGGTCAAGAATCAGCACCTCATAGGGAGAGTGGCGGCCCGCTTCATTTATGAGCAGGCGGATGGCATCACGCGCATTGTAAACATTGTGGAAGGCTACGCCCCAGCTATTGAGATGGTGGGTGATATCGGTTCTATTTCCGGCTGAGTCAGCAAACCTGAGAATACGGCTCTCTTTCAGACTTTGGGTGTCCAGCTGATTGGCGACTCTCTCCTGATATTCGAATTCAATATCAAAAAAGAAGCTGGTGCCAATGCCCGGGGTGCTCTGCAACCAGATGCGTCCACCCATAAGCTCAACCAGCTGTCTGGCAATGGCCGTTCCCAGGCCAGTGCCGCCATACTGCCGGGTAGTGGACTCATCTGCCTGGGTGAATGAGTTAAAGATGTGGTTCTGTTTTTCATCTGCAATGCCAATCCCTGTGTCAGTAACCTCAAACCGGATGAGCACATTCTGATCTTCATTCCGCAGGGTGTGACAGCGCAGTTCAATAGTGCCTTTATTGGTAAATTTAACTGCATTCCCTACCAGGTTCATCAGGATCTGGCGCAGATGCAGTGGGTCACCCTGTAGCTGATATGGCGTGTCCAGGCCGATATGGCTGATGATCCTTAATCCCTTGGCCTCTGCCTGAGTGGCGAACATGCGTACAATGGAGCGAATAAGGGCATGCAGATCAAACTGGGTATTCTCCAGTATCAGTTTGCCGGCTTCGATCTTTGAGATATCCAGAACATCTTCAATCAGCCGTAACAGTGTCATGCTGGAGGCATAGATGGTGTCAGCATACTCACGCTCTTCCGAGCCCAGCTTGCATGCTTTAAGAAGATCACCTGTCCCGATAATCCCGTTTAGAGGAGTGCGGATCTCATGACTCATCCGGGCCAAAAATTCACTCTTGGCGCAATTGGCCTTCTCTGCCTTATGACGCTCTTCGGTGAGGCGCCTTATCAGGGTTGCGGCATAGCTTGGGACAACGATGAGTGTAGTCATCAAGCCGATGGCTAATGCCTGGTGAGTCATCCAGAATGGATTGGTGATAATGGCTGCGCCAAAGCCTAAAACAGAGAGCGTGGCTGAAAGATAGAGGTATTTTTCACCATAACGAAAACCGTTGCCAAGCGTTACCCAGAGATAGACGCCATACCAGGGTGCAAACAGTTCACCTGTAACGGAGAGCGCAAAACTGAATGCCGAGATATCAAGCCCAATGCCAAGGATGCGGCGCTTAACTGAAATGGCCGGGTTAATCAGGATGGCGATAAAGATGCTGGCGGAAAGAAAAAAACAGCCGCTGAGGATAGCCGTGCCCAAGATCCAGTCTTTAGCATTTTCCAGGTTTTCAGGAATAATGGAGAAGAAATATATAAATATGCCAGTGATGACAATGAGGCGAATCAGTGCCTGCTCATGCTCAGAGTCTTCCCGGTTTTGCAGGCGGCTGCGAAGTTTGAGCCAGGGGCCCAATAAAAGGCCTTTGTCGTTTGTGGGTTTTTGTTCCATACTCAAATGGTTAAATAGAGGCTTGTCGGCAAGGGCTTGCTTTTTCTGTGCAGGGCTTTATTTACATTTCAATTCAGAATAAGAG